>JAJYFF010000006.1 GCA_021785405.1 Pseudomonadota bacterium | reverse complement strand
CAGCTTGCCGTCGGCGATCAACGCGAGCCAGTTCGGGATGTAGTTGTGCACCGGGCACTTCCACTCGCAGAACGGGTTGCCGCACGCCAGACACCGGCCGGACTGCTGCGCGGCCTCCTCCGCCGGGTAGGGCGCGTAGATCTCGCGGAATTGCTGCGTGCGCTGTTCGACCGGGAGCTTGTCCGGGTCCCGGCGCGGGACTTCGAGGAATTGCAGGTGCTTGTCGGCCATCGAGCGGTTCCGTCGGCAGTGGCGGCGTCAGGCCGCGCGGCGCAGGTTCTCGAGCAGCGAGCCGATCGCGGCGGCCTTCGGCTTCACGACCCAGAAGCGGCCGACGTAGCTGCGAAAGTCCGCCAGCAACTGCTCGCCCCAGGCGCTGCCGGTTTCGGCGACGTGTTGCTCGATCAAGCCGTACAGATGTTGCACGTGCGGTCCCATGCCCTCGGGCGATACGCGATGGATGTCGATGAGTTCGTGGTTGTAACGGTCGACGAAGTCGCGCTCCAGATCGAGGACGTACGCGAAGCCGCCGGTGAAGCCGGCGCCGAAATTGACGCCGGTCCGGCCGAGCACGCACACGACGCCGCCCGTCATGTATTCACAGCAGTGATCGCCCGTCCCCTCGACGACCGCGATCGCGCCGGAATTGCGGACCGCGAACCGTTCGCCCGCAATGCCGGCGGCGAACAGTTCGCCCCCGGTCGCCCCGTAGAGGCAGGTGTTGCCCATGATCACGGTCTCGCGCGCGACGAACCCGGACTCGGCCGGCGGCTTGAGCACGATCTTGCCCGCGGCCATGCCTTTGCCGACGTAGTCGTTCGCCTCGCCTTCGAGACGCAAGTGCAGGCCACCCGCGTTCCACACGCCGAAACTCTGACCGGCCGAGCCGTGCAGGTTGACGACGATCGGGGCGTCCGCCATGCCGACGTTGCCCCAGCGGCGGGCGATCTCGCCGGATATCCGCGCACCGATCGAGCGGTCGTAGTTGCTGACCGCGTACGCGAACACGCCGCCGGACTTCGAGGCGATCGCCGCGCGCATGTCCGCGAGCATCCGCTCGCCGAGCACGCCCTTGTCGTAGGGCGGATTGCGCGCGTCCAGGCAATATTGCGAAGCGCTGGAAACGAGATCGGCGTTCGCGAGGATCGGCCGCAGATCGAGCTTGCGCTGCTTCGGCGTCTCGCCCGGCGAGGTCTCGAGCAGGTCGGTGCGCCCGATCAGCTCGACGAGCCTGCGAACGCCGAGCGAGGCCATGATCTCGCGGCATTCCTCGGCGACGAAGCGGAAATAGTTGATCACCATCTCCGGCAGCCCGATGAAGTGCTTCGCGCGCAGGACCGCGTGCTGGGTCGCGACCCCGGTCGCGCAGTTGTTGAGGTGGCAGATCCGCAGGTACTTGCAGCCGAGCGCGACCATCGGCGCGGTGCCGAAGCCGAAGCTCTCGGCGCCGAGCAGCGCCGCCTTGATCACGTCGAGCCCCGTCTTCAGGCCGCCGTCCACCTGGACGCGGACGCGCTGGCGCAGCTCGTTGACGCGCAAGGTCTGGTGCGTCTCGGCGAGACCGAGTTCCCACGGCGTGCCGGCATACTTGATCGAGGACAGCGGACTCGCGCCGGTCCCGCCGTCGTAGCCGCTGATCGTGATCAGGTCCGCGTAAGCCTTCGCGACGCCGGCGGCGACGGTGCCGACACCGGGCTCGGCGACCAGCTTCACCGAGACCAGCGCCTGCGGGTTGATCTGCTTCAAGTCGAAGATCAGCTGCGCGAGATCCTCGATCGAATAGATGTCGTGATGCGGCGGCGGCGAGATCAAGCCGACCCCCGGCCGCGCGAATCGCAGCCGCGCGATCATCTCGTTGACCTTGTGCCCCGGCAGCTGCCCGCCTTCGCCCGGCTTCGCGCCTTGCGCGATCTTGATCTGCAGCACCTCGGCGCTGATCAGATATTCCGGCGTCACGCCGAAGCGTCCCGACGCCACCTGCTTGATCTTCGAATTCCGCTCGGTGTGGTAACGGCCCGGGTCCTCGCCGCCTTCGCCGGAGTTCGAGCGGGCGCCGATCCGATTCATCGCGATCGCGAGCGCCTCGTGCGCCTCCGGCGACAGCGCGCCGAGCGACATGCCCGCGCTGTCGAATCGCTTCAGGATCTCCTCGACCGGTTCGACCTCGTCGATCGGGATCGGCGCGGTCGCGGGTTTCAGCGCGAGCAGATCGCGAATGCACGAGACCGGTCGCTCGTTGACCAGCGCCGCGAATTCCCGGTACCGCTCGTAGCTGCCGGTCACGACCGCGGCCTGCAGCGCGGCGATCACCTCCGGGTTGTAGGTGTGGTACTCGCCGCCGTGCATGTATTTCAGCAGGCCGCCCGGGCCGACCGCCCGATTCGCGTCCCACGCGTTCTGCGCGAGCCACCTCGCGTCACGCTCGAGGTCGGCGAAGTCCGCGCCCTGGATCCGGCTGTCGGAACCCTGGAAGCACAGGTCCACGACCTCGTCGGCAAGGCCGACGATCTCGAACAGCTGGGCGCTGCGGTAGCTTGCGATCGTCGAGATCCCCATTTTCGACATGATCTTGTACAGACCCTTGCGGATCCCGCGCCGGTAGCTGCGGCCGATCTCCTGGCGGCGCTCCTCTTCCTCGATGTCGAGCGCGCCTTTCTGCAGCAGGTCGAACAGCGTCTGGTACGCGAGGTACGGGTAGACCGCGGTGGCGCCGTAGCCGATCAGGCACGCGAAGTGATGCGCATCGCGCGCGACGCCGGTCTCGACCAGCAGGTTGCACTTGCATCGCAGCCCGGTCTCGACGAGCCGGTTGTGCACGGCGCCGGTCGCGAGCAGCGCGTGGATCGGCAGCTTGCCGCGGACCAGGTACCGGTCCGACAGCAGCAGCACGAGCTTGCCGTTGCGGACCGCGTTCTCGGCCTGGTCGCAGACCGCGAGGATCGCGGTCTTCAGGTCCACGGTCTCCTCGTATTGCAGGTCGATGAACTCGTGCGGAACGCCGCTGCCGGCGAGCGCGACGATCTGCCGCAGCTTGCGCTGCGAGAGGATCGGCGAACTCAACACGATCTGCTCGGCGTGCTGCGGCAGCGGCACGAAGATGTTGCATTCCGGGCCGATCTGCGTCTGCAGGGACATCACGATGCTCTCGCGCAGGGAGTCGATCGGCGGATTGGTGACTTGCGCGAATTGCTGCCGGAAGTAATCGAACAGCGAGCGCACTTTGCGCGACAGGACCGGCATCGGGGTGTCGTCGCCCATCGAACCGACCGCCTCGCTCTCGTCCTCGGCGAGCACGCGGATGATCTCGTCGCGCTCCTCGATCGAGACGTTGAACATCTTGTGATACGTCGCGAGCGTGTCGCGATCGAACGGCTCCGCCGCGAGGCGCGGATCGATCAGGTCCGTCTCCAGGTAGCGGACGCCCTTTTTCAGCCAGGTCTTGTACGGGTGACGGCTCTTCAGCAAATCGTCGATCCGGCGCGTGTCCATCAGTTCGCCGGTCTGCAGGTCGAGCGCGAGCATCTCGCCGGGGCCGAGTTTGCCCTTCTTGACGACGTCGCCCGGCGCATAGTCCCAGACCCCCGCCTCGGAGGCGATCGTGATGTGCCGGTCCTTCGTGATCACCCAGCGCGCCGGCCGCAAGCCGTTGCGATCGAGCGTGCAGCAGGCGTATCGGCCGTCGGTGAGCACGATGCCCGCGGGACCGTCCCACGGCTCCATGTGGGTCGCGTAGTACTCGTAGAACGCCTTGAGGTCCGGATCGATCATGTCGACCGATTGCCACGCGGGCGGGATCAGGAGCCGCATCGCGTGCATCGGGTCGAGGCCGCCGGCGAGCAGCAGCTCCAGCATGTTGTCGAGCGACTGGGAATCGGAGCCCGACAGGGAGACCACCGGCAGGATGTCGGCGAGATCCGGCAACAGCGGCGAACGGAACAGGGGACCGCGCGCGACCGCCCAGCGGCGGTTGCCTTGGATCGTGTTGATCTCGCCGTTGTGGGCGAGATACCGATACGGATGCGCGAGACGCCACTGCGGCAAGGTGTTCGTCGAAAACCGTTGGTGGAATACCGCGACCGAGGTTTCCATCCGCGGGTCCTGCAGGTCCGGGTAGAACTGGAGGAGGAACTGCGGCATCACCATGCCCTTGTAGACGATGGTGCTCGCCGACAACGAGGGCACGTAGAAAGCCGGGTCGATGCCCTCGAGCCGCTGCTCCGCCCGGCGGCGCGCGAGGAAGAGCTTGCGATTGAAGGTCGCGTCGTCGATGTCGCCGCGGAAGTTCACGAACACCTGGGCGATCCGCGGCAGGCTCTTGAGCGCTTCGGCGCCGCAGGCGTCCGGGTCGATCGGCACCTCGCGGAAGCCGGCGACCTCGCATCGCTCCGCCGCCAGGGCCTCGACCAGGACCTGCCGCGAGCGCTCGGCGACCGCCGGATCCCGGCTCTGGAACACGAGACCGGCGGCGAACGCCGGCGCGAGCGCGATCCCGGCCTCGGCGGCGACCGCGCGCAGGAATGCGACCGGCATTTTCATCAACACGCCGCAGCCGTCCCCGGTCTTGCCGTCGGTCGCGACCGCGCCGCGATGGGTCAGCCGGTTGAGCGAGCGGATCGCGCAAGCCACGATCCAGTGGCTCGGACGGTCGTCGAGGCTGGCGATCAGGCCGAAGCCACAAGAGTCCTTCTCGTCGGACAGCCGATAGAGGCCCCAATCGGTCCAGCGGGGATCGAGGGGCGCGGTGGCCTCCCCGGCAGATTGTTCGCGATCGACCATAGCGCTGCCCATACCGTTCCGTGCCGTGCGGTACCGACCGCAAAGCCTTTCAAAAACAACACACTAAATCGGTTCGAGGCGCTCTATCGATCGCGCGATCGCGCCGGCACGGACGCTTCGCGGCGCGCGTGCCTGGATATAGCACCGCATGATACTAGCGCGACGTGCGCGGTCAACCGGCGATATAGCGCTCGAGCTGCTCGATGTGCTCGCTCTGCTCCTGCAACAGCGCCTTCACGAGATCACCGATCGACAACATCCCGACGACCGCTCCCCCGTCGACGACCGGCAGGTGGCGGATGCGCTCGTTGGTGCACAGCTCCATGCACCGCTTGACGGTGTCGCCGAGCCCGACCGTGATCACGGGTGAACTCATGATCGCGGTGACCGGCGTGTCGTGCGAAGAACGGTTCTGCAGGATCACCTTGCGCGCGTAGTCGCGTTCGGAAATCACGCCGAGCAGGCGATCGCGTTCCATCACCAAGAGCGCGCCGACGTGTTGCGTCGCCATCACTTCGATCGCCCGCAGCACCGAATCCTGCGGCCCGACCGAGTAGATCTGGCGCCCCTTGAGTGCGAGCAGTTGGCCGACGGTAGGCATCGCGTTGTCCCTCCGCGCAGGATCCGACGAACCGGCATCACCCGGAGCGGCAAGGCGCCCCGTGGATCCGACTATACTCCCGCGATCATGCGAGCGAAAACGTGACCGATCCCGGCGACTCGCCGATCCCCGCGCCGGTCGCCGCGATCCGGCCGCGGCGGCTGCACTCGCCTTGGGGCGACCGAACCGACCCGTATTACTGGTTGCGCGACGACGATCGCCAAGACCCGCAGGTGCTCGCGTATCTGGAAGCCGAGAACGCGTACCGCCGGGCGATGATGGCGCGAATCGCGCCGCTCGAGACGCGCGTGTTCGAGGAGATCGTCGCCCGTCTGCCGCGCAGCGACGCGAGCGTGCCGTACTTCAAGCAGGGATATTGGTACTACGAGCGCTTCGACCCCGACGCCGAGCATCCCGTGTTCCTGCGCCGGCGCGGCTCGATGGATGCCCCGGAAGAGACGATGCTGGACGCGAACGCGCTCGCGGCCGGCCACGATTACTTCCAGATCGGTGCCGCCGAGGTCTCCCCGGACGGCCGGATGCTCGCGTATTGCGAGGACACGGTCGGACGGCGCCAGTACCGGTTGCGGCTGCGGGATCTCGCGACCGGGGTGACCTTGCCGACCGTGATCGAGGACGTGGAGGCGGATCTCGCGTGGGCGAACGACGGCCGCACGCTGCTCTACGTCGCGAAGGAGCCCGAGACCCTGCTCGGGCTGTACGTGCGCAAGCACGTCGTCGGTACCGACCCGCGCGCCGACGTCCTGGTGTTCGAGCAGACGGACCGGAGCTTCTACACCGGCGTGTCGAAGTCGAAGTCGGAGCGCTATCTGTTCATCCACATGGAGAGCACCGTCTCCTCGGAGTGGCGGTATGCGCGCGCCGACGACCCGGCGCTCGAGTTCCGCGTGTTCCTGCCGCACGAGCGCGATCACGAGTACCAGATCGAGCACGCCGACGGCGGTTTCCTGGTCCGCAGCAACTGGAACGCACCGAATTTCCGCGTGCTGCAGGCCCCGGTCGAGGCGCCGGGGGACCGGACGAGGTGGCGCGACGTCGTGGCGCACCGCGCCGACGCGTTCGTCCACGATTTCGAGCCGTTCGCGCACTTCCTCGCGGTATCGCTGCGGATCGGCGCGCTGCGGCGGATCCAGATCGTCCCGCTCGCGCCGGGCGGGACCGATTCGCCGCGCCATGAGCCGTTTCTGGTCGACGCGGAGGACGCCGCGTTCACGATGGATTTCGGCGACAACCCCGCCGTCGACACCGACGTGCTGCGCTACACCTACACCTCGCCGACGACACCGCGGACGACCTACGATTTCGATGTCCGCCGCGGCACGCGCACGCTGCTGAAGCAGGACGAGGTGGTCGGCGACTTCGAACCCTCGCGCTACCAGGCCGCGCTCGAGTTCGTCACGGCCCCGGACGGCGCGCAGATCCCGGTCACGATGGTGCGCCACCGGGACACGCCGCTCGATGGCACCGCCCCCTTGCTCCTGTACGCCTACGGTGCCTACGGATTGTGCGTCGATCCGGCGTTCTCGATCTCGCGGCTGAGCCTGCTCGATCGGGGCTTCGTCCACGCGATCGCGCACGTCCGCGGCGGCCAGGAAATGGGTCGCGCCTGGTACGACGCCGGCCGCTTGCGCCACAAGCGCAATTCGTTCACCGACTTCATCGCCGTCACTCGGGCGCTCGTCGAGCGCGGGATCGGCGCGCGGGATCGGGTGATCGCGATGGGCGGAAGCGCGGGCGGCTTGCTGGTCGCGGCGGTTGCGAACATGGCCCCGGAACTCTACCGCGCGATCGTCGCCCAGGTCCCCTTCGTCGACGTGGTCACGACGATGCTCGACGAGAGCATCCCGCTGACGACCAACGAGTACGACGAATGGGGCGATCCCACCGTTCGCGAGGACTACGAGTACCTGCTGTCGTACTCACCGTACGACAACGTCCGCGCGCAAGCCTACCCCGCGATGCTGGTCACGACCGGCTTGTGGGACAGCCAGGTCCAGTACTTCGAACCGGTCAAATGGGTCGCGAAGCTGCGCGCGATGAAGACCGACCGCAATCCCCTGTTGCTGCACGTCGAAATGGACGCGGGACACGGCGGCAAAGCGGGCCGCTTCGAGCACTTTCGCGACACCGCGATGGAAACCGCGTTCGCCCTCGATTGTGCCGGCCGTTGAAGCGCCGGCGCCGCGAGCCCGTCGAGGGGGGGGGGAAGGGGATGCGGACTCGCGGCGCCGCGTTTCGATCGACCCAAACGTGAATGCCATCTGCGCTGATTGCCGTCGCTCGACCTCCGTGGATGCCCGTGAACCCGCCTTGACGCAGTGAGTTCGCGCGGGCACCGAACGCCAGTCGGTGGCTTGCCACGCGAAAGCTCGACGATCCAGTCGATGCAATCCGCGTGCCATCCCGGAATTCAGTTCATTTCAAGCGCTTGCACGACCCGGTCGGCGGCATCGCGGTGACAATTTTTGTCAGGGCCGGACGTCAGTGGCCCTACGGGCGCAACACGATGCACGGCTGGGCGTGCGCGCGCAGGCGACGGCAGATCAGCGCGGCGTGCGCGCGGGTGAGCCCGCGCGCCTGCAGCCGATACAGCCGGCCCGTCTTCGTGCGCAAGGGGCTCACCCGGGGATGCAGACCTCGCAACAGCGACCGGTTGCGTACGACGAGCGCCTGCCAGTGCCGCAACGCGGCGTGTGAACCCGAACGAAACGCGCCGAGCTGCACCCCGTAGTCGCCGGCGGAGCGCGCGCGCGGCGGCGTCGCGGCGACCCGATGCGGTTCGGTTCGGTGCGTACTGCGCGTCACGCTCGGCGCCCGCGGCGGCGTCGCGACACTCGATGCCGCGGGTTTCGACGCCGCGGCGGCGGCCGTTGCCGCGGTGCCGACGGCAGCGCCCGCGGCGGCTGCCGACGCCGGGGCCGATCCCGCGCCCGGCGGCGGCGCATTCGGGGGCGACGCGAGCGCGAAATTCTCGATGCGGATCCGCGCCTCCTCGGCCCACTTGCCTTGCGGGTGTTGCCGCAGGAACGCCTGGTAGCTCTCGGGCGTGTTCGCGGCGCTCGCCTTCTGCCAATCCTGGTCCTCTTCGACCTGCGCGAGACGCGCCTCGGCCTGGGTCGCGAACGAGCCGTTCGGGTACTTCGCGAGATACTGCTCGTAGGATTGCAGGGTGTTCGCGGCCCGCGCTTTTTGCCAGTCGCTCTGCTCGCGGTGGCAGCCCGCGAGGGCGAGGGTCGCGAAACACAGGCTGGCGGCGATCCAGGGTCTTGCTTGCATCGGCGTTCTCACGAGGGAGGAATCGGGGGTCATTGTACTTCGGTGCGGCGTATCTGGCCGCGCCGTCCGGGCGCGATCGGCGAAACCGCCGCGGCGCGTCGCGTGCTGCGTGCGAGCGTCATTGAGCCGTACCGGGCTCGACCGAGAACTCGACGCGATTGTTCGCCGCCGCGGCCTTGTTCCATTCGCCGGCGGTCAAGGTCGCCGTGCGGGCCGGATAGGGCATCGCCACCTGCGCGCTCGAGCCGTCCTGAATCGCGACCGAGATCGCGCCGCCGGAACGCTCGCGCACGCCGGCGATCAGGTTGCCGAAGGCGAGCGATTGTCGCTGCTGGCCGGAGAGCGACTCTTCGAACGGATTGCCGATCGCATCGCATTGAGCGGCGGGCAGCGTCGGCTTCGCGGGCACGTAGCCGTCGGTCGGGTTGCCGGTGAGGCAGAACAGGCCGGGATAACTCGTCACCTTGACCACACCGTGAAAGCCCTGGCTCTCGAGTTGCGACAACAGGCCGCGCATCGCGTCGAGACGCCCGCGGTCGAGCGGGACCTCGCCGTAAGGCACCGTCTCGACGCGCGTGTTCGCGGCCGCGCCGGCCGTCACCGCAGGCGACGGGGTCGTGCCCGGCGACGTCGCGCCGGCGGACCCGGGCGCAGCACCGGTCGATGCGCTCGCGAGCGCGGCCGTGAGCCGCGCGGTCGCACGATCGAGATCGGCGCGCGCACGATCGAGATGGCTCGCCGCCGCCGAGAGCGTCGCGATCTCGGCCTCGGCCCCGGCGAGGCGACCGCGCGCCCCCATCCACAGCACGGCGAATACGAGCGCGGCGCACGAGGCGACCGCGATCGCGGCGATCCACGGCCACAGCGGCCGCTGGGGCGGGGCGGGCGGTAGCAGGGGGGCGGGTTCGATCGGCGACCTCACCGCGTGATCGCGGACGTCGCCGACGATCCGCGCCGCGAAGCTGTCGAGACTGGCGACGACGAAGCGGCGCAAGTCCGCCGATTGCTCCCGGATCGCGGTTTCGATCCGCTTGGTCGCATCGGTACCCGCGAGCGGCGCCGGCGGTTTCGCCGCGGGCGGCGCTTCGAGGTCGACCGGTGCGAGCGCCGAGCCTTCGGTGTCGCGCCGGTCCGGCAACAAGTGCAGTTCGTACAGCACCTTGGAGACGTCGACCGGCCGGACCTGTTTCGGCAATACGCCGAACGCGCCGAGCGCGCGGGCCTGGCCCACGTACAGCTCGCCTTCCTGCGAGGTGTACATCATGATCGGGATCGTCGCGTTGCGCGGATCCGCCTTGATCACCTTCACGGCCTGCAACCCGTCCATGCCGGGCATCAAGTGATCCATGAAGATCGCGTCGGGCCGCTGGTGCTCGAGGTACTGGATCGCCTGCTCGGCGGACTCGGCCATGTCCACCTCGATCCCGTACTTCTCGAGCATCCGGCTCAGCACGACGCGAGCCGATTTCGAGTCGTCGACGATCAGCGCTCTCTTGCGCATCCCGATTCTCGCGTCATCGGCATCGCCGTCCTCGGCCGCCGCGTCACGCGCGGCTCAGGTCGCTTCCGGTGGCCCCGATTCCTTGTTCTGGGCGATCCAGGTCAGCGCGGCCTCGACGTCCTGGAGCTCGCTCGCGGTGAACCCGGAGATCCGGGCGCCGGTCGACTCGGCTTTCTTCTTCGCCAGTTCCGCTTCCGCGATCTGGTGCACCCAGACGAGACCGCGACGGACCTTCGCGGTGAATTTCTGCTGTTTTTCCTCGCTCATCCTGCGCCTCCAGTGTAGTACCCCGGCCTCGGCGGCACCGGCTCTCGACCGGTGCGGCGCCTCCATCAGGCAACCCGAGATCAGTCGCGAATGCCGACGCCTCGGTTCATCAGCACGACGGCCAGCGAGAACATGCCGACGGCGGCGCTGACCATGATCGCGAAGGCCAGCCGCACGCCGACGTCGGCCGTGCCCAGGAAACCGTACCGGAATGCGCTGACCATGTACAGGATCGGATTCGCGTGGGACGCATCGAGCGCCCAGCCGGGCAACATCTGGATCGAGTAGAACACGCCGCCCAGATAGGTCAGCGGCGTCAGGATGAACGTCGGGAACCAGGAGATCTGGTCGAAATTCTTCGCGAGCATCGCATTGACGAATCCGCCGAGCGCGAACACGAAGCTGGTGAGGAACGCGGCCGAGACGATCAGCACGGGGTGCAGCAACCCGAGCCGGGTGAAGAACAGCGACACGATCGTGACCACGGTCCCGACCATGAAGCCCCGGAGCACGCCGCCGAGCGCGTAGCCGAGCACGATCAGCCAGTTCGGCAGCGGGGCGACCAGGAGCTCCTCGAGGTGCTTGCCGAACTTCGCGCCGAAGAACGAGGAAACGACGTTGCCGTAGGAGTTCTGGATCACCGTCATCATGATCAGGCCCGGCGCGATGAACTGCATGTAGTCGTGACCGCCGACCTGGCCGACGCGGCGCCCGATCAAGCTCCCGAAGATCACGAAGTACAGCGTCGAGGTGACCGCGGGCGGCAGCAGCGTCTGCCCCCAGATGCGCACGATCCGGCCGAACTCGCGGATCAGGATCGTCTGGAATCCGATCCAGCGCGCGCGCGCGCGACCTGCCGGGGCGGCGCTCACGCGACGGCCTCGCCCGCGCCGCCCCGGCCGCGGGAATCGACCAGGCGCACGAACAGTTCCTCGAGCCGGTTGACCTTGTTGCGCATGCTGTCGATCTCGATCCCCTGGGCGCTCAGCTGCGCGAACACCTGGTTGAGACTCTGGCCGCGCGACAGTTCGACCTCGAGGGTGTGGTCGTCCGCGAGTGACGCGCTGAACCCCTCGAGCCGGGGCACCGCGGTTCGCGCATCGCGCAGATTCAGCACGAAGACCTCCGTCTGCAGCTTGCGCAGCACGTTGGCCATGCTGTCCCGTTCGATGATCCGACCGCCGTCGATGATCGCGACGTTCCGGCACAAGTTCTCCGCTTCCTCGAGATAATGCGTGGTCAGGATGATCGTCGTGCCTTCGCCGTTGATCATGCGCAGGAATTCCCACATCGACCGGCGCACCTCGATGTCGACGCCGGCGGTCGGCTCGTCGAGGATCAGCAGTTCCGGCTGGTGCATCAACGCCCGCGCGATCATCAGCCGCCGCTTCATGCCGCCGGACAGGGAACGCGCGGTCGAATGCCGCCGATCCCAGAGCTGCAGCTGCTTCAGATAGACCTCGGCGCGCTGTTTCGCGACGTGCCGCGCGATGCCGTAGAAGCCCGCCTCGTTCACGACGATCGTCAGCACGGTCTCGAACTGATTGAAATTGACCTCCTGCGGGACGACGCCGATGCAGGATTTCGCGATTTCGAGCTCGCGGTCGATGTCGTGGCCGAAGACCTCGACGACGCCGCTGGTCTTGGTGACGAGCGAGGTGACGATCCCGATCGCGGTCGTCTTGCCGGCGCCGTTCGGCCCGAGCAAGGCGAAGAAATCCCCGCTCTCGACCTCGAGATCGATGCCCTTCAGGGCCTTGATGCCGTTCTTGTAGGTCTTGGCGAGCTGGCGAAGCTTGAGTGCGAGCATAGAGGCGCGAAGGTTAACTGCGTGGGGTGCGCTCCGCAACGACCGGGGGCGCGGCCGGGGAGGGGCGGCTGGCTAGCGCAGCCGCTTCGCGACCGCGATCTGCAGGCCGTGAAGCTGGATCCGCCGCAGACGCATCCGGTCGGCGCTGTCGGCCGCCGCGACGAGTCCGTCCCAGAACGTCGTGCAGCGCGGCCAGCGCGGCGCCAGATTCGGCGCCTCCGCGTCCGCGATCTGCGTGAGCCGCACGACCGTCGCGTCCGCGAACACCGCGGCCGTCCGCGCGCCCATGCCGAGCAGGAGGCGCGCCTGCAGGTTCGCGCTCGTCGCCAGATGCCACGCATAGGTCAACGCGAGGCGCACGAACGCGACGACGTCCGGGTTCGCCACGCCGGACTCCGCGACCCGGTAGGGCAGAGCGGCATCGAGACGCGTTCGCCAATAGGCGTCGTCGTCGAAGCGCAGGTCGAACAGCGCATAGGGACATTCGGCGATCGCGGCCTTGCGGGCGGGCGGCAGCGCGACCAGCGCCGGCGCCGCGATGCCGTCGAGGTCGAGGAAGCCGAGATTCAGTTCGCGCAGGGTACGGTCGATCTCGCTGGTGATCGACGCCTCGCGCGCCCAGGGTTCGACGATCGGATCCTGCATCGCTGGCTCCTCCCCAGGGTCACGCGGCGCACTCCTGCGCATTTCCCGACGAACGCGCGGCGAATCGCGCCACCGACCCCCCTGGCAATCACGCTAACTTTGTGATTAATTTTTGTCAAATTTTTTGGCGCTGTAAAAATAGGGATTTTCGACGATTTTGGAGGGTGTCATGAGGGTTTCAGACGACCGCTATACCCGGGACCGGTTGCGCTTCGATCTGGCGATGCGACTGATTCGCCACGAAGCGCGCACCTGCACGATCCGCCTGTGGACCGGACTCAGCGACGACCGGATCCGCAAGCTCTACCGCAGCTACGTCGAGGAGCGCGATCGCGGCGATCTTCCGCGGCACCGCGGCAAGTCGCCGCGTCAGACGGCGTTCTTCTTTCGCAGCCCCGAGCTGCACTTCCAGGCCGCGCAACTCGCGAGCCTGTACATCCTGCTCGGGTTGCTCGCGACGACGCCGGCCGGCGTCGAATCGCATTACCGGATCGGGACCGTCGAGTCCGGCGTGCTGCTGTGCCGCGCGTACGAAGCCTACGTCGACCTGCACCAGCCCGCGCGGATCTCGTTCGAGCACGCCTGGTTCCTGCTGTGGGCGCTCGCGCGGCACACCGAGATCGGGCTCGCCCGCTGCGAGCGCTGTGGAGGATTGCGCCTGCGCGACGTGCTCGCCGGCCGCGACGCCCCCTGCGGAAACTGTCGCGCACCGCCGGCCCAGGGTATGCAACGGGCCTGCTAGAATTCGCGGCGATGGCGCGCCGTACCACGTTCTCGGGACCCTACCTCGATCGCGCCGTGCACCTTCGCCACGATCCGGCCGGGTTCGACGCCGCGCTCGCCGAGGCGGGGAGCTGCGCGACGCTGGTCTGCGAGTCGCGGAGCCTGGTTCGCGACGTCGACACCGACACCCCGCGCGCGGCGCTCGTCGAGCTCGAGCGCCTGCCGGCGGTCGCGCGACGCGCCGAGGCGCTCACGCTGCTCGGTCGGTTCGCCGGGCGGCCGTGTTTCGCGGTGGAGGTCCTGCCGACCGATGCGCTCCCGGCGTTGCCGGGGTCGCGCTTCGAGGACCTGCGCACGATCGCCGGCCGGCTGCCCGCGGCCGATGCCGGCCTGCTGGGCTACGCACGCGCGATGGTCGGCTGGCGGCGGCGGCATCGCTTTTGCGGCGTTTGCGGCTCGCCGACCCAGGCGGTGCGCGGCGGACACGTGCTCGCGTGCACCCGCACGACCTGCGGTACCGAGCTGTTTCCGCGGATCGATCCGGCGATCATCGTGCTGGTCGACGACGGCGAGCGCGCGCTGCTCGGCCGCCAGGCGAGCTGGCCCGCCGATCGCTATTCGACGATCGCCGGCTTCGTCGAACCCGGCGAAGCCCTGGAGGATGCGGTCGCGCGCGAAGTGCGCGAAGAGACCGGCATCGAGATCGAGAGTACCGAATATTTCGCGTCTCAGCCGTGGCCGTTCCCGGCGTCGCTGATGCTCGGTTTCACCGCGCGCGCCGCGACCCGCGAGATCCACCGCGCCGATCACGAGCTCGAGGACGCGCGCTGGTTCACTCGCGAGGAGATCGCCGCCGGCGCCGTGCGCCTGCCGCCGCGGCAGTCGATCTCGTACAGCCTGATCGAGCAGTGGTTCGACGCGGCCGCGGACCGCGCGTTGCGGGCGACCCCGGGAGCGCGGTTCTGACGCCGTTCGCCCCCGGCGGCCTGCCGAGCTTCGTGTTCGTCGCGATCGCGGCGACGGGCGCCGGCTTCGTCGACTCGATGGCGGGCGGCGGCGGCCTGATCCAGTTGCCGGCGCTGCTCACCGCATATCCGGCCGAGGCCCCGGCGACCCTGCTCGGCACCAACAAGCTCGCCGGGATCCTCGGCACGTCGACCGCCGCCGTGCGCTATGCGCATGCCGTGCGCATCGACTGGGCGACGGTCCTGCCGGCGATCGCGATCGCGCTGCCCTGCAGCCTCCTCGGTGCGAGCCTCGCGAGCGTGCTCTCGCCGGCGGCGTTCCGCGCGCTCGTGCCGGTGATCCTCGCGGCGGTGCTGATCTACGTGCTCGCCCGGCGCGGGCTCGGTGCGCAGCATGCGCCGCGCCGGCTGTCACGCGGCCAGCGCGCGGCGGCGTTCGCCGGCGTCGCCGCGATCGCGGCCTACGACGGCTTCTTCGGCCCCGGGACCGGCAATTTCCTGATGCTGCTGTTCGTGCGGGGGTACGGCTTCGACTTCTTGAACGCGGCCGCGACCGCCCGCTGGGTGAACGTCGCGACCAACGCCGGCGCCCTCCTCTATTTCGGCAGCCATCGTCGGGTCGCGTGGGGACTCGCGCTCGCGATCGGCGGATGCAACGTCGTCGGCAGTGTCGTGGGCGCGCACACCGCGCTGCGTCACGGCAGCCGTTTCGTGCGCCTCGCGTTCGTGGTGGTCGTCGGCGCGCTGATCGCGAAGACGGCCTGGGATGCCCGCTACGCGATCCGCTGAGCCCCGCACCGCGGTGGCGGCCCGCGCAGCGGGCTGCCACCGCGGGCCGGTCAGTTCCCCACGAGTCCCGCCGGCGACGCCGGCGGCAGCGTTCCGGTCGGCGCGCCGCCCGGAGCGGGCATCGCCTCGGTCACGGGCGCTGGACTCACGACCGGTGCCGGCTCGGGTCGCACGACCACGCGCGGGCGCTTCACCGCGGGCTTGGCGGTCTTGGGCTTCGCGGTCTTGGCCTTGGCCGTCTTGCGCTTGACCGCCTTCCGCTGGACCGCCTTCTTCTTCGCGGCTGGACGGGCGGCTTTCTTCGCGACCTTTCTGACGGCCTTTCTCCCGGTCTTCTTCGCGGCCTTGCGGGCGGTCCGCCGCACGGACTTCGGCGCGCGCTTCGCGACGGTCCTGCCCTTTTTCTTGGTCTTCGACTTCTTAGCCATGGTCAAACGTCTCCTCGCGGGTCGATTCAACACGAGCTGGGCCACGGTACGCGTCGCAGAGTAGCCCCGGAGCGCATCGCTTGTCATCTGGTCCCGCGCGCCGCGCGGTGGTGGTCGATAATGTTCGCGACCCGCGCGCGCGCGGCGCCGCCGAACCCTGAGGGAGATTGCCGATGAAGACCGCGGATCTCGTCGATGACCATGATGAACGGGTGGCGCTTTGCGACCTGCCCTGGCGACGATTCGGCCGGGTGCGATCGTTCTGGGGACCGATCGCGACCGTGCGCTGCTGCGAGGACAACGCGCTGCTGAAACGGACCCTCCAGGAGCGCGGCGACGGGCGGGTGATGGTCGTCGACGGCGGGGGGTCGACGCGGCGGGCGCTGATCGGCGATCAGATCGCCGCGATCCTCGCGGCGAGCGGGTGGGCGGGCATCGTGATCAACGGCGCCATACGCGACTCCGCCGAGATCGACGCGATGCCGGTCGGCGTGTTCTGCCTCGGGACGACGCCGAAGAAGAGCGCGAAGGACGGCGCCGGCGAACAGGGCGTGCCGGTCGCCTTCGGCGGCGTCGAGTTTCGGCCGGGCGCATTCGTCTATTGCGATGCCGACGGCGTGCTGGTTTCGGCCGACGCGCTGCTCGCGCGTCCGGCGGCACCCACGCCGCCGCGTTCGCCCTAGCCCCGCCCCCTCCCGGACGCGGGCGCGCGCCGTGGTCGGCGTCGCTGGAGTTGCGCGCGGCGATCCCGTACGCTGCGCGCTGCCGACTCGACGAGCGCCGATGGCCGAAGACAGCCCCCCCGAAATCGTTCGCCCTTTGCACGACGTGTGGCTGCGGCCCCGCCGCGTCGCCCGCCAGCTGGCGTCGGTGCCGATCGGACGCGCCGACTACGTGCTCGGCGCCGCGCAGGGCGTGCTCAACTGGCTCGTGCTGAGCCGCGTGCAATCCGTCGGGGCGCACACGGGCGTCGCGACGATCCTCGAACGCGCGCTGGTCATCGGTCCGGTCGCCGGCCTGCTCGGCATGTACCTGATGGCCGCGGTCTACCTGCGGCTCGGGCGGCGCGCCCAAGGGGTCGCCTCCCGTGCCCAGCTCGTGCACGTCCTCGCGTACAGCGGCGTACCGATGCTCGCCTCGCTGCTGCTGTGGCTGCTCACCGCCGCGCTCGCGGGGCGTGCGCTGTTCCTCGCGAACGCTCCCGCGCACCTCGCGCCCTTCGTGCTGCTGGTGCTGCGCCTGCAGATCGTCGCGCACGCGATGCTGGTCGGCTGGAGCCTGTTGCTCCAGGTGATGGGACTGAGCGAGGCGGAGGGCCTGCCGATCGGCCGGGCATTCGGCGTCTGGGTCCTCGGCCAGGTACTGGTGCTGCTCGCATTGCTGCTGCTGCGGATGATCCTGGTCTCGGTCATCGCCCTGCCGCTGCACCCTTGAGGCCGCGCACGGCCGAACGGCTCCGTGCCGAGCGGCCGTCGCCGCGCGACGCGCCGCGGAACGCCCGCGTTTGACAGCGAATGCATTTTTATGCAGCATACCTGCGAATTTATGCACCCGCCCACGCCATGCTCCGCCCGATGACCGATCCGACCGACGCGTCGGCGCGGCGCAGTTTGCTCGCGAAGATCCTGCGGGAGCGCACGATCGAGCGTCAGGCCGAACTCGTCGAGGTGCTGCGCAAGCGCGGGCACCGCGCGACCCAGTCGAGCGTGAGCCGGGACTTGCGCGAACTGGGCGTCGCGAAGCTCGGGCGTCGTTACGTGCTCACCGACGAAGCGGCCCGCTCGATCGGCGACTTCTCGGCGCTGCGCCCGTTCGTGACCTCGCGGGTCACCGCGGGCGCGAACCTCACGGTGCTGAAGACCAAGATCGGCACGGCGCAGAGCGTCGCGGTCGCGATCGACGCAGCCGCGTGGCCGGAAGTCGTCGGCACCCTCTCCGGCGACGACACGATATTCATCGCCACCCGCGGCGCGCGCGAGCAGCGGCGCCTCGGCGAACGCCTGCTCGCGATCTTCGGTCGGTAGAGAAACCCATGACAACGACAGCCTCGGCGGGCACGGAGCCCATTCTTCTCGCGTTTTCCGGCGGCCTCGACACCTCGTTCCTGGTGCCCTGGCTCACCGAGACCTACGGTCGGCCGGTGATCACGGTCACCGTCGACACCGGCGGGATCGACGCCGATGCGGCGCGCCGGCTCGCGGATCGGGCCCAGGCGCTCGGCGCGATCGACCATCGGCTGATCGACGCGCGCGCCGATTACTTCGATCACGTGCTGAAGTACCTGATCATGGGCAACGTTCGGCGCGGACAGCTCTATCCGCTGTGCGTCGGCGCCGAGCGCGTGCTGCAGGCGCAGACCATCGCGCAGCTCGCGGTCGCGATGAACACGCGGATGGTCGCGCACGGCTGCACGGCCGCCGGCAACGATCAGGTCCGCTTCGAGGTCGCGCTGCGCACGCTGGCGCCCGACCTGGAGATCATCGCGCCGGTTCGTGACCGCGCGTTCAAGCGGCCCGAGCAGCTCGCCTACCTCGAGGAACGCCGGTTGCCGATTCCGCCGTTCGGCGCCGCGTACTCGGTCAATCGAGGGCTCTGGGGCGTGACGATCGGCGGCAAGGAGACCTTGACCTCGGCGGGCTCGATTCCGGAGTCGGCGTGGGTCTTGTCGAAGGATGCGTTCACGACCCCGCGCGCGAGCACGCGCCACGTCGTCGGCTTCGAGCGCGGCGTGCCGATCTCGCTGGACGGCGAGCGGCTGACGCCGGTCGCGGTGATCGAGCGCCTCGAGATGCTCGCCGGGCCGTACGGAATCGGCCGAGGGATCCACCTCGGCGACACCGTGATCGGGACGAAGGGCCGGGTCGCGTTCGAGGCGCCGGCCGCGGAGGTGCTGCTGACCGCCCATCGCGAGCTCGAGAAACTGGTGCTGACCGCGAAGCAGGCGCGGATCAAGGAGCTGCTCGCGCAACCCTATGGCGACCTGGTCCACGAGGGCCAGCACCTCGATCCCGCATGCCGCGACATCGAGGCGCTGCTCGCCTCCTCGCAGGCGCGCGTGACCGGCGAGGTCACCGTGCTATTGCGCCCCGGCTCGGCGTTCGTCGAGGGCGTCGCGTCCGATTTCTCGCTGATGGCCGCCTCGAAGGGCGTGTACGGCGAAGCGGCGGGCGAGTGGACGCCGGCCGACGCACTCGGGTATTCGAAGATCCTCGCGCTGCCCGGGATCTTCTACAAGCGAGCGGGGGGTACCGGGCCATGAGCGGCATGCGCACCGTGCTCGTCGACAAGCTTGCGTCGGTCACCCAGGCGTGCGGCCTGTCGCACGAGGTCCGGATCACCCCGGAGATCGTCTGCGAGGAAGGCAACCTCGTCGTCGTCGAGGTCCTGAACGACAAGTCGACCTACAACACGCTCGAGCTGACGAGCGGACGGATGGCGAAGGTATCGCGCGGCGACGTCCTCGTCGGCGCCCTCGGCCACCGCCGGGCGTTGTTCGGCTATTCCGGCCACATCCCGCCGAGCCTCGAGCCGGGGGACGTGATCCAGATGCTCAACATCGGCGGCGTGCTCGGCATCTGCGACTCGGCGACGCCGGACAAGGGCAAGCCGTTCGACTGCCGGGTGCTCGGCGCCGTGCTGACGTTCCCGTACCTCGGCGAGCGGATCGGAATACCGGCGAAAGCGGGCTACCAGCGCCTCGATCCCGCCGCGCCGCTCGACGCGCGCGGCATTCCGGTCGTCGCGCTCGCGGGCACGTGCATGGAAGCCGGCAAGACCGCGGCCGCGGCGGCGATCATCGCGCGGATGCGGCATCGGGGCCTCGTCGTGGACGCGTTCAAGGCGACCGGCGTCTCGTTGCGCCGGGACATCCTGGCATTCGAGGACGCGGGCGCCCGGCGCACGATGATCTTCACCGATCTCGGCGTCGTCACCACGACCGAGAAGAACGGTCCGGCGCTGACCCGTACGATGCTGACCGAAATGGCCGCGGGCGCCCCGGACGCGATCGTGTTCGAGCTCGGCGACGGTCTGCTCGGGGCGTACGGCGTCGAAGCGATCCTGCAGGACGCGGCGATCAAGCAGGCCCTGACCGCAGTCGCGTTGTCCGCGAACGATCCGGTCGCCGCCTGGGGCGGGGTGAAGCTGCTGCGCGAGCATTTCGCGATCGAGCCCTGCGTCGTGACCGGCCCCGCGACCGACAACCAGGTCGGCGTGCAGATCATTCGCGACCGGATGGGCGTCGCCGCGTTCAACGCGATCAGTGATCCGGGCGCGCTCGGCGACTACATCCTCTCCCGACTGCGGATCCCACGGCTCGCCGCAACGGGGGTCGCCGCCGAATGAGCGAACGAACCCCGGCATACGTGCTCGGCGGCACCGGCTACGTCGCCGGCGAACTGCTGCGGCTGATCGCCGGGCACCCGCGGTTCGAACTCGGCGGCATCCTGTCGGAGAGCCACGCGGGCGCGCCGATCGGCGAGGCGTTCCCCCACCTCCTCGGCGTGTTCGGCGATCGGCGTTTTTCGAGCCTCGACGAGATCGACGCGGCGATCCGCGCCGCGGACGCGGCCGCCCTGTTCTCGGCGGCTCCGCACGGCGCCGCGGCGGCGGCGATCGACCGATTGCTGACGGCGGCGGAGGCGACGGGTACGCGGATCCACTGCGTCGACATCTCGGCGGACTTCCGGTATCGCAGCGCCGCCGCGTACGGCGCCGTCTACGGTCACGCCCATGGCGCGCCCGCGCGCCTCGCCGAGTTCACCTGCGCGCTGCCCGAACATCTCGGCGTCGCCCCGACGCCGCACGTCGCGCATCCCGGCTGTTTCGCGTCCGCGGTGTTGCTCGCGATCGTGCCGCTGCTCGCGGCCGACCTGGTGGATCCGGTCCTGTTCGCGAGCGGCGTCACCGGCAGCACCGGCTCCGGGCGCAAGCCGGTCGACGGGACGCACCACCCGCGCCGTCATGGCGATCTGTACGCGTACAACCCGCTCACCCACCGGCACGTGCCGGAGATCCTCGAGTGCGCCGCGGCCGCGACCGGCGTCGCGGCGGAACTGCACTTCGTCCCGCACTCGGGGCCGTTCGCGCGCGGGATCCACGTGACGGTCCAGGCGCGGCTGCGCCGGCCGGGCAGCGGGGCGAGCCTGCGCGAGGCGATCGCGGCGTACTACGCCGGGCAGCCGTTCATCCAGGTCGTGAACGGCCCGCCGCGCATCAAGGACATCGTCGCCAGCAACTACGCGCATCTCGGCGTCGCCGCGGACGGCGCGACGGTCGCGGTCATGTCGGTGCTCGACAATCTGACGAAGGGCGCGGCCGGCGGCGCGATGCAATGGATGAACCGCTTGTTCGGGTTCGAGGAGGCCGCCGGACTCACGGCCCCCGCACCCGGCTGGACTTGAGGCTGACCGATGGCGACCGTCGCGAATACGTCGAACGATACCCCCGCGAGCCATCTCGCCCGCGTGTTCGCGCAGTACCCGATCGACGTCGTGCGTGGCGACGGCGTGTGGATCCATGCGCGCGATGGACGCAAATTCCTCGACTTCTACGGGGGCCATGCGGTCGCGGGCTTGGGCTACGGTCATCCGCGCTGGCACGCCGCGCTCGAACGCCAGGCACGGCAGCTCGCGTTCCAGACGAACGCGCTGCCGATCGCGATACGTGAACGGGCGGCCGCGAAGCTCGTGAAGTTCGCCGGTCTCGGACTCGATACGGTGTTCTGGGTCAATAGCGGCGCGGAAGCGAACGAGAATGCGCTGCGGATGGCGTTCAAGATCACCGGCCGCACGAAGGCGGTCGCGCTCGAGCAGGGATGGCACGGCCGCACCGCGGCCGCCGGCGCCGTGACCTGGGGCGCGATCGAAAAGTGGTACGCGTTCCCGCGGCGTCCGTTCGACGTCGCGTTCGCGCCCCGCGCGGACCCGGCCGCGGTCGACGCGATCGTCGACCGGGACACCGCGGCGGTGATCGTCGAGCCGGTGCAAGGCGTCGGCGGCGCCTACGACCTCGGCAAGCCGATGCTCGAGGCCTTGCGCCGGCGCTGCGACGAGACCGGCGCGATGCTGATCTTCGACGAAGTGCAATGCGGAATGGGCCGTACCGGGAGTCCGTTCGCCGCGAATCACTACGACGTCGTGCCGGACATGCTGACCTCGGCCAAGGCGCTCGGCAACGGCTTTCCGGTCGCGGCGCTGCTGATGTCCCGGCGAGTCGCTCGGCAGGTCCAAATCGACGACATGGGAACGACGTTCGGCGGCGGCCCGATGGCCTGTGCGGTCGCCGAGGCGGTGATCGACGCGATCGAATCGGAGTCGCTGCTCGCGAACGTGCGCACGGTATCGGCGTACCTGCGCGCGCATTGCCAGGTCGGCCCGGTCACCGGCGTCCAGGGCCTCGGCCTGCTGCTCGGCTTGCGGACCAGCCGGCCGGCGAAGGAGGTACAGGCCGCGTTGATCGACAAGCAGATCCTGACCGGCACGAGCGGCGATCCGCACGTGCTGCGGCTGCTGCCCGCGTACATCCTGACCGAAGGACACGTCGATCGGCTGTGCGAGGCGCTCGCGCAGATCAGCCCATGAAACGCTTCCTCGATCTCGCGGACTTCACCCGCGAGGAGGTCCTCGATCTGCTCGCGCTCGCGCAGTCCTTGCAGGATTCTCCGCAGCCGCATGCGCTCGCCGGCAAGAACCTCGGCCTGCTGTTCTTCAACCCGAGCTTGCGGACGCTCGCATCGTTCCAAGCCGGCATGTCCCGTCTCGGCGGCAGCTCGTTCGTGATCACGCCGGGCCAGGGAACCTGGCAGCTCGAGACCCGGATGAATGCGGTGATGAGTGGTGGTGCGGCCGAGCACATTCGAGAGGCGATCCCCGTGCTCGCCTCCTACTGCGACGCGCTCGGCGTACGGGCGTTCGCCGAAGGTCGCAACCTCGAACACGACCTCGGCGAGTCGTTGTTCCGCACGATCGACGGACTGTGCGACAAGCCGCTCGTGAATCTCGAGTCCGCGGTCAATCATCCCTGCCAGGCGCTCGCCGATTGGCGGACGCTCGACGAGATCGGCGCGCCGCAGCACGGGAAGTTCGTGCTCAGCTGGGTTTACCATCCGCGTCCGCTGCCGCTCGCGGTCCCCGCGGCGACGCTGCACATGGCGGCGATGCGCGGGATGGAGGTCGTGGTGCTGCGCCCGCCGGGCTTCGAGCTGCCGCCGGCGATCATGGACAAGGCGCGCCGCGCCGCCGCGGCGTCCGGCGGCAGCGTCGCGGAGACGGACGATCGAGCCGCCGCGCTCGCCGGCGCCCACGTGCTCTACGCGAAGGAGTGGGGCACGACGACCTATTACGGCGACGTCGAAGCCGACACCCGCTTGCGTGCGCAGCTCGGCCACTGGTGCGTGCGCGAGCGTTGGTTCGAAGGGACGGCCCCGACCGCGAAGCTGATGCACTGCTTGCCGGTGCGTCGCAACGTCGCCGTCGCCGACGAAGTGCTCGACGGACCGCGCGCGGTCGTCAAGCGCGAAGCTTTCAACCGTCTGGTGGTGCAGATGGCCGTCCTGCACCGCCTGCTCGCCTGAGCGATCGCCGCATTTCCTTGGAGTCCCGAGCCATCATGATCAGCAGTCGACCGGATCCGTCCATCGCCGTCCGCGCGTTGAAGAGCGCGGCGCCGTACATCCGCATGTACAAAGGCAAGGTATTCGTCATCAAGGCGGGCGGCGCCGTCTTCGGCGACCGGGAGTCGACCCGCGCGCTGATCGAGCAGGTGGCGATCCTCCATCAAGTGGGCATCCGCACCGTGCTCGTGCACGGCGGTGGACCACAACTCGACAGCATCCAGGCGGCGCTCGGGATCGAGACGCGCATGGTCGGCGGCCGGCGCGTGACCGACGAGAAATCGATCGACGCGACCGCGATGGTGCTGAACGGACTGATCAACACCCGGATACTCGCGGTCTGTCGCGAGCTCGCGATCGAGGCGATCGGCGTGAGCGGCGTCGACGCGGGGCTGATCTGCGCGCACAAGCGCCCGCCGGTACGCTCGCCGGACGCCGGCGGCGGCATGGTCGACTACGGCTTCGTCGGCGACATCGACGTGGTCGACACCGCCGCGCTGGTGAAGATCCTCGACGACGGCCTGATGCCGGTCGTGAGTCCGCTGTCCGCGGACGGTCACGGCACGCTCCTCAACGTCAATGCCGATACCGTCGCCGCGGCGATCGGCGCGAGTCTGGCCGCCGAGAAGCTCGTGCTGTGCACCGGCGCGCCCGGGATCCTCGAGCGCCGGGACGATCCGCGGTCGCTGGTGTCGTACACGGACCTCAAGGGCTTGCAGCGCCTTAACGACCAGGGCAGCCTCGCCGACGGGATGCTGCCGAAGGTGAGCGCCATCGAGAACGCGATCCGCGGCGGCGTGCGCCGGGTGCACGTGATCTCGTACAAGTCGCCCGACAGCCTGCTCGCGGAAGTGTTCACGAACGAAGGGACCGGCACGCTCGTCGTGGCCGACCTGAACGCGCTGACCCCCGCTGAGCAGCAGAGCGCGACCCGCCACCCATGAGCCGGCTCTGGGACAAGGGAAAGCCGCTCGACGCGCAGGTGCTCGCGTACACCGCGGGCGACGATCACGCGCTCGACGATCGCCTGGTGCGCTACGACGTCGAGGCGTCGATCGCGCACGCCGAGATGCTCGCCGCGCAAGGGCTGCTCGGTGCGCCGGACCTGGCGACGATCCGCGAGGCGCTGCTCGAGATCGGCGCCGAGCACGCCCGCGGCGAATGGCGCGTCGCGCTCGAGGAAGAGGATTGCCAGACCGCGATCGAGGGCCGTCTGACCGCACGGATCGGCGCGGCCGGCGGGCGGATTCACGCGGGCCGGTCGCGCAACGACCAGGTGCTCGCGGCCTTGCGGCTCTACCTGCGCGAGGCGGCGGACGGATTGCGCGACGGCGCCCTCGCGGTCGCGGACGCGTTGTCGCAGCTCGCCGCACGGCAGGGCTCGGTGCGGCTGCCCGGTTACACCCACATGCAGCAGGCGATGCCGAGCACGGTCGGCCTGTGGGCGGAAGGCTTCGCGGCCGAGATCCGCGACGATGCGCAAGGACTGCGCGAGACCGCACGCCGGGCGGGCAAGAACCCGCTGGGCTCGGCGGCGGGCTACGGCACGCCGAACCTGCCGATCGATCGGGAGGCGACGCGCCGTCGACTCGGATTCGCCGAAGTCCACACGCCGGTGACCGCGGTGCAGCTCTCGCGGGGCAAGGCCGAGGCGCACTTGCTCTTCGAGATCACCTTGTTGACGCAGGACCTCGGTCGGCTCGCGGCGGACCTGCTGCTCTTCTATACGCAGGAGTTCGGATTCGTGAGCCTGCCGGAGGAATTCACGACCGGCTCCTCGATCATGCCGCAGAAGCGCAATCCCGACGTGTTCGAGCTCATCCGGGGACGCGGTGCGGTCGCGCACGCGGCGCTCGACGAGGTGCTGCGGATCACCGAGAAGCTGAGTTCCGGGTATCACCGCGACCTGCAGCTGATCAAGCCGCCGCTGTTCCGCGCGATCGACTCCTGCGCGCAGACGCTCGCGATCCTGCCGAGCGCGCTCGCCGGCGTTCGATTTCACCCCGAGCGGATCCGACTGGACCCGACGATCGACGCCGCGGCCCGGGCCAACGCGCTGGTCGTCGCCGAGGGGATCCCGTTTCGCGAAGCGTACCGTCGGATCGCGGCCGAACTGCGCGAAGACCGCTAGCCGCTCGGGCGCGCGACCTGCGCACCCGTCCCCACCGCGACGCGGGCTATACTGAAGCGATGAAGCTCCTCTGCGTGGCGCTGGTCGCCGCCTGCTTGACCGCTTGCGGCCAGCGCGGGCCGCTCGTGCTCCCCAGCCGCGGCGCGCGCCCCGCGGTCGTGGCCCCCCGGCCGGCGTCCGCGGCGTCGACGGCGTCCGCGGCGAGCGCTGCGCGCGGACCTTGAAGCCGCCGCGCGACGCAGGTCCCACCGTGAACGCGCCGAAGCTCGTCCTCGTCGACGGATCCTCGTATCTCTATCGCGCGTTCCATGCGCTGCCGCCGCTCACGAACTCCCGCGGCGAGCCGACCGGCGCGGTGCTCGGCGTCGTGAACATGCTCAACAAGCTGATCAAGGACGAGCAGCCGGACCGGATCGCGGTGGTCTTCGACGCGCCCGGGCGCACCTTCCGCGACGAGTTGTTCGAGCAATACAAGGCGCACCGGCCGCCGATGCCCGATGCGCTGCGCGCACAAGTGCAGCCGCTCCTCGACGTCGTCACGGCGATGGGCCTGCCGCTGCTGCGGGTGCCCGGGGTCGAGGCCGACGACGTGATCGGTACGCTCGCGAAGCGCGCGGTCGCGGACGGCCTGGTGGTGTCGATTTCCACCGGCGACAAGGACATGGCGCAACTCGTCGGCCCCGGTATCGAACTCGTGAACACGATGAGCGGCACGCGCCTCGATTCCGCCGGGGTCAAGGCCAAGTTCGACGTCCTCCCGGAACAGATGGTCGACTACCTCGCGCTGGTCGGCGATGCGTCCGACAACATTCCCGGCGTCTCCGGCGTCGGCCCGAAGACGGCCGCGCGATGGTTGGCGCAATACGGTTCGCTCGATGCGATCGTCGAACAGGCCGCCCAGATCCCCGGCAAGGTGGGCGAGAACCTGCGCGCGGAGCTCGAGAAACTCGAGTTGTCGCGCCGTCTCGCGACGATCGCAACCGACGTGCCGATCGACGCGGGCCCGCAGCAGCTGCGCGCGGCGCCGCCGGACCTCGCAGCGCTGCGCGCGCTGTACACCCGCCTGGAATTCCGGTTGTTGCTGAAGTCGCTCGACGACGCGGGTGCCGCGCCGGACTCGCCGGACGCGCCCGCGGCGGCGACGCCCGCACTCGCGGCGAGCGACTCGCAGCGCTACGAGACGGTGACCGATCAGGCCGCGCTGGACGCGTGGCTCGCGAAGCTCGCGGCGGCGCCGCTGACGTCCTTCGACACCGAGACCGACGACCTGAACTACCTGCGCGCGCGGATCGTCGGCCTGTCCTTCGCGGTGACCCCGGGCGAGGCCGCATACGTCCCGCTCGCGCACGATTATGCGGGAGCGCCCGCCCAGCTCGACCGCGACGCGGTCCTCGCGGCGCTGCGACCGTGGCTCGAGGACCCCGCGCGCCCGAAGCTCGGACACCATCTGAAATACGACACCCACGTGCTCGCAAACCACGGCATCGCGCTCGCGGGCCAGCGGTTCGACACCATGCTCGAGTCGTACGTGCTCAACAGTACCGCGAGCCGCCACGACATGGACTCGGTCGCGGCGAAGTACCTCGGGATCCGCACGATCCACTTCGAGGACGTCGCCGGCAAGGGCGCGAAGCAGCTCAAGTTCAATCAAGTCGACGTTGCGCGCGCGGCCGAGTACGCGGCCGAAGACGCCGACGTGACGCTGCGCTTGCACCACGAGCTGTGGCCGCGCATCGAGGCAACGCCCGCGCTGCGAACGCTCTACGAGACGATCGAGCAACCGCTCGTCGAGGTGCTCTATCGAATGGAGCGCACCGGCGTGTTGATCGACCGCGACCGCTTGCGGACCCAGAGCGGCGAGCTCGCCGAGCGCATGCACGAGGTGCAGCAGGCCGCGCACCTCGCGGCCGGCGCGCCGTTCAACCTCGAATCGCCGAAGCAGCTCCAGGAGATCCTGTTCGGCCGGCTCGCGATCCCGCCGATGCGCAAGACGCCGACCGGTCAGCCGTCGACGGCCGAGGACGTGCTCGAGGAGCTCGCGCTGGAGCACGAACTGCCGCGACTGATCCTCGAGTACCGGGGTCTCGCGAAGCTCAAGTCGACCTACACCGACAAGCTGCCGGAGCAGATCGAGCCGTCGACCGGCCGGATTCACACGTCCTATCACCAAGCGGTCGCCGCGACCGGGCGTCTGTCCTCGTCCGACCCGAACTTGCAGAACATCCCGATCCGCACGCCCGAGGGCCGCCGCATCCGCCGCGCATTCATCGCACCGGATGGCTGCGTGCTGATCGCGGCGGACTATTCGCAGATCGAATTGAGAATCATGGCGCATCTGTCGGGCGACGCGGCCCTGCTGCTCGCGTTCGCGGAGGACCGGGACGTGCATCGCGCCACCGCGGCCGAAGTCCTCGGTCTGCCCGAGGATGCGGTCAGCGCCGAGCAGCGCCGATCGGCCAAGGCGATCAATTTCGGGCTGATCTACGGCATGTCGGCGTTCGGCCTCGCACGCCAGCTCGGGATCGGGCGCGGGGAGGCGCAAGCCTACGTCGATCGATACTTCGAACGTTACCCCGGGGTGAAGCGCTACATGGACGAGACGCGCGCGCTCGCCCGCGAGCGGGGATACGTGGAGACCGTGTTCGGTCGCCGTCTCTACCTTCCCGAGATTCGCTCGAGCAATTCGGCCCAGCGGCAATACGCGGAACGCAGCGCGATCAATGCGCCGATGCAAGGGACCGCGGCCGACGTGATCAAGCGCGCGATGATCGACGTCGACGCCTGGATCCGCCGGGAACGCATTCACGCACGCTTGATCATGCAGGTCCACGACGAACTGGTGCTCGAGGTCGCCACGGAGGCGGCCGACACGGTCACGCGGGAACTGCGCAGCCGGATGGCGAACGCCGGCGGGTCGCTGCGAGTCCCGCTCAAGGTCGACGTCGGTCGGGGTTGCAACTGGGACGAGGCACACTGAGACCCGGACCCCGCCCGGCCGGTGCGCGGCCGGCCATCGCTCCCGTTGCGACGCGGTGCGTGGCTAAAATCAGCGCTCTTTCATAGGCTTATGGCAATGGATCGCGCGTCGTCGAATCGTTCGGAACTTTCCGGCGACAGCCCCCTCTAATCCTGCGAGCGACCCAATCGCTCCCCGCTCCTCTCCCTGAGCGGGTTGACCCGGTTTGTCATCCCCATGCCGGGTTGGTCTGCCCCGGTGGCTGCTTAACCGCGACCATCGGGGCTTTTTTTTCTACGTCGGTTCGCGATCGCCCTCGAGCCATTGCGCGAGCACGTCCTGCGCCGCGTCGATGCCCTGCCGCTCGTGCGCCGAGAACAGCTGCACGCCGATGCCGGTCCCGGCGCACTCGGCCTCGGTCGCACGCAACACCCGCACCGATTCCTGGCGGCCGAGCTTGTCGGCTTTGCTGAGCAGCACGTGCGCGCGGCGGTCGCGCCCGAGCGCCCAATCGAGCATCGCCCGATCGAGATCGCCCAGACCGCGACGCGCATCGACGATCAGCACCAGACCGACCAGGGACTCGCGACGCTCGAAGTAAACCCGCATCAACGCATGCCAGCGATCGCGCACCGCGTGGGGTACTTTCGCGAAGCCGTAGCCTGGCAGGTCGACGAGCCGGCGGCCCGGCCCCACCTCGAAGAAATTGATCAGCTGCGTTCGGCCCGGCGTCCGACTCACGCGCGCGAGCCGCGACCGACCCGTCACGGCATTGATCGCAGTCGATTTGCCGGCGTTGGAGCGTCCTGCGAACGCGACCTCGCGGCCGGTGTCGGCGACGAACTGGCCGGCAGTCGCCGCACTTGTCAGGAAATTCACGTTGGCGTAGGTCGACATGGTGGGTGTATGGACGTAAATTATTGACCGTAGTGTACAATTTACGGCCTCAATCGGTCTGGTCCAGCATGGGGAAGAGCGCATCATGAAGCGGTTGTTGATCATCGGAATGGCGCTCGCCGGCGCGGTCGCCGGCGGCACGGCCCTCTCTGCAGGCAACGCCCAGGTGGGCGCCACCAAAGCCGTCGTGTGCCGTGCCTGCCACGGCGCGAACGGCAACAGCGTGAATCCGCAATGGCCGAGCTTGGCCGGTCTCGGCGCGGGGTACATCACCTATCAGCTCCAGAGCTTCAAGAGCGGCAAGCGGCAGAATCCGATCATGTCGGCGAACGTCGCCGCGCTGACGCCACAGGACATGGAGGATCTGGGCGCCTACTTCGACAGCCTGCCCAACACCGGTCTGCAAGCCGATCCGCGATATTGGAAGGCCGGCGAAGCGCTGTACCGGGGAGGCGACACCGCCCAGCAAATTCCCGCGTGCATGGGTTGCCATGGCCCGACCGGCGCTGGCAACGAGCCGGGCAAGATTCCGGCACTGCGCGGGCAGCATGCGACCTACGTGATCACGCAGCTGCAGAACTACGCGAGCGGCGCGCGGGCGACCGACCCGAACGCGATCATGCGCACGATCTCGAAGCGCATGACGCCCGACCAGATGCGTGACGTGGCCGACTACGTGAAGGGGTTACGATGATGATGCGCTCGACTCGTCTCGCGTGCCTGCTCGGACTCGGCCTGCTCGTCGCCGCGTGCGCGAAGCATCCCTCCGGTGGCGCGGCCAACACGACCGGCACTACCGCGAGCACTCAGACTCCGTCGATGTCGATCGCGGCCTCCACGGTGGGGCAGTTGAACGAACGCTCGGAAACCGTCGAAAAGGCGAAGGGCAACACCGGCGAGCACAATCCGCTGTACGAGGCGGTCGCGGCCGTCTCCGGCACCGCGCAGGCCGAGTCGCTCTCCGGACCGTCGATGTGGCAGGAAGGCGTGAACTACACGCGCCTCGTGCCGACGCAGCCGACGTTCGCGCCCCCCGGCAAGATCGAGGTGATCGAGTTCTTCTGGTACGCGTGCCCGCACTGCTACGCGCTCGATCCCATCGTCGAGGCCTGGCTCAAGACGAAGGCCCCGTACATCGCGTTCTACCGCATCCCGGTGATGTGGGGACCGAGTCAGCGCGCACTCGCTCGCCTGTACTACACGCTGCAGAGCCTCGGTAAGATCGATCAGCTGCACACGGCGATCTTCAACGAGATCCACGTGAACAACGATCCGTTGACCGGGAGCACCGACGCGCAGTCGGAGCAAATGCAGCTCGCCTTCGTGACCAAGCACGGCGTCTCCGCGCAGGCGTTCCAGAACGCCTACCATTCCTTCACGGTCGAAACCGATCTACGGCACGCCGACGAGGAAATGGAGCGCTACCACATCACCGGCGTGCCGACGTTCGTCGTCAATGGCAAGTACGTCGCCGACGTCGGGACCGCGGGCGGCGAGCAACGCCTGATGAGTCTGGTCAGCGACCTCGCGGCGCTCGAGCACAAGCACTGATCCGGCGACGGCGCGGGGGTTCCCCGCGCCGCACGTCGCACGGTCGTCCCACATCCCGGGAGGGCGCGCGATGGCCAAAGGACGACTGGAAGCCTTCAGCGACGGCGTGATCGCGATCATCATCACGATCATGGTGCTCGAACTGAAGGCGCCGCAGGGCACCGGATTCGACGCGCTGCGGGCACTGGTACCGACCTTCCTGAGTTACGTGCTCAGCTTCGTCTACGTCGGGATCTACTGGAACAATCACCATCACATGCTGCACGCGGCACAGAGCGTCAGCGGCGCCGCGCTATGGGCGAACCTGCATCTGCTGTTCTGGCTGTCACTGATTCCGTTCGTCACCGCGTGGATGGACGAGAACCACGTCGCATCCGCTCCGATCGCGCTCTACGGTGGCGTGCTGCTGATGGCGGCGATCGCGTACTACAACCTCGCGCGCTGCCTCGTCGCGACGGCCGGACGCGACTCGGCGCTCGCCGTGGCCTTGGGCCGTGACGTCAAGGGCTTGATATCGATCGTGATCTACGCGATCGGCATCGCGCTCTCGTTCGTCCACCCGCGGGCGGCGCTCGCCCTGTACGTGCTGGTCGCTTGCCTGTGGTTCGTGCCGGACCGGCGCATCGAGCGCCGCCTGACCGATGCAGGCACTCGAGCATGATCACCCACCGGGGCGGCTGCCACTGCGGCCGCGTGCGCTTCGAGGTGCTCGCGCCCGCGCGTATCGAGGTCGAGGAGTGCAACTGCTCGATCTGCACGAAGGCGGGGTTCCTGCACCTGATCGTGCCGGCCGAGCGCTTCGAGTTGATCAGCGGCCGCGAGTGGCTCCAGAGCTACCGGTTCAATACGGGTACGGCCGATCATCTGTTCTGTCGGCATTGCGGGATCAAGTCGTTCTACGTCCCGCGCTCGCATCCGGACGGCTACAGCGTGAATGCGCGCTGTCTCGACGAAGGCACGGTCGACTCGATGACGGTGATCCCGATCGACGGTCGCAACTGGGAGAAGACCTTCCCGGCGGGGCGGGGCGAGTTCGACTGAGCCCGGCGGGATCCACGCGCGATGCCACTGAACGGATTTTTGCGTGAATGGCGCGCCCGGCGGGATTCGAACCCACGACCTTCGGCTTCGGAGGCCGACACTCTATCCAGCTGAGCTACGGGCGCCCTGCGCGGAGGGTCGCGATAGTACTCGCGGAAGCCTTGGCGCGTCCACTGGGCGTCGGTCCCGGTCAGGCGAGCGCGCGGCGCCACGAGGCCAGCTTGCGGTCGTAGGCAATCGACGCATTCGCCGGACTCGTCGACGGTAGCCGGATGCGCGGCAGCGCCTGCGCCGGCCCGTCGAGCGCCGGCAACACGAGCCGCGCATAGAGATCGGCGGCCAGCGCGCCGTTGAACAACACCGCTTCGATCCCCGGGCATCGCGCGAAGAACCCGCGAAAGTCGTTGATCACGACGCTCGCGCGCACGATCGCGGTGTCGAGACTCCCGGATCGCTGCGCGGCGGCGCAGACGTCCCAAACCGAGACGCGCTGTTGCACGAGACGCGCGAGGCGCTCGGGATACGGCAATTCCGGGCCGGCGCCGAACAGCGCGCCCATGATCGGCCAGAACGCGTTCCGGGGCTGCGCGTAATACTGCCGGCGCGCGAGCGACTCTCGACCGGGCAGGCTGCCGACGATCAGCCAGCGCGCGCGCCGATCCCCGATCGGTGCGAAACCCCGCGCGATGTCGGCCCCGGGCGGGGCGCCCGCCCGGCGCGAGACGCTCATCGGGCTCGCCGGCGCCGGAGCACGCGCCGGTACACCGCCGCGTTCACGGCGATCACCAGGGCCGCGAGCCCGAACTGCATCGCGCGCGTGAGCCCCGCCGGATAGATGACCGCGAGCAAGTAGTGCTCGATGAAACTCCCCCGATACCCGGCTTGCCCCGCGCGAACCCGCAGCGCGTTCTCCCAGGCCGTCAGCGGGCAGATCCGGCCACTGAGCTCGACGTACGCACCCCACGCGGCCGCGGGCAAATGCACGGCCGCCCAGCCTCGGTGCCGGATCGCGAGTGCGCCGCCGAGCATCACGAACACGATGAACGCCAGATGCACGATCAGCACCGATTCGGCGGCGACGGCATAGAACATCGCAGCTCTCCCGTCCGCGTTCAGGGGCAGCAGCGCGGCCCCGGCAGGATGGCGGAATTCTAACCCGTGCCCCGCAGTCCCTCGCACCGGCGGGGCACGCCGCGGGCGGTCGCGCGCTGCCGGCTATTCCGTCGCCGGCCGGCTCTCGCTATACTCGAACGAGAATCACTTTTTTTGTCAATTTCAGCGAGTTACCGTGTCCAACGCCGAAGCCTCAGATACTCATTTTCTGAACTCGTTCAGCGTCGTGCTTGGGATTCTGATCATCGTCGCGATCGGTTTGTTCGCGCTCGCCCGGTCGCTCGGGCAAGTGCAACTGAAGGACCAGATGACGCAGGCGACCTATCTCAGCGCGGTGCAGAACAACATCGCTCCGTTCGGCCAGGAAGCCGTCGCGGGGCAGGTCAATCCCGCGCTCACGGCCGCGACGGCCGCGCCGTCCGCACCGGCGGCGGCCGTGCCGAAGACGGGCGAGGCCGCGTTCCAGCAGGTCTGCTCGTCGTGCCACGGGCTCGGGCTCAACGGCGCACCGAAGGCCGGCGACAAGGCCGCGTGGGCGCCGCGCATCGCGCAAGGGCTGCCGGTGCTCTACCAGCACGCCGAGCACGGCTACAAGGCGATGCCGCCGCGCGGTGGCACGAACTGGCCGGACGCGACGATTCAAGCAGCCGTCAATTACATGGTATCGCTCGCGAAGAAGTGATCGATCCGAGCCGGCCGCTCACGCGGCCGGTCGGTCCAGCGCCCGGAGCGAAATCGCCTCGGCGAGGTGCGTCGCCTCGACCCGCGGCGAACCGGCGAGATCGGCGCAGGTTCGCGCGAGCTTCAACACCCGCTGGTGCGCCCGCACCGACAGACCGAGGCGCTCGTACGCGCGCGCGGCGAGTGCGGCACCGACGCGATCGAGACCGCAGTGCTCCGCGAGCTCCGCCGGGTTGAGCCGCGCATTGGGTTTGCCTTGGCGCTCGATCTGCACGCGCCGTGCGCCGGCGACTCGCGCGGCAACCTCGACGCTGCGATCGGCGACCGCCGCGCCGCGCGCGTCGTCGTCGAGCTCGGCCGCCGAGGGCACCGCGAGCTCCACGTGGATGTCGAACCGGTCGAGCAGCGGGCCGGAGACCCGCGCGCGGTAGCGGCGGATCTGCTGGGCGGTACAGTGGCAGCGACCGCGCGGATCGCCATGGTACCCACAGGGGCATGGATTCATCGCCGCCACGAGCTGGAACGCCGCCGGCCATTCGTAGCAGCGCTTCGCGCGAGAGATCACGACGGTCCCGCTCTCGAGCGGCTCGCGCAGGGCTTCGAGCGCATTGCGCGGGAATTCCGGCAGCTCGTCGAGGAACAGCACGCCGCGGTGCGCGCGGCAGATCTCCCCCGGCCGCGAGCCGCCGCCGATCAGCGCCGCGACGGACGCGCTGTGGTGGGGCGCGCGAAAGGGGCGCACCGGGATGCCGCCGGGTCGCGCGCCCGCGGCGGACTCGAGGCTCGCCACCTCGAGCCGCTCCTGCGCGTCGAGGGGCGGGAGGATGCCGCCGAGCCGTTGGGCGAGCATCGTCTTGCCCGTTCCGGGCGGACCGATCAGCAACAGGCCATGCTCGCCGCCGGCGGCGATCTCGAGCGCGCGCTTCGCCCGCGCCTGGCCCCGGACATCGGCGAGATCCGCGAACGGCGGCGTCTCGACGCGGCAGGGCGGCGGTGGCGGCGGTAGCGGCGCGTGGTCGAGGAGCGCCGCGCGCAACTGGGGCAGGTCGCGCGCCATGCGAATCCTCGCGCCGGGCACCAGGCTCGCCTCCAGCGAGTTCGCGGCGGGCACGATCATTTCGGCGCCTGCGGCGCTGCCGGCGATCAGCGCCGGCAGCAACTGGGTCGTTTCCCGCAGCTCACCGCCGAGCGACAGCTCGCCGTAGAATTCCCGCTGGGCCGCGCACCCGCGCGGCAACTGGCCCGTCGCGATCAGGACGCCGACCGCGATCGGCAAATCGAATCGCCCGCCCGCCTTCGGCAGATCCGCCGGGGCGAGATTGACGGTGATTCTCGCCGCCGGGAACTCGAACCCCGCACTCACGAGGGCCGCGCGAACGCGTTCGCGGCTCTCACGCACCACCGCCTCGGGCAAGCCCACGATCGCGAATTGCGGAAGACCGGCGCCCAGGTGCACCTCGACGCGCACCAGCGGCGCGGCGAGCCCGAGCGGGGCCCGGCTCAGGGTCGCGCTGAGTTCGGCGCGGCGCATCGTCGATCCTCGCGCAAGCGCCGGTCCGACGCCCCGTCCGGCGTGGAGCGCGCCTAGGGGGACCGGGTCTTCGCTTCCAGTTCGGCGAGCCGGGTCTCGATCGCGGCCAGTTGCTCGCGAGCGCGAGCGAGCGCCGCCGACTGCACGTCGAAGTCCTGGCGCGTGACGAGGTCGAGTTTCGCGAACTGCGCCTGCAGTACCGTCTTGAAATTCGTCTCGAGATCGCGCGCGAGCGCCCGCAAGGGCTGCGGCACCACCTCCGCGAGCCGGCGCGCGATTTCATCGAGCGCGATCGAATCGGTCAAACTCATCGGAACCTCCGTGAACATCCGTTGCGCCGCTCACCGTGAATGCACCGCCCGCGCCGCGCGCCCCGCTTCGGTGCGCGTCCCACGGCCGCGGACCGCGCAAGCCCTTGATCGTCAAGGATCCCGGGCATGGCACGGAAGCTGCATCGACCGGGAAGATGGTACTCGCAAACCGGCTCGCAAGCGCTCCCATTAACTGACCCGATCGGACAGGAATGGATGATATTGATCAGCGCCACCGTACGGCCTTTCAAGCTCGAACCGCTACGCCGCGCGATCGTGGATCTCGGCGTCCAGGGCATCACGGTGACCGAGGTGCATGGGGACGGTGGCGACCTGGAGTCCGCCGATTCGTCGGCTCGCGCGGGCGCGCGCACCGCCCGAGGCCAGCCGCTCGCGAGAATCGACATCGCGGTCGACGACGCCATCGGCGAACCGGTCATCGAGGCGATCTGCAACCTGGCGCGGACCGGTCGCGCCGGGGATGGCGAGCTCTGGGTATTCGGACTGCGGGACGTGGTGCGGATCCGCACCGGGGAACGCGGCACCGACGCGATCTAAGGGGCTCCGACCCCAGAGCCGATTGAGGAGGATCTCGCGCCGGCATCGAAATCACACCCCCCGTCGGCGCGTATCTCCGGGCGGCGAACTTCGGCATTCGCGAGTTCGCCGTTTTTTTTCCATTCCATGACACGGCGCGAGATCCTGGTCCTTATACCCTAGGCCCTCGGCGATCGCCAATGGTGCAATGCCGTAATTGGAAGATATTTTTTCATTGTTACACTGCCGTCCCCTACCGCGAATATCCGAGGAGTGTCCGAGATGAAAATGGTCGTGGCGATCATCAAGCCATTCAAGCTCGATGAGGTGCGTTCGGCGCTCGCCGAGATCGGGGTACAGGGACTCACCGTGACCGAGGTCAAGGGTTTCGGTCGGCAAAAGGGTCATACTGAACTCTATCGAGGCGCGGAGTACGTCGTCGACTTCCTGCCGAAGGTCAAGCTCGAGCTGGCGGTGGACGACGATCAGGTCGAGCGCGTCGTCGAGTCGATCATCGAGTCGGCGCGCACCGGCAAGATCGGCGACGGCAAGATCTTCGTCTCCGAGCTCGGCCAAGCGGTGCGCATCCGCACGGGGGAAACCGGATCGCGCGCATTGTAGTCGCCCCGGAGGAAAGGGATCATGAAGCGCGTTTTGTTGTTCGCTGCCCTGCTCGGTTGGTCGGCAATCGCGTCGGCGACCGTCTACAAGTGGGTCAACACCAAGGGCGAGGTCCAATACGGCGACACCCCTCCGGTCGGCGTGCATGCGGTCGTCGTGCACTTGCTCGGAACCACCGCGGCGCAGCCCCCGCCGGCGAGCGCCGCGGCGAATCCTGCGCTCTCCAACGCCGCCTTCGCGGCCCAGGCCCTCGCACAGGCGAAGGCCGAACGCGATCGGCAAGCCGTCGATTCGGACGTCGCGGCCGCGCACCAAGCGCAATGCGCGAAGGCGAAGCAGCACTACGAAGACCTGATCAACGGCCGGCACATGTACACGCAGGGTCCCGACGGGAAACGCCACTATCTCTCCTCGGCCGAGATCGATGCGGCGCGTCTCGATGCGAAGAAGCAGGTCGATTCGCTCTGCGGTAGCGGCCAGTCGATGTAGCCGCCGCACGGGTCGCGGCCGGCACGCCGCTGCCGCGACGCCCCTGCACGCCCTTTGCCGCGAGGGCTTCGAGCGCTTAACCTAGCGCGCTTCGACTGGATCCCACCGAGAAGGGTGACAACGATGCGTACCGGCTTCGTCGGATTGGGCGCGATGGGAGCGCCGATGGCCCGCAATCTGCACCGCGCCCATCAGCTGGGCGGGGTGTGGAACCGCACCCCGGCCAAGGCGAGCGCGCTCGCCGCCGAGCTCGGCTGCCAAGCGTACCCGACCCTCGCCGATCTCGCTGCCGACTGCGAGGTCATCGGCATCTGCGTCTCGGCGGACGAGGATCTGCGCGAGGTCGTCGCGGGGCTCCAACCCGGTCTGCGCGCGGGCCGGATCGTGATCGATTTCTCGACCGTCAGCGCGGCCACCGCGCGAGCCGTGCATGCACGGCTCGCGGCCGCCGGCGTCGGCTTCCTCGATTGCCCCGTCAGCGGCGGCATCGAAGGGGCGAAGCAGGGAACGCTCGCGATCATGGCCGGCGGCGACGAGACGGTGTTCGAACGCGCGCGGCCCGTACTGGAGGCGGTCGGGCGCAAGATCGCCCATCTCGGCCCGAGCGGCGCGGGCCAGGCGACGAAGGCGACGAACCAGATCATGTGTGCCGGCATCATCCAGGCGGTCGCCGAGGCGATGGCCTTCGCGCATGCGGAAGGCCTGCCGCTCGAACGGGTGATCGACACGCTCGGCCAGGGCGCCGGATCGAGCTGGTACTTCGTGAACCGCGCGCCCTACATGGCGAAGGGGCAATTCCCGGCCGGCTTCCGCGTGCGCTTGCACGAGAAGGACCTGCGAATCTGCCGCGAGATGGCGGCGGCGCACGGGGCGCGCCTGCCGGTCGTCGAATCCACGCTCGCCGAATATGCGGCGCTGATCCGCGACGGCCACGGCGACGAGGACATCTCGACGATCTACCGTTCGAAGTCGGCGCTGTTCGACGCCGGCGGCGGCGAGCCCGGCGCCTGACCGCGGCCATGACCGCCGCGCCGCTGCGCATCGCGACCCGCAAGAGCCCGCTGGCGCTGTGGCAGGCCGAACACGTCGCCCTGCGGCTGCGTGCGGCCCACCCCGGCACGGAAGTCGTGCTGCTGCCGATGTCGACCAAGGGCGATCAGATCCAGGACCGCAGCCTCGCGGCGATCGGCGGCAAGGGTTTGTTCATCAAGGAGCTCGAGATCGCGCTCGAGGAACACCGCGCCGACCTCGCGGTGCACTCGATGAAGGACGTACCCGCTGACCTCCCGGCGCAATTCACGATCGGCGCGGTGCTCGAGCGCGCCGATCCACGCGACGCGCTGGTCGCGCCCCGGGCGCGTTCGCTCGAGGAGCTGCCGAGCGGCGCGCGCGTCGGCACCTCGAGCCTGCGCCGGCGCGCACAACTGCTCGGGCTGCGCCCGGACCTGCGGATCGAGGCCTTGCGCGGCAATCTGCACACGCGGATCCGCCGGCTCGACGAGGACTCGCTCGATGCGATCGTACTCGCCTGCGCCGGCCTCGCGCGGCTCGGCTGGGAGCAGCGAATCGCGGCCCGGTTGCCGCTCGAGGTATCGCTGCCGGCGGTCGGCCAGGGCGCGATCGGCGTCGAATGCCGCGCGGGCGACACGGCGGTCCTCGAGCGCCTCGCGGCGCTCGAGCATGCGCCGACGCGCGTGGCGGTGGACGCCGAGCGGGCGTTCTCGCGCCGCCTGGGCGGCAGCTGTCAGTCGCCGGTCGCCGCGCACGCGACGCTCGACGGCGGGCGTCTCGCGCTGCACGGGCTCGTCGCCTCTCCAGATGGGCGCCGGATGCTGCGAGACGCGCAGATCGGCGCCGCGGGCGCGGCCGCGGCGCTCGGCGAAACGCTCGCGCAACGGATGCTCGCGGCGGGCGCGCGCGAGATCCTCGCCACCCTCGCCGAGGGCTGAGCGCGATGCGCCGGCTGGCGGGCGTCGGCGTACTCGTGACCCGGCCGCAGGCGCAGTCGGCCGAGTTGTGCCGCCTGCTCGAGGCGCACGGCGCGACCACGTTCGCATTCCCCGCGATCACGATCGACGCGCTCGCGACGCCCCCCGAGTTCGCGAGGCGCATCGGCGATCCGGGCGCGTTCGACCTCGTCGTGTTCACCAGCGCGAACGCGGTACGGCACGGGGCCGCCCTGCTCGGGCCACGGCGCGATCGCGCGATCGCCGCGATCGGCCCGGCGACCCGACGCGCGCTGGATCTCGCCGGGTACCCGGTCGCGATCACGCCGCGTGGCGGGTTCGATTCCGAGCATCTGCTGGCCGAACCCGCGCTGCGGGTTCTCGCCGGGCGGCGCGTGCTGCTCGTCAAGGGCGTCGGCGGCCGCGACCTGCTCGCGCGCGAGCTCGCCGCGCGCGGGGCACGCGTCGAATCGCTCGAGGTCTATCGCCGCTCGCCCGCGGCGCCGGAGCCCGCGCGGCTGCGCGAGCTCGAGGCCCGGCTCGACGCCGGCGCGCTGCAAGTCGTCACGGCGACCAGCGTCGAGATCGCGACCGCCCTGCTCGCGATCTCGACGCCGCGGCTGCGTGCGGCGCTGGCTCGATTGCACTGGCTGGCCCCCGCCGGCCGGGTCGCGAGCGCGCTCGACGCCCTCGGGGTTCGCGGCCCGCGGATCGCGGCGGCGTCGCCCGAGGACCCGGCGCTCCTCGAGGCCTTGTCGCGCTGGGCGGCCGACCGTTCCGGCGATCAATCGAACGAGTCGAAATAGAGCCGATCCGGATCGACACGCCGCGCCGCAAAGGTACGGCGCACGGCCTCGATCATCGCCGGCGGCCCGCAGGCGTAGACGTCGAACGCCTCGAGCGATGGATGATCGGCGAGCACCGCGTCGTGCACGAAGCCGCGGCGACCGCCCCAATCCGCCGCGGGCTCCGACAGCACCGGCACATAGCGCAGTTGCGGCGTTCGCCGCTCGATCTCGCGGATGCGGGCGTCGGCGTAGAGGTCGGCCGCGGTCCGCGCACCGAGGTACAGACGCACCTCGCGCCGCGCACCCCGTTCGACGACGTGCCGCAGGATCGCCTGGATCGGCGCGTAGCCCGTGCCGCCCGCGACCAGCAGCAGCGGAGCCATCGACGTCTCCTGGGCCGCGGCGGTCGCGGGCGGATGGTAGCGGAACGAACCCCGCGGGCCTTCGATCGTGAGCAGCCGATCGGTCGGATCGGCCGCGAACAGCGATTCGGTGAACGTACCGCCCGGCACGCGGCGCACGTGCAGCTCGATCAACCGCGCATCGTGCGGCGGACACGCGATCGAGAAGCTGCGCCGCCGACCGTGCGGCAGCAGCACCTCGAGATACTGGCCGGGCAGGAACGCGAACTCCGCGACCGGCGGCAGCCGCAGGTAGAGCGCGACCACTTCGCGGCCGAGACGCTCGGCGCGCTCGATTCGGCAGGGTAGGCGCTGCGCGACCACCTCGTCCGGATGCCGCAGCTCGTCGACCTCGAGTTCGAGATCGCCGCGCGCGCGCGCGCGGCACATCAGGATCAGTCCGTCGGCGGCGTCCTGCGGCTCCAAGCCGAGCGGCGGCCCGTCGGGATAGTCGACCGCGCCGCTCGTGAGGCGCGCGCGGCAGGCGCCGCAGTTGCCGCGCCGGCAGCCGGAGGCGAGGCGCAGGCCGGCGGCGATCGCCGCATCGAGCAGCGACTCGTCCGCGTCGACGTGGAACGTCCGGCCGGAGCGGCCGAGGCTCACGCGCATGGACGGCGCCTGCGCCGCGGGGCGCGTCGGTCCGCGCCGCGTTTCAGGGCTGGCTGCGCTTGCTGTCGAGCCAAGCGCAGATCGGTTCCCATTGCCGCCAGTCGGGCCACGCGAGGTACTCGGGCAGTTCCAGGACACCCATGCCGCGCGAGTAGGCGCGAACGTAGTTCTGCGCCTCGCGCAGCGCGCCGAGGTAAGGCACCTTCAAGTGCTTGAGGTAGCGGTCGAGTTCCTCGAAGATCAACGTGTATTCGCGCACCCGGTTCGCGACGACCGCGAGCCGCGCCTGCTTGCGCGAGACCTTGCCGATCTCCTGCAATTCGGCCATGAAATGCCCGCAGGCCTTGATGTCGATCGTCGATGGCAGGACCGGGACCAGGATCGTCTCCGCGCGGCGCACGAGTTCGTTGAGTTCCGTGCCGTGCACGCGCGCCGGCGCGTCGATCACCAGCACCTCGGTGTTGCGCGGCACGTTGCGGATGCCGTCCTCGTAGGCCGGCACACCGGTGATCGCGGGCAGGTCGTGCGGACGCGTCGCGAGCCAATCGAGACTCGAGCGCTGCGGATCGTAATCGGCGATGCAGGTCTCGTGTCCGTCGCGCGCGAAGAACACCGCGAGATTCGTCGCGATCGTGCTCTTGCCGCAGCCGCCCTTCGCGTTCAGGACCATGATGTGGCGCATGCGCTTCCCGCCCCCGCTCTTCCCCGGCCATCCTCGGCCGAGGCAAGGCTAAGTCCCGGGCCCCGAATCCGCAAGCCCTCGCGCTCGCCTCCCGGGAAGCTCATCGGCTATCCTCGAACCGATGCGCCTCGACTTCTGCAAAATGCAGGGACTCGGCAACGACTTCCTGGTCTTCGATGCGCCTGCCGCATTTCGCGGGCGGCCGGTGGACGCGGCCTTGCTGCGTCGGCTCGCGCACCGGCACACCGGGATCGGCTTCGACCAGGCACTGATGCTCGAGCCGCCGCGCGATCCCGCGACGCGCGGCTACTATCGGATCTTCAACGCCGACGGCAGCGAGGTCGAACAGTGCGGCAACGGCGCACGCTGCGTCGCCGCCTTGCTGTACGCGCGCGACCCGCCGCCGAACCGCGAACTCACGCTCGGCAGCCCCGGCGGCACGGTCCGCGCGCGGATCGGCGAGGACGGGCGCGTGTCCGTCGAGATCGGCGTGCCCAATTTCGATCCGCGGTCCCTGCCGATGGAGGCGCCGCGCGCCGCAGCGCTCTACCCGATCCGCATCGGCGATCTCGAGGTCCGCGTCGGCGCCGTCTCGGTCGGCAATCCCCACGCGGTCGTCTACGTCGAGGACATCGACGCCGCGCCGGTCGCCACGCTCGGACCCGCGATCGAGAGCCACCCGGCCTTCCCGCGGCGCGTGAACGTCGGCTTCCTGCAGATCCGCGACCGGACTCACGTGTCGCTGCGGGTGTTCGAACGCGGCGTCGGCGAGACGCTCGCCTGTGGCACCGGCGCCTGCGCCGCCGTCGCGGTCGGACGCAAGCACGGCCGACTCGACGCCGAGGTCGCCGTGGACCTGCGCGGCGGCCGCGCCGAGGTGCGCTGGCCGGGGGAGGGCGAGTCGGCCTGGCTCACGGGACCCGCGAGTGTCGTGTTCACGGGTTCGATCGCGATATGATGCAGCTTTCCACCGGGAGCGAGCACCGATGACGACCCATTCCGCGCGCGGAGTGAAGGAAGACGCGATGACCGACGACCGGATCGCGGATTACCTGCAATCGAACCCCGACTTCTTCGAGCGCAACGCCGCCCTGCTCGCGAAGCTGCGACTGCCGCACGTGCGCGATCGAACCGCGACCGTGAGTCTGGTCGAGCGCCAGGTCGAGGTCCTGCGCGACCGCAATCAGGCGCTCGAGCGACGGCTGAAGGAGCTCGTCGACGTCGCCCGCGCGAACGACGCGCTCGCCGATCGGATTCACCGGCTCGCGCAGCGCCTGCTCCGCGCCGGCGAACTGCCGGGGACCATCGCGGCAATCGAGACGTCGATGCGCGAGGATTTCGACGCGATGCACTCGGTGCTGGTGCTGTTCCTGCCGGCGGCACGGGACCTCGAGGCGGGCGCACCCCGCTTCCTGCGCGTCGCCGACCCGGCCGACGCGAATCTGAAGTCGTTCGAGTCGCTGCTCGCGTCGGGCAAACCCCGATGCGGTCAGGTCCGCGATTCGCAGCGCGACTATCTGTTCGGCGCGGACACGGTCGAGATCGGCTCGGTGGCGCTCACGCCGCTCGGACCGAAGGGCAACCTCGGACTCCTCGCGATCGGCGCGAGCGACGCGGAGCGCTTTCACCCGGCGATGAGCACCGATTTCCTGATCCGGATCGGCGACTTGATCGCGCACGCGCTGACGCGCTGAGCGCGCGCTCGGAGCGCGCACTGAGCGCGACGCTGCACGACTGGATCGACCGTTTCTGCGCGCACTTGCGCCTGGAACGGCGCATGAGCCCGCACACGACGGCGGCGTACCGGCGCGACCTCGAGGCGCTCGCCTCGCACCTCGCGCGGCGCGGATCCCCGGATTGGCGCACCCTCGACGGGGCCGCGATACGCACGTTCGCAGCGGCCGAGCACGCGGCGGGCCTCGGCCCCCGCAGCGTGCAACGCCGCCTGTCCGCGGTCCGCAGCTTCTACGGCTACTTGCGCCGCGAAGCCGCGACCACCGCCAACCCGGCCGAGGGGGTGCGCGCGCCGCGCGCCGAGAAGCGCCTGCCCTCGACCCTCGACGTCGACCAGATGGCGCGGCTCCTCGCGTTCCGGAGCGACGACCGCTTGTCCGCGCGCGACAAGGCGATCATGGAACTCCTGTACTCCTCGGGGCTGCGCCTCGCGGAGCTCGCCGGCCTCAGTCGGGACGACATCGATCTCGCCGACGGCACCGTCCGGGTGCTCGGCAAGGGCGCGAAGACCCGCATCGTCCCGGTCGGCCGTGCCGCCCGCGCGGCGCTCACGGCCTGGCTTCGCGAGCACCCGGGCGGCGGCGAGCGCGCACTGTTCCTCAGCCGTGACGGGCGGCGGTTGTCGCCGCGCGCGATCCAGCAACGGGTCGCGCTCTGGGCGCGCCGGCAGGGCATCTCCGTGCGCGTGCACCCGCACCTGTTCCGGCACTCGTTCGCGACCCACCTGCTCGAATCCAGCGCGGACCTGCGCGGCGTGCAGGAACTCCTCGGCCACGCGAACATCGGGACGACCCAGATCTACACGCATCTCGATTTCCAGCGGCTCGCGAACGTCTACGAGGCCGCGCATCCGCGCGCGCGGCGACGCACGCGGTCTTGAAATTCGCCCTTTTGACCCCATTGCGATCGATTCCCGGTCGACCGAGCACTCGCCGATGAACCTAGACGATCCATTCCAGCACCGTCCCGGCGCGATGCTCGGCACGACGATCCTCGCGGTGCGCCGCGGCGGGCACGTCGCGCTCGGCGGCGACGGCCAGGTGACTCTCGGACAGACCGTGGTCAAGAGCAATGCGCGCAAGGTGCGCCGGCTCTACGGCGGCAAGGTGCTCGCCGGATTCGCCGGCGGCACGGCCGACGCGTTCACGCTGTTCGAGCGCTTCGAAGGCAAGCTCGAGAAGTACGGCAACCTCACCCGGGCGGCGATCGAGCTCGCGAAGGACTGGCGCACCGATCGCAGCTTGCGCCGCCTCGAAGCATTGCTGTGCGTCGCCGACGTCGAACGCTCGTACATGATCTCGGGAACCGGCGACGTGATCGAACCCGAGCACGATCTGATCGCGATCGGTTCGGGCGGCGCCTACGCGCAGGCTGCGGCGCTCGCGTTGCTGCGCTCGACCGACCTCGGCGCCCGCGAGATCGTCGAGCGCGCGCTCGGGATCGCCGCCGAGATCTGCATCTACACGAACCGGCAGCTGACGATCGAGGAGCTCTAGAGCCGATGTCGCAAATGACCCCCCGCGAGATCGTCGAGGAACTCGACAAGCACATCGTCGGCCAGCACGCCGCGAAGCGCGCGGTCGCGATCGCGCTGCGCAACCGCTGGCGGCGCAGCCACGTCGCCCCGGCGCTGCGCGCCGAGATCACCCCGAAGAACATCTTGATGATCGGCCCGACCGGCGTCGGCAAGACCGAGATCGCGCGGCGCCTCGCGAAGCTCGCGCAGGCCCCGTTCCTGAAGGTCGAGGCGACGAAGTTCACCGAAGTGGGCTACGTGGGTCGCGAGGTCGATTCGATCGTCCGCGACCTCGTCGAGATCGCGGTGAAGACCACGCGCGAACGGGAAATCGCCAGGGTGCGCCACCGTGCCGCGGACGCCGCCGAGGAGCGGCTGCTCGACGCGCTGCTGCCGAGCTCGCGCACCGACGGATCCACCGATTCCTCGCCGCGCGACCCGGAGACCCGGCAGCGGCTGCGCAAGATGCTGCGCGAGCACGCGCTCGACGATCGGGAGGTGGAGATCGAGGTCCGCACGCCGACGACGGGGGTCGAGATCATGGCGCCGCCGGGGATGGAGGAGATGACGCAGCAGCTGCAGTCGATGTTCCAGAACCTCGGCGGCGGGCGCGCCCGGCAACGCAAGCTCAAGATCCCGGAGGCGCTGAAGCTCCTGACCGAGGAAGAAGCGGGCAAGATGATCGACGAGGAGGAGCTCAAGACGCTCGCGGTGGAGAGCGCGGAGCAGAACGGGATCGTGTTCATCGACGAAATCGACAAGATCGCGCGGCGCCAGGAGACCTCCGGTGCCGACGTCTCCCGCGAGGGCGTGCAGCGCGACCTGCTGCCCCTCGTCGAGGGGTGCACCGTGAACACCAAGTACGGCGCGGTGAAGACCGACCACGTGCTGTTCATCGCGTCCGGCGCGTTCCACATGTCGAAGCCCTCCGACCTGATCCCGGAGCTGCAGGGCCGGTTGCCGATCCGCGTCGAGCTGCAGTCGCTGTCGGTCGAGGACTTCGTGCGGATCCTGACCGAGCCGGACGCCTCGCTGTGCCGGCAGTACGCGGCCTTGCTCGAGACCGAGGGGGTCACGCTGGAATTCGACGCCTCCGGCGTGCGCCGCCTCGCCGAAGTCGCGTTCGAGGTCAACGAACGAACCGAGAACATCGGCGCGCGCCGCCTGCACACCGTGATGGAACGCCTGCTCGAATCGGTGTCCTTCGACGCGGCGGATCGCAGTGGCACGCGGGTGTACGTCGATCGCGACTACGTCGAGCGGCATCTCGGCGAGCTCGCCCGCGACGAGGATCTGTCGAGGTACATCCTGTGAACCAGATACCCACACCGACCGAGATCAAGCTGCGCACCACGTCGCGCGTCCTCGAGATCGCGTTCGACGACGGCGCGCGCTTCGAGCTGCCCTTCGAGTACCTGCGCGTGTTCTCCCCGTCCGCCGAGGTCAAGGGCCACGGCGGCGGCGAGGGACTGCTCGTGACCGACAAGGAGAACGTCGGGATTCGCGGCATCGATCCGATCGGCCAGTATGCGGTGCGGCTCAACTTCGACGACGGTCACGATACCGGACTCTACAGCTGGAGCCTGCTGTACGACCTCGGGCGCAACCACGCGACCCGCTGGGCGCGCTACCTCGAGCGTTGCGCCGCGGCGGGGCGACCGCGACGGGTCTGATTCCACGGCCGAAACGGCTACAATGGCCGGAATTCGGCGAGCGGTGAGCGCGAGATGAACGAACCACGAAGAACGGCCGATTTCGGCTTCGAGACGGTCGATTGGGCGGAGAAGGCCCGCCGCGTCCGGTCGGTCTTCGAGAACGTCGCCGGCAAGTACGACCTGATGAACGACTTGATGTCGTTCGGCGTGCACCGGCTGTGGAAGCGATTCACGCTCGCGGTCGCGGGCCTGCGTCCCGGGCAGACCGCGCTCGACGTCGCCGGCGGCACCGGCGACCTCACGATCGGTCTGGCTCGCCAAGTCGGCAAGGAAGGGCGCGTGGTCCTCTCCGACATCAACGCGGCGATGTTGCTGCGCGGCCGCGACCGGGTGCTCGACCACGGCATCGCCGGCAACGTCGAGTGCGTCGTCGCGAACGCCGAGGCGCTGCCGTTCGCGGACGGCTCGTTCGATTGCGTGACGATCGGCTTCGGGCTGCGCAACGTGACCGACAAGGCCGCCGCGCTCGCGTCGATGCACCGGGTCCTGAAGGTCGGTGGTCAGCTGCTGGTGCTGGAGTTCTCCAAGCCGACGCTGCCGGGGCTCGGCAAAGTCTACGATCTGTACTCCTTCAACGTGCTGCCCGCGCTCGGTGCCGTCGTCGCTCAGGACGCACCGAGCTACCGGTACCTCGCCGAATCCATCCGGATGCACCCGGATCAGGAAACCTTGCTCGAGATGATGCGGTCCGCGGGCTTCGCCCAGGCCCGCTATCACAACTTGAGCGGGGGGATCGTCGCGTTGCACCGCGGCTTCAAGATCTGACCGATGCCGGCCACTCCTCCCTGGCTCGCCGCGCTCGAGAGCGTGCTGAACCGCAACATCGGCGGTCAGGCGCGCGCAGAGCGGCTCGCCCGCCGCCTCGCCGGCAAGTCCCTGCGGGTCGATCTCGACGGCGTGATCCGCGTACGGGCGGTCTGCATCGCGGGTCGACTCGCGTTGTCGACGGGTGACGCGGACGCGGCCGATGCGGTGATCGCCGGACCACCGGGCGCCTTGCTGCGGCTGGTGACCGCGGAGCACGACCGTCCCGTCGGCAGTGGATCGCTGCAGGTGCGCGGCGACGCCGAGGTCGCCGCCGGCTACCGTGAACTGCTCGCGCTCGCGCGTCCCGATCCGGAGGAAGAAGCGGCGCGCCTGATCGGCGACGTCGCCGCGCGCCGCCTCGGCAACCTCGCCCGCGCGGCGGGAACCTGGGTCTTCCGCGGCGCGCGCAGCGTCGGCGAGAACCTCGCGGAGTACCTCCGGGAAGAGAGCCGCGACCTCGTCGGCAAGCCGGAGGTCGACGAGTTCGTGCACTCGGTGGACGAGCTGCGCGAAGCGGCCGACCGCCTCGAGGCGCGGCTCGAGCGACTCTGGTATCGCACCGTGCCGCGCGGACCGGGCGCGGCATGATCCGCGTCCGCGTCGTCGGCCGCCTGCTCCAGATCCAGCGCGCCCTCGTCCGTCACGGGCTCGACGAGCTCGTCCGCGCGACGCACCTGTACCGGCCGTTCCGCTTCGTCGCGTACCTGTCGCCGTGGACTTGGTTTCAGCGCAGCGCCGGCACGACCCGGGGCGAGCGGCTGCGGCTCGCGCTCGAGGAGCTCGGACCGATCTTCGTGAAGTTCGGCCAGGCATTGTCGACCCGCCGCGACCTGTTGCCGGTCGACATCGCGGACGAGCTCGCCTTGCTGCAGGACCGGGTGCCGCCCTTCGACAGCGCGATCGCCGTCGCGACGATCGAATCGACCTTCGGGCGCAAGCTCGAGGACGTGTTCGCCGAGTTCGATCGGACACCGCTCGCCGCCGCCTCGATCGCCCAGGTGCACGCGGCCCGGCTGAAGGATGGCTCGGAAGTCGTCGTGAAGATCCTGCGGCCCGGGATGCGCGAGACGATCGAGCGCGATCTCGAGGTGCTCGCGACGCTCGCGGCGCTCGCGGACCAGTACTGGAGCGAGGCGCGGCGCCTGCGGCCGCCGGAGGTCGTCGAGGAGTACCGCAAGACGATCCTCGACGAGCTCGATCTGATGCGCGAAGCGGGCAATGCATCGCAGCTGAAGCGCAATTTCCAGGGATCGAACCTGCTGTACGTCCCCGAGGTCCACTGGGACCTCTGCCGGCCGGACGTGATGGTCATGGAGCGCATCCACGGGATCATCGTCAACCGCATCGACGAGCTCCGCGCGCACGGGACGAACATCCCGAAGCTCGCCGAGAACGGCGTCGAGATCTTCTTCACGCAGGTGTTCCGCCACAACTTCTTCCACGCGGACATGCACCCGGGGAACATCTTCGTGCAGGTGGACGATCCGGAGAATCCCCGTTACGCGGCGGTCGACTTCGGCATCGTCGGCACGCTCGAGCCGCGCGATCAACATTACCTCGCCGAGAACTTCATGGCGTTCTTCGATCGCGACTACGCGCGCGTCGCGGCGCTGCACGTCGAATCCGGCTGGGTGCCGAGCGGCACGCGGGTCAGCGAGCTGGAGTCGGCGGTGCGCACGGTCTGCGAGCCGATCTTCAACAAGCCGCTGAAGGACATCTCGTTCGCGCAGGTGCTGCTGCGGCTGTTCGAGACCGCGCGACGCTTCGACATGCGGATCCAGCCCCAGCTGATACTGCTGCAGAAGACCTTGCTCAACATCGAGGGGCTCGGCCGGCAGCTGTATCCGGAGCTCGACCTGTGGAAGACCGCACAACCGATCCTGCGCGCGTGGATGCGCGACCGCGCGAGTCCGCGAACACTGCTCCGCGCGATGCGCACGCAACTCCCCGACGCGATCGAGACGCTGAAGCAGGTGCCGAAGATCGTGAAGACCGGGATCCGCGCCGCGGCCGACGACGGCTTCCGCTGGCCGGTGCAGAGCGCCGAGCTCGCCGAGCTGCGCGAGGAGCTGCGCCGGCTCGAGTCCCGCCGGGACGCGGCGATCCTCGGCGGCGTGCTCTGGCTCGCGGGGCTGATCTGGCTCGCGGCGGCCGCGCCGATCGCGCCGGTCGGCTGGGTGCAGTTGCTCGCCGGCGCGGCGATCTTCGCGCGCCTGCGCTGGACCCGCCCCAAGGGCAGCGGCTGAGCGCCGCCTCGCTCAGCGCCGAGGCTCCTCGGCTTCCGTCCCGCAGCGCCAGCAGGCGGTGAACTGGGGTTCCAGGCGTTCGCCGCACTGCCGGCAGGTCCACGCCTCGCCCTCGACCGGTCGCCGCGCGCGCTGCAGCACCGCGAGCGCGCGGGCTTCGTCGATCTCATCGACGAGCAGCTGCGGCCAGGTCTCGAACATCGGCAGGTCGCCGGCCGCGCCGGCGAGGAACTGATTGCGGATCTCGCTCGGGATCCCCGCGGCGGTCAACAGGTTGCGGGCGTGCGCGACGTCGACCAGCGTCGCCGCTCGATACACCCGTTTCATCGCGCGCGCGCCACGGCGCGATCCCGTCGGCGCCTCAGCGCAGCGAGGCGAGGAACGCGCGCGGGTCCTCGCCGCGCTCGAGCGTCTCGACCAGCGCCGATCCGACCACGACACCGTCGACGTGGCCGGCGAACCGCGTGACCTGCTCGCGCGAGCGGATCCCGAAGCCCGCGCAGACCGGCACCTTCGACGCGGCGCGCACGCGGTCCATGTAGGCGAGCACGTCGTCGGGCACCGCCGCGGCGTGACCGGTGGTGCCGGTCATCGTGACCGCGTACACGAAGCCCCGGGCATCGGCGCACAGACGCTCGAGCCGCGGCGGCGGGGTCACCGGCGTGACCATCTGCACGAGCGCGAGGCCTTCGCGATCGAGCGCGCCCTTCAGCTCCGCCCGTTCCTCGAACGGCAGGTCGGGGACGATGAATCCGGCAACCCCCGCGGCGGCGGCGGCCTCCGGCAGGCGCTCGAGCCCGTGGGCGAGCAGGGGATTCAAATAGCTCATCAACAGGATCGGCGCGCCGCCCGCGGCGGCGACCGCCGCGACTTCGCCGAGGATCCACGGCAAGGTCACGCCGTTCGCGAGCGCGCCGAAGCTCGCGCGCTGGATCGTCGTGCCATCCGCCATCGGATCGCTGAACGGCACCCCGACTTCGACGACGTCGGCGGCCGCGGCGACCGCGGCGAGATCGGCGCGGAACCGGTCCCGGCTGGGAAAGCCGGCGGTCAGGAATCCGACCAGCGCGATCCGACCGGCGTCACGCGCCGCCGTGATCGCGGCGCTGATCCGTACGTGCGGCGCGACGCTCACGCGAGGCCCTCGAGCACGGTCCGCTGCAAGATCGACAGGTCCTTGTCGCCGCGTCCGGAGCAGCCGATCAGGATCCGTGCGCCGGGATGGGCCGCGGCGTACCGCCGCGCGCCCGCGAATGCGTGCGCGGTCTCGATCGCCGGCAGGATGCCTTCGCAGCGCGCACATTCGACCAGCGCGTCGAGCGCGTCGGCGTCGCTCGCCGCCTCGTACACGACCCGCCCCGTCCGCAGCAGGTACGCGTGCTCCGGGCCGACCCCCGAATAATCGAGACCGGCCGATACCGAATGGGTCTCGCGCACTTGGCCGTGCTCGTCCTGCAGGATCAGCGTGTAGCTCCCCTGCAGGACGCCGGGGGTCCCGTAGGTCAACGACGCGGCGTTGTCGCCGAGCCCCGCACCGCGGCCGCCCGCCTCGATGCCGATCAAGTGCACGCTCGCGTCCTCGAGGAACGGATGGAACAAGCCGATCGCATTCGAGCCGCCGCCGACGCACGCGAACGCGGCGTCCGGCAGCGCGCCGGTCCGCTCGAGCATCTGCGCGCGCGCCTCGCGCCCGATCACCGCCTGCAGTTCCCGCACGAGATACGGATACGGATGCGGTCCGATCGCGGATCCGATCGAATAGTAGGTGCTCTCGGGATCGGCGACCCAATCGCGCAGGGCTTCGTCGATCGCGACGCGCAAGGTCGCGTCGCCGCTCGTGACCGGCACCACGGTCGCACCGAACAGTTTCATCCGGCCGACGTTCGGCGCCTGTCGTTCGACATCGACCGCGCCCATGTAGACGGTACACGGCATGCCGAGGCGCGCCGCGGCGGCCGCGCTCGCGACCCCGTGCTGGCCCGCACCGGTCTCCGCGATGATGCGCTTCGCGCCGAGCCGCTTCGCGAGCAGCGTCTGCCCGATGGCGTTGTTGATCTTGTGCGCGCCGGTGTGCGCAAGGTCCTCGCGCTTCAACCAGACGTCCGCGCCCCAGCGGCGGCTGAGCGTGGGGGCGTGGGTCAACGCGGTCGGCCGCCCGACCCAGCTCGCGAGTTCCTGCTTGAACTCGGCCTGGAAATCCTCGTTCTTGAGATACCGATCGACGCCGGCCTGCAGCCGGTCGAGCGCCGCGACCAGCGTCTCCGGCACGTAGCGGCCGCCGAACGGCCCGAACCGGCCGCGCCGATCCGGGACCGCCGCGGCACTCGCGGCGGCGCCTGCTCCACTCGTCATGTGTCCGTCTCCAGCCGGGCCGCCGCGTCGCGCACCGCCCGCACGAATTGCTCGATCTTGTAGGGATCCTTCACCCCGGGTTCCGATTCGACGCCACTGCTCACGTCGACGCCGAACGGACGCACCGCGCGGATCGCGTCCGCGACGTTGTCCGCGGACAGGCCACCGGCGAGGATCAACTCGGTCTGGTGCGCGAGCTCCGCGGCCCGACCCCAGTCCGCGAGTTCGCCGATCCCGCTGGTCGGTCCCTCGAACAGGATCCGCGCCGGCATCGGGTGCGGCGACTGGCGACCGAAGCGCACGACCGGCAGCAGCTTCACGCCGGGTGCGATCCGCAGCTCGCGCAAGTCCTCGAAGTCGGTCTGAAAATAATCCGGGCGCAGGATCCGGCAGATCTCGTCGACTTTCATCTGCAGCGGATGTTGCGCGACCGCGAACTTGAGCAAGCCGGGCGGCGCGAGCGCGGCGAGTTGCGCCGCCTGTCCGGGCGTGACCTGCCGCGGGCTGGGCGCGAAGACGAAGCCGATCGCGTCGACGTCCGCGGCCACGGCCGCGGCGACCGCGTCGGCGCTCGTGATCCCACAGATCTTGATCCACATGGCGCCAGTCTAGCCGGTTTGAGCCGCGTCGGTTCGCGCGGCGGTCAACACCGAACGGATCCAGCCCGCCGGCTCCGGATGCGTCATCAGCGCCGAGCCGACCAGCGCGAGCCGATAGCCGAGCTGCCGCAGACGTCGGGCGTCCGCCGCGGTCGCGATGCCGCTCTCGGCGACCACGGGCGCCGCCGTGGGCAGCGACGGCGCCAGCTCCGCGAAGCGGGCCGGTACCACCGCGAGCGTCTGCAGGTCTCGACAGTTCAAGCCGACGAGCCACGTGCCGCGGCCGGCGCGGGCGCGCGCGAGCTCGCCGGCGCGGGCGAGTTCGTCGGCATCGAACGCTTCGAGCAGCACGAACAATCCGCAGCGCTCCGCGACATCGAGCAGCTCCGCACATTGCGCGGCCGACAGCATCCGGAGGATCAGCAAGACTCCGCCCGCACCCGCGGCACGCGCCTCGAGCACCTGGTAGGGATCGACCAGGAAATCCTTGCGCATCGCCGGGACGCCGAACGGCCGCAGCGCCGCCGCGACGGCCTCGAGGTGCCCGAGCTCGCCGTCGAAGCGGGTCGGCTCGGTGAGCACGGAGACCGCGACGGCGCCCGCGCGCGCGTAGTCGCGCGCGCGGTCGAGCCCATCGTCGCCCGCGGCCGCGAGCGCGCCGGCGGCCGGCGAGCGGCGCTTGATTTCCGCGATCACGTCGAAGCCCCCGGGCGCGAGCGCGAGCGGCGGGGCCGCCGGCGTGGCCGCCGCGCGCCGTTCGAGGGCCGCGGTCGGTTCCTTGGCGCGCGCGGCGTCGGCCCGCACGCGGCTCGCACGTCCCATGTCGTCGAGAAACCCGTTCATCCGTCCCCCGCTGGACCGTCGATCGACGCCGCATGCCGCGTGAACTCCGCGAGCCAGTCGCCGGCGCGCCCGCCATCGACGGCCTGCCGGGCGCGCTCGATCCCCTCGGCGAGCGTCGCCGCGCGCCCCGCGACGAGCAGCGCGATGCCGGCTTGCAGCGCGAGCGCGTCACGGTGCGGCCCGCGGTCGCGCCGCTCGAACACCGCGCGCAGCGCCGCGGCGTTGGCTTGCGCATCGCCACCCGCGAGGTCGGCGGGGGTACAGGCCGGCAGGCCGAACGCCAGCGGGTCGATCCGCCGCGTCTCGATCCGGCCGTCGCCGACCTCGTGCGCATCGAACGCGCCGATCGGCGTCGCCTCGTCCCAGCCGGCCGCACCGTGCACGACCCAGGCGCGCTCGACTTCCGTGCCGAGCAGGGTGCGCGCGATCAGCTGCGCGGTCGGCGCGTCGTACGCGCCGATCACTCGGAACCGCGGCGCCGCCGGATTCGTCAGCGGCCCGAGCAGATTGAACACCGTGCGCACGCCGAGCGCGCGGCGCACCGGCGCGATCACGCCCATCGCCGGATGGTAGTACGGCGCGAACAAGAACGTGAACCCGGTGCGCTCGAGGCAGCGCGCGGCGGCGTGCTCGTCGAGCGGCAGCTTCAGTCCGAGCGCTTCGATCACGTCGGCGCTGCCGCAGCGGCTCGACACGGAGCGGTTCCCGTGCTTCACGACCGGCAGGCCGCACGCGGCCGCCAGCAAGGCCGCGCCCGTCGACAGGTTCAAGCTGCCCGAGGCATCGCCGCCGGTGCCGACGATGTCCACCGCGTCGATCGCCGACGAGATCGCCGGTCGGCGTGCGAGCGAGCGCATCGCGCGCGCGAAGCCCCGCAGCTCGTCCGCGGTGACCCCCTTCGCGCGCAGGGCGGCGAGCACCGCGCCCGCGAACGCCGGCGGGGTTTGCGGTTCGGCCAGCGCCGCGAGCAGCTCGACCGCTCGCGCCTCGCCGAGATCGCGCCGATCGAGCAGCGCTTCCAGCATCTCCCGCGCCGTGGACACCGTCAGGCCTTCAGGAAATTGGCCATGATGCGCGGGCCTTCGGGCGTGAGCACGCTCTCGGGATGGAACTGCACGCCCTCGATCGGCAGGTGCTGGTGACGCACCCCCATGATCTCGCCTTCCGGCGTGCGCGCGGTGACCTCGAGCACGTCGGGCAGCGTCGTCGGCTCGGCGATCAGCGAATGGTAGCGCCCCGCGGCGAACCCCTGCGGCAGGCCCGCGAACACGCCGCGACCGTCGTGCGAGACCGGCGACACCTTGCCGTGCATCAGGCGACCGGCGCGCACGACCCGGCCGCCGAACGCCTCGACGAGCGCCTGGTGGCCGAGACACACGCCGAGGATCGGCCGGCGGCCCGCGAACGCCTCGATCATCGCAAGCGATACGCCGGCGTCACGCGGCGTGCCCGGCCCCGGCGAGATCACCAGGTGGCTGTGATCCATCGCGAGCGCCTCGTCGACGCGGATCGCATCGTTGCGACGGACGTCGACCTCGGCGCCGAGCACGAGGAACGCCTGCACCAGGTTGTAGGTGAACGAGTCGTAGTTGTCGATCAGTAGCAGCTTCGGCGCACCCATGGTCACAACCCCTCCGCGGCGAGCGCCAGCGCGCGGCGCAACACCGCACTCTTCGCGAGCACCTCTTCGTATTCGGCGCGCGGCGTGCTGTCGGCGACGATCCCTCCGCCCGCTTGGTAACTGTATCGATCGCCGCGGAACACCAGGGTGCGAATCGTGATCGCCTGGTCCATGTCGCCTTGCCGGCCGAAGTAGCCGACCGTGCCGCCATACAGCTCGCGGCCGACCGGCTCGAGCTCGTCGATGATCTGCATCGCACGCACCTTCGGCGCGCCGACCAGGGTGCCCGCCGGGAACGTCGCCGCGAACAGATCGAATGCATCGTGGCCGGGCGCGAGCCGCCCGCCGACGCCGCTGACGATGTGCATCACGTGGCTGTAGCGCTCGATCACGCGGTACGGGTCGACCGCGACGCTGCCGGCGACCGCGACGCGTCCGAGGTCGTTGCGCGCGAGGTCGACCAGCATCACGTGTTCCGCGTTCTCCTTGGGGTCGGCCCGCAGCTCCGCCTCGAGCGCGGCGTCGCGCACCGGATCGTCGCCGCGCGGCCGCGATCCGGCGATCGGGCGCAGCTGTGCGGCGCCCCGATGGAGCTTCACGAGCGCCTCGGGCGAGGAGCCGACGACCGTGAGCTCGCCGAGCTCGCAGAAGTACATGTAGGGCGACGGATTCAGCAGCCGCAGCGCGCGATACACCTCGAACGGCGACAGCGAGCATCCGCCCTCGAAGCGCGAGGACAGGACCAGCTGGTAGACGTCGCCGGCGGCGATGTGTTCCTGCGCGCGCCGGACCCCCGCCGCGTGCGCGGCCTCGCTCAAGGACGGCGTCGCCGGCGAGAAGCGGCCACCGGCGCGCGCCGCCGGCACCGCGCCCCGCAACGCGTCGACGACCGCGCGCCGCAGCGCCTGCCGCTCCGCTTCGCTGCCGTCGTGCAACAGCGCGACGCCTCGCGTCAGATGATCGAACACGAGGAGGGATCTCGGCGCGACGTAATGCGCGTGCGGCACGGCGGTGGCGTCGAGCCCGCGACCGGGCAAACGCTCGAAGTAGCGGACCGCATCGTAGGCGGTGTAGCCGACGAGTCCGCCGGACAGCGGAACCCCCGGCAACTCCGGCTTCGGTTGCGGTGCCGCCGCGAGCGCGGTGCGCAGCGCGTCGAGGAATTCCCCGCGGGATCGCGGGCGCGGCGCGCGCGCGTCACCGATCGCGACGCCGCCTGCGTCGATCCGCACCTCCAGACAATCTCCGAAGCCGATGAACGAATAGCGCGCCAGCCGTTCGCCGCCCTCGACGCTCTCCAGCAGGAACCGGGGCCGGAACGGCGCGAGCTTCAGATACGCGGAGACCGGGGTATCGAGGTCGGCGGCGATGTCGAAAGGCGCTTGCATGTGCGATGTCCCGCAGCGAAATCCATGGGCAACAAAAAACCCATCACCGGCTGAGTCGGAGATGGGTTCTGGTGATCTATCGAACGACGGATGTTTTAAGCGAAACCGGCCAGGCCCCTCTCCTTAAGACGGGCTACGCCACCATCGGGCGAACGAATCGTGTCGCGGTTCACTCATCGGGCGCAGTATCGCCGCGATCCGCGATCCGCGTCAAGACGACCGTGGCGGCTTCGCCGCGGCCTCGAGATCCTTCTTGTACCGGCGGCTCGCCTCGACGAAGCGCGGCGTGAGCCCGACGTCCTCGTAGACCGGATCGCCTTGATCGTCGCGCGAGATCACCTTCGGTCCCGGCTCGTACGGCATCGACGCGGCCACTTCGTCGAGCGCCGCATGCAGCAAGTCGGTCAGCAGGCGTTCGATCGGGTATCCGGGGAACAGCTCCGCGAGCGCGTGGAGCCGGGACGCGTCGTCGAGGGTCAGACGCACCGGATAGTCCTCGGCGGTGAGCACCGGCGTGGATTCCTTCTTCCATCGATCGAGCAGGGACTTGAATTTCACCGCGGCTCCGCCATTGATAGCGATGCGCCCATTATAGTCTGGCGTCGCGAACGGGGGACGAGCGATCTCCAGAAACAGACGGTTCACGCCGCCGGACTACGGCGAGGGCGCGCTTCGGCGCGGTTTGCTCGGCGTCTTCGTCTACGGGCGCCGCGCGCTCGCGCTCGTGTGGACGACGAACCGCGGCCTGTCGATCGCCCTCATCGGGCTGACGGCCGTCGCCGGCCTCCTGCCCGCGGCGATCGCGTACGTCGGCTCGTTGATCGTCGACGCCGTCGTGCACGCGGCCGCGGTCCACCGCCACCACGGCACCTTCGAGCTCGCGCGCGTGTGGACCTACGTCGGTCTCGAAGCGCTGTGCGTCGCCTCGGCCGCGGCCGCCGCGCGAGGCTTGTCGCTCGCGCAATCGCTGTTGCGCGCGCAGCTCGGACAGCGCGTCAACGTGATGATCCTCGACAAGGCGCTGAGCCTCGAGCTCGAGCAGTTCGAGGACTCGCAGTTCTACGACAAGCTGACCCGTGCGCGGCGCGAAGCCTCCAGCCGGCCCCTCAGCCTGGTGATGCGCACCTTCGGCCTGATCCAGAACGCGATCTCGCTGATCTCGTTCGGCGGCCTGCTGATCAAGTTCTCGCCCTGGGCCGTGGCGCTGCTCGCCGCGGCCGGATTGCCGGCGTTCTTCGCCGAAGCGCGCTTCTCGGGCGAGGCGTTCCGACTGTTCCGCTGGCGCGTGCCGGAAACGCGGATGCAGCTGTACCTCGAATCGGTGCTCGCGCGCGAGGACCATGCGAAGGAGGTCAAGCTGTTCGGACTCGGCGAGCGCCTGCTCGGCCGGTACCAGCAGATCTTCGCCCGGCTCTACGTCGCGGACCGTAACCTGTCGATCCGTCGCGACGCATGGGGGCTCGGTCTCGGACTGTTCGGCACCGCGGCGCTCTACGGCGGCTATGCGTGGATCGCCGCGGAGACCATCGGCGGCGCGATCACGCTCGGCCAGATGACGATGTATCTCGCGCTGTTCCGCCAGGGACAGACGGCGGTCGGCGCGGCGCTGTCCGCGATCAGCGGCATGTACGAGGACAATCTCTACCTGTCGAATCTCTTCGAGTACCTCGAGCAGCCGGTCGGCCCGCCCGGCGGCAGCGCGCAGGCGGGGCCGCTGCCCGGCGACGGCGTGCGTTTCGAAGGCGTCGATTTCGTGTATCCCGGTGCGGCGGCCCCGGCGCTGCAGGCGATCGACCTGCACGTGCGTCCGGGCGAGAGCCTCGCGCTGGTCGGCGAGAACGGTTCGGGCAAGACCACCTTGATCAAGCTGCTGACGCGGCTGTACCGGCCGACGCGCGGGCGGATCCTGCTCGACGGCCTGGACCTCGTCGAATGGGACGAACGGACGCTGCGTCGGCGGATCGGCGTGATCTTCCAGGACTTCGCCCGCTACCAGATGCGGGTCGGCGAGAACATCGGCGCCGGCGACGAGCAGGCCTTCGAGGACGAATCGCGGTGGCGCGAGGCGGCGACGCAGGGTCTCGCGGCGGAATTCGTCGATCAGCTGCCCCGGGGTTATCAAACACAGCTCGGCAAGTGGTTCGACGACGGCCGCGAACTCTCGGGTGGGCAGTGGCAGAAGATCGCGCTCGCGCGCGCGTTCATGCGCAAGGACGCGGACATCCTCGTGCTCGACGAGCCGACCGCGTCGATCGATGCGAGCGCGGAGGCCCAGGTGTTCGAGCACTTCCGCGCGTTGACCCGACAGCGGATCGCGATCGTGATCTCGCACCGCTTCTCGACCGTGCGGATGGCCGACCAGATCCTCGTGCTCGAGGCGGGACGGATCGTCGAACGCGGCGCGCACGAGGACTTGATGCGGCTCGACGGCCGCTATGCGCGGCTTTTCACGCTGCAGGCACGCGGGTATCGTTGACCGGCTCGTCCACGGAGACCCGACATGCCCTCATTCGACGTCGTTTCCGAGATCAACCACCACGAACTCGCGAACGCCGTCGACCAGGCGCGCCGCGAACTCGCGCAGCGCTTCGACTTCAAGGGGATCGAAGCGGGCTTCGATCTGCAGGACGCCACGGTGACGATGAGCGCGCCCACCGAGTTCCAGCTGAAGCAGATGCTCGAGATCCTCAAGCTCAAGCTCGCGAAGCGCGGGATCGACGTCGCCTGCCTCGACGTGCAAGCGCCGCAGGTGAACCTCGCGCGCGCGGTCCAGCCGGTCGTGTTGAAGCACGGCATCGACGCGGAGACCGGCAAGAAGGCGGCGCGCCTGATCAAGGACGCGCGTCTGAAGGTGCAAACGCAGCTCCAGGGCGACAAGCTCCGCGTGACCGGCAAGCAGCGCGACGATCTGCAGTCGGCGATCGCGCTGCTGCGCAAGGCCGACCTCGGGATCCCCTTGCAGTTCGACAACTTCCGCGACTGACCGCGGATCAGGCCCGCCGCATCCGCCAGCGCAGCAGCACGAGCGCCGCGCCGATCATCCCGCCGAGATGCGCGAAGTGCGCGACGCTGCTCTGCTCGCCGGTCACGCCGAGGACGAGCTCGACGCCCGCGTACAGCGCCGCGAACAGCCACGCGGGCATCGGGATCGGCGGGATCAGCGGGATCACCTTGCGCCGTGGGAACAGGAACGCATAGACGAGCAGCAGGCCGAACACGCCGCCCGACGCGCCGATCGTCGGTTCCGCGAGGGTGCCGAACAGCACCGGCACGTACAACTGCGACAGCGCCGCCGCGACGACCGACGCGAAATAGATCTCGAGCAGCCGCCGTGGCCCGACGACGCGCTCCACTTCGATGCCGAACATCCACAGACCGATCATGTTGAACAGCAGGTGCAGGATCGTCTGCGTGCTGTGCAGGAACGCGTAGGTCACGATCTGCCACAGGTGGAAATAGTGCACGCCGTCGATCCGCTGCAGCGGCCAGAGCGCGAACCACATCACGACCGCGCCGTGGGAGAGGAACTCCAGCAGGTAGACCAGGACGTTGATGACCACCAAGGTCTTGACGGCGGAGGTTCTCATCGGGCGCGCGCAACCTTGGCTTTCCGGGCGATGGCGGTATTCTATCGCGCCATGCGTGCGGTATTTCTGGATTACGACACGGTCTCGCAGGGCGATCTCGATCCGTCCGGGCTGCGTGCGGCGATGCCTGCGCTCGAGCTGCGCGGAACGACCGGCGAGGAGCACATCGACGCGGCCATCGGCGACGCCGAGATCGTGCTGCTGAACAAGCTGCAACTCGGGCGTGAGCGGCTGCGGCGGGCGTCGCGCCTGCGCTTGATCGCGCTCGCGGCGACCGGGACCGACAACGTCGATCTCGGCGCGGCCGCGGAGTTCGGCATCGGGGTGTGCAACGTCCGCGGCTATTGCACGGCCTCGGTGACCCAGCACGTCTGGGGCATGATCCTGTATCTGACGCAGCGCTTGCCCGAATACCGCCGGATCGCGGTCGACGGATCCTGGTCCGGAAGCGCGCAGTTCACGATGCTCTCGCTGCCGATTCGCGAACTCGCGGGCCGCACGCTCGGCATCGTCGGCTGGGGCGAACTCGGCCGCGGGGTCGCGGCCGCGGGCGCCGCGTTCGGGATGCGCGTGCTCGTCGCGAACCGCCCCGGCGGGCCGCCGCAGGCGGATCGCCCCGATCTCGAGGAGCTGCTCGCGCGGGCCGACGTCGTCTCGCTGCACTGTCCGTTGACGCCGGCCACGCGCGGCATCATCGACGCGCGACGGCTCGCGCTGATGAAGCCCGACGCGCTGCTGATCAACACGGCGCGCGGCGGCCTCGTGGACGGGCACGCACTCGCCGCGGCGCTGCGCGCCGGGCGGCTCGGCGGCGCGGGCATCGACGTGCTCGCGAGCGAACCGCCGGTGGACGGCGATCCGCTGCTCGATCCCGCGATCCCGAACCTGCTGGTGACCCCGCACGTCGCCTGGGCGGCGCGCGAGGCGCGGCAGCGCTGCATCGACATGATGGCGGACAACGTGCGCGACTTCCTCGCGGGCGGACGGCTGGGCCGGGTCGTGTGAGTCTCACCGCGAGACCGAACACTTGCTAAAATTGCCCTCATGGGACGCATATTCGAGACTCGCAAGCACACGATGTTCGCCCGCTGGAACCGCATGGCGAAGCAGTTCACGCGGATCGCGAAGGACATCACGATCGCGGTTCGCGCCGGAGGGTCGGATCCCACGTCGAACCCCGCCTTGCGCCGGGTGCTGCAGAACGCGCGCGCGGTCAACATGCCGAAGGACAAGACCGACGCCGCGATCCGGCGCGCCTCGGGCAAGGAAGCGGCGAATTACCAGGAGATCCTCTACGAGGGCTATGCGCCGCACGGCGTCGCGCTGCTGGTCGAGACCGCGACCGACAATCCGACGCGCACCGTGGCGAGCGTTCGCAACCTGTTCGCGAAGCACCACGGCAACCTCGGCAGCACCGGCAGCGTCGCGTTCCAGTTCAAGAAGATGGGCGTCTTCCGGCTCGATCCGGCGGCGGTGAAGGATCCGGAGGAGCTCGAGCTCGACCTGATCGACCACGGGCTCGAGGAGATGGGCGAGAGCACCGGCGAGAAGGGCGAGCCGCAGCTCGTGATCCGCTGTGCGTTCAACGACTTCGGCAAGCTCCAGGAAGCGCTCGAGACGCGGGGGATCGCGCCGCTGTCGGCCGAGCACGAGTACATCTGTACGACGCCGATCGAATTGCCGGAAGCGCAGGCCGCCGAGGTGCTCGAGCTGGTCGACCGGCTCGAACAGGACGACAACGTCCAGAAGGTCTTCCACACCCTCGTCTGAGCGCGACCCGCGGCCGCTGAGCGCGCCCCGCCTCAGCGCCGGTCATTCGCCGCGGGCGGGCGGCGGTCCGTGGTTGATCACCGAGTACGCCCAACGCACGACGGGCTGCAGCCGGGAAGAGACCATCGCGAGCGCCCGATCGTAGTCGACCCACGTGGCCTCGTGGTGCTCCGGCCGCCCGAGGTCGGGATTGATCGGCAAGCGGATCGATCGCTCCTTGCTGCGCGCGATGTAGTAGCGCGCGATCTTGCCCTTGTTGTACGGGCCGGTCTCGCGGTACACGAGTCCCCAGTCGAACGAGAGGTCGTCGAGTGCGGTCTCCTCGCGCACCTCGCGCACCGCGGCATCGATCGGCTGCTCGCCGGGCTCGACGATACCCTTCGGAAAATCCCAGTTGCGGTAGGCGCGCAGCAGCAGGAAGCGCGGCTTGCGATCGACCAGGCTGACGACGACGACGCCGGCGGACGTCCGCGTCGCTTGGGGAATTGTTGTCATGCGCGCGCTCAGCGACCTCGAGGACGGGCGGGGCGTATCGTCCGCCCGAACCACCCTGCCGATTCTACCGGCGATGTGTCACCGGCTCGATTGATTTAGCGAGTCAATGGATTTTATGATCCGCATTTATGATATCTATTAGTTCGGCACATTGCCGGCCTCATCCGGCGACACCGCCGGGTCACCGCGGATCATGAACCTCAAAGATTTCAAGTATCTCGTCGCACTCGCCGACACCGGGCACTTCGGCAAGGCGGCCGAGAAGGCGTTCGTCAGCCAGCCGACGCTGTCCGCCCAGCTGAAGAAGCTCGAGGACTACCTCGGCGTCCAGCTGGTCGAGCGCCGGCCGAAGCAGGTGCAACTCACCGAGGTCGGACAGCGGATCGTCGAGCGCGCGCGGCGCATCCTCGACGAGAGCAACGAGATCATCGCGCTCGCACGTACCCATGCCGATCCGCTCGCCGGAAAGATCAAGGTCGCGCTGATCCCGACGATCGGCCCGTACCTGCTGCCGCGGGTGATGCGGCGGGTCCGCAAGGCGCTCCCCGATCTCGGTTTGATGCTCTACGAGTACCAGACCGAGACGCTGCTGCAACTGCTGCGCGACGGCGCGATCGACCTCGGGATCCTCGCACTGCCGGCGCCGACCGACGGACTCGAGTCGCGGCCGCTGTACGAGGAAGCGTTCACGGTCGCGCTGCCCGGCAACCACCCGCTCGCCGCGCTGCCGGCGATCCGCTTGCAGGATCTGCGCGGCCAGACCTTGTTGCTGCTCGAGGACGGCCATTGCCTTCGCGACCAGGCACTCGAGGTCTGCAACCGCGTCGGCGCGCGCGAAGCCGACGACTTTCGCGCGACGAGCCTCGAGACCCTGCGGCAGATGGTGATCGCCGGCCTCGGGATCACGCTGCTGCCGGAGCTCGCGGTCGACTCGCCGATCGCTGCGCAACGCGGCCTCACGGTCCGGCGGTTCCAGAAGCCGGCGCCGAGCCGCCAGGTCGGCGCGGTCTGGCGCAAGTCGACCACGCGCGCCGCCGCGATCGCGGAACTGTGCCAGGTGATCGCGCAAACGATCGCAGAGGACGGCTGAACGTCCGCAGGAGGGCGACCCGATGACCGAGTCGACGGCAACGAAACCCCCGCCCGGCGGAGGGCGGCTGGACCGGGCGTTCATCGACGAACAGCGTCTGTTCGATCGGTATCTCGACGCCACCCTGCCGTACAAGGGCGCGCGCGAGTTCGAGCGTTGGTGCGCGGCGCATCCGGAATACCTCGCCGAGCGGCGCCTGGCCGATCGCACCCAGGCGGCACTGCGCCTGCTCGAGGCGGCGGGTCGGGCGCCGGACCTCGCGGAGCCGCGACCCCGCTGGTGGCGGGCGCCGTGGCTGTCGATCGCGCTGGCCGCGATCGCGGCCGCGAGTCTGATCGGTCTGTGGACCGCGACCGCGCACGGCGCCTGGTTGCACGACGAATTGATCGAGGCCCGCGCGCGGCTCGCGCAAGGCACGCTGCGTCCGCCCGCGTCCCGGCAGGTCGTCGACGTCGCCCCGGATCGCAGTCCCGATGCCCGAGCCGCGCGGATCGCGCTCGCGCGCTCGCCGGCCCGCCTCGTCGCGCTGCGGATCGGGATGGGTTACGTGCGCGCGGATCGCTTTCGGGTGGTCGTCGACAAGCGCGGGGCGGGACGCGCACTGGACCTCGACGGACTCGTCAAGGACTCCAACGGGGATCTGCGCATCACCGTCAACGCCTCGGCGCTCGAGCCTGGCGAGTATGCGGTCCGCATCGAGGCGATGCCGCTGCTCGGCCGGCCGGTCGCCGACGGGTGGTTCGCGATCGCGGTCCGTTGAAGCCGTTCGCGCGCCGCACGCGGGCATTCGCGCCCCGCGCGCGGCCGTTCATCCCTCCGCCCGCAGGCTCTGCGCCGGCGGCGCGCCGACGACGCGCCGCGCGGCGAGCGTGCCGCTGACCCCGACGAGCACCGCCCCGCCGAGGATGCCGAACCACCAGAGCCGCGGATCCGGCGCGTAGCGCAGCGCGAACAGTCGGTGCGCGATCCACCAACCGGTCGCCGCGGCGCCGGCGGCGCCGAGCAACCCCGCCAAGGAGCCGAGTGCGAGGAACTCCGCGGCGACGCCACTCAGCACCGTGAACCGGCTCGCCCCGAGGGTGCGCAGGATCGCGCTCTCCTGCCGGCGTTCGTCGCGGGTCGCCTGTACCGCCGCGAGCAGCACGATCACGCCGGCCGCGAGCGTGAACAGCGCCACGTACTGGACCGCGAGCGACGCGCGGTCGATGATCGTACGGACCTGGGCGAGGATCGCGTCGACGTCGATCACGGTGATCGTCGGGAACCGTCGCACGAGTGCGGCGAGCCCGGGACGCGCGGCCGCGCCGAGATAGACGCTGGTGATCTCCGTGCCCGCCGCGCCGTCGAGCAAGCGCGGCGGGAAGACCAGGAAGAAATTCGGTCGAAAGCTGTCCCAGCGCACCCGCCGGATGCTCGTCACGCGCGCGGTCAGCGGCTCGCCGGCGACGTCGAACGAGATCGCGTCGCCGAGCTTCAGGTGCAGCGCGTCGCGATACTCGGTCGAGATCGACACCCAGGGCTTGCCGAATTCCGCCGGCGTCCACCAGCGACCGGCGACGAGCCGGTTGTCGGGCATCAGCGCGGCCGACCAGGTGAGGTTCTGCTCGCGCTCGGCGAACGCGCGGCCGCGCGCGCTCGCGAAATGCAGCGCCGCGATCGGCCGGGCGTCGATCGCGGTGATCCGCGCGCGGATCACCGGCACCATCGGCGCATCGGGCGCGCCGAGCGCCGCGAGCGCGCGCCGCAGCGCGGGGGCGTCCTGCGGTCGGATGTTGATCAGGAACTCGTTCGGCGCCCGGGCGCCGACGCTCGCGCGCCACTCGCGCATCAGGTCGCCGCGGACCACCGCGAGCAGCAACAGGATCATCAGCCCGAGCCCGAACGCGACGACTTGCAGCACGCTCGCGACCCCGCGTCTCGAGACGTTCGCGAGACCGTAGCGCCAGGCGACGCCGACGCCGCCGCGGAACCGGCGGGTCGCGCGCACCAACGCGAAGCCGGCGACCGTGAGCACGGCACCGACGACCGCGACCCCGACCGCCAGATCGACGACGAGCGCCGCATCGCGCACCATCAGCCAGAGGATCGCGAACAGCGCCGCCAGCGCGAGCGCCGGCGCGACGCCGTGACGCAGCCGCGGTGGCGCGACGTCCCGGCGCAGCACGCGCAGCGGCGGCGTGCGCTTCAGCGGCAGCAGCGGCGGCAGCGCAAAGCCGAGCAGCATCACGAGCTCGGTCGCGAACGCGACCGCGACCGGCTGCACCGACGCGGCGGGAAGGTCGCGCTCGACCAGGGACCGCAGCAGCCATGCGATCCCCGATTCGGCGATCGCGCCGATCGCGGTCCCGGCGAGCAGCGCGAGTCCCCCGATCGCCGCGAGCTCGGCGAGCGCGACGCCGAGCACGAAGCGCTGCGTTGCCCCGAGACATTTCATCAGCGCGACGCCGTCGACGCGTCGGCTCACCCACCGGCGTGCGCTCATCGCGACCCCGACCGCCGCGAGCAGCACCGCGGAGAGGCTCGCGAGATTCAGGAATCGACTGGCACGCTCGACCGCCGAGCCGAGCTCGCGGCGGTTCTCGGCGGTCGCCCGGACCCGGACCGCGGGGTCCGGATGGGCCCGCAGGAACGCCCGGACCGCGGCGATCGCGGCCGGCGGCCCCGCGAACAACGCCGCATAGGTCACCCGGCTGCCCGGCTGGATCAAGGTCGTCGCGGGCAGGTCGGCCGCGTTCATCAGCAGCGCCGGCGCGAAGCTCACCAGGCCGACGCTCTGGTCGGGACGGAAGGCGAGCACCCGCGTGAATCGCAGACGGGTCGCACCGAGGCGCAAGCTCGCACCCGGCCGCAGGCCGAGCGCGGTCGCCGTGCGCGAATCGAGCCAGACCGTGCCGCGCGCGGGGATCGTCGCGATCGCCGTGGCGGGTCCGTACGGCACGGCCGCGACCCGGACGCGACCGCGCAACGGATAGCCGGGCGTGACCGCGTTGACCGCGACCAGCTGGCTGCGGTTGCCGTGGAACAGCGCGGTCGGAAACGAGATTTCCTCCGCACGGCGCAAGCCGTCGATGCGGGCCGGCGCGAGGTCGCGCGCCGGGATCGGATTCGCGGACTCGATGCGCAGGTCCGCGGCGAGCACCTGGGTCGCCTCGCGGGCGACCCCCGCCGAGACGCGGCTGGTGAAGAAGCCGACCGCGGTCATCGAGGCGACCGCGACCGCGAGCGCACCGAACAGCACCAGCGCGTCGCCGGAGCGCAGCTCGCGCCACAGCCCGCGCATCGCGAAGCGCAGCAGCGGCCTCGGTTTCATCCAACCACTCGGCCGGCGTCGAGCTCGACGATCCGGTCGCAGCGGGCGGCGAGCTCCCGATCGTGGGTCACGAGCACCAGCGTGCTGCCGGCGGCGCGGTTGCTCTCGAACAGCAGCTGCGCGATGCGCCGGCCGGTCGCGGCATCCAGATTGCCGGTCGGCTCGTCGGCGAACAGCAGCGGTGGCCGGCTGACGAATGCGCGCGCGATCGCGACGCGCTGCTGCTCGCCGCCGGACAGCTGCCGCGGATAGTGCGCGAGACGCGCCCCCAGCCCGACCGCGGTGAGTGCGGCCGTGGCGGCCGCCCGCGCGTTCGGGTCGCCGGCGAGTTCGAGCGGCAACATCACGTTCTCCAGCGCGGTCAGCGACGGGATCAGGTGGAACGACTGGAATACGAAGCCGACCTGTCGGCCGCGCACCGCGGCCCGGCCATCCTCGTCGAGCCGACCGAGATCCGTGCCCGCGATCGCGACGCGCCCGCGGGTCGGGGTGTCGAGGCCGGCGAGCAAGGCGAGCAAGGTCGACTTGCCGGCCCCCGACGGGCCGACGATCGCGACGGTCTCGCCCGCTCGCACCCGCAGGTCGACATCGGCGAGAATCGTGAGCGGCCCCGAGGGGCTGTCGACCGTCTTCGTCAGGCCGCTCGCCTCGAGCGCCGGGGTGGCGCCATTCGGTCCGGAATGCATCGGAGGAGATCCGTGAAGCGTTGGTTGATCGTCTGCCTACTGTTCGCCGCCTCGGCCGCGGCGCATCCCGCGCGCACGATCCTCGTGTTCGGCGACAGCATCAGCGCCGGCTACGGTATTCCGGTCGGCCAGGGCTGGGTCGCGCTGCTGCAAGCGAAGCTCGATCGATTAGGGTACGGTTATCGCGTCGTCAACGCCAGCGTCAGCGGCGAGACCACCGCGGGCGGCCTCGATCGCCTGCCGCGCGCGCTCGCGCTGCATCGACCGCGGATCTTGATCCTCGAGCTCGGCGGGAACGACGGCCTGCGGGCGCTCCCGGTGCAGGAGATGCACGCGAACCTCGAGCGCATGGTACGTCTCGCGCAAGCCGCGGGCGCCTCGGTGTTGCTGCTCGGCATGCGGATGCCGCCGAATTACGGCCCCGAGTACACCGCGCAATTCCAGCGCGCGTTCGTCGCGGTCGCGCAGGCCCGTCGCATCGCGTTCGTCCCGTTCTTCCTGCAGGGCATCGCGACGCAGCCCGCGTTGATGCAGGCGGACGGGCTCCATCCGAATACCGACGGGCAAGCGCCGTTGCTCGCGAACGCCTGGCGGGCCCTCGAGCCGATGCTCCGAAAATGAAGGGACGATCGGATCGGCGGCGCGGTCGCCACCGATCCGACCCTTGCCGGCAAGCGCCTCCGGGCCACGGGTCCTCGCGGAGCCGCGTGACCGGAGCGCGGCGGTGATCTCAGTGCTTCAACCACTCGGCGACGCCGCCGTGGCCGGAGCAGGCACCTCGATGCCCCTTCGCATGCGAGTAGCTGCCGTCCTTGCACCGGGCGGTCGCACCGGCGGCCCCAGCCTCCGCGGACTTCGTCGCCGCGGCGTGCTTGGCGGCTGCGTGCTTGGCCGCTTCGTGCTTGGCCGCTTTGTGGCTTTCCATCTTCGCCATCGGCTTCGTCGCCATGGCGTGCTTCGGCTTCGCTTCGGCCTTCTTCGCCTTGGCCTTGGCCTTGGCCTTGGCCTTCGTCTTCGCATGGGTCATCGCGACGCCGCCATGGCCGCTGCACGCGCCGCGGCCCGCCTTCGCATGCGTTCCGTCCTGGCAGGCGACCATACGGGTCTTCGCGAATGCCGCGTGGGCAGGCAAGCCGAGCGCGAAACACGCCGCCAATGCGGCCAGACTCAAACCGATGTTGCTTTTCATGAATCGTCTCCCTGTGGATTACGTAGGATCCGCGACGGATTCTAATGGGCCGGCGCGGGTTTCCCAAGCATCGGTAGGGGATCGATCGAGCGCACGCGCAGCACGAAGTGGGTGTGCTGATGGGGCGAGGTCGCGACCGCGAGTGCGCCGGAGACGCGCACCCGCGTCCCGTCGCGCAGATCCGGCGGATACTCGCCCCACCCGACCAGCTGAAAGCGCTCCGCGATCTGACACTGCGCATTCTCGGCCGGGGCGTACACGTACTGGGAGTGATCGGTCGTCAGCACCGCCACCCGCTCGACCGCGCCGCCGACCTCGTAGGTGTGGAAATCGAGCGTGCCGGAGAGCGTCGCGTGAATCGGCGACAACAGCAGGCAGCGGCCGTAGCCCAGGACGCACCCGGACAACGCGGCGCAGGCGGCCAGGAACGTCCACCGCAGTTTCCTCATCGACCGCTCCTTCGCCTCGACAGCCACCCGCCCTGCGGGCGGGCACGCGCACGCCGTCGGCGGATTGCCGCTCCAGCGCACCGGTGTTATACACGCGACACGCGGTACATCATAACCAGGAGCCCGCCGGTATGGACCGAATTTGGCTGAAGCGGTATCCGGCCGGCGTACCCGCCGAGATCGATCCCGATCGGTACGCGTCCCTCGTCGAGCCGTTCGAGGAAGCCTGCGCGCGCCACCGCGACCGGCCCGCGTTCACGAACATGGGCACGACGATCTCGTACGCGCGCCTCGACGAACTCACGCGAGCGTTCGCCGCGTGGCTGCAAAACCGTTCGGGGCTCTCGCCGGGCGATCGAATCGCGTTGATGATGCCGAACGTGCTGCAGTATCCGGTCGCGCTCTACGGCGCACTGCGCGCCGGCCTGGTCGTCGTCAACACCAACCCGCTCTACACCGCGCGCGAACTCGAGCATCAGTTGCAGGACTCCGGCGCGAAGGCGATCGTGATCGTCGAGAACTTCGCGCACGTGCTCGTCGACGTGCTGCCGAGAATCCCGCTGGACAAGGTGATCGTGACCGCGATCGGCGACCTGCTCGCGCCACCGCGAGGCGCGATCGTGAACTTCGTGCTGCGCCGGGTCCGCAAGCAGGTTCCGCCGTGGCGGATTCCGGGGGCGCTCCGCTTCAAGGCGGCGCTCGCGGCGGGCCGCGGCCTCGCGTTCGTTCGACCCCGGATCCGCGGCTCGGATCCGGCGTTCCTGCAGTACACCGGCGGCACGACCGGGATCGCGAAGGGCGCGATCCTCTCGCACCGGAATCTGGTCGCGAACCTGCTCCAGGCGGGCGCGTGGCTCAATCCGGTGTTGCAGGCGCCGGACGCACCGACGCGGCCGGTCGTGATCACCGCGTTGCCGCTCTATCATATCTTCGCGCTGACCGCGAACTGCCTGATGTTCACCCACCTCGGCGCGAGCAACGTGCTGATCACGAATCCGCGCGATTTTCCCGGGTTCGTCGCCGAGCTGCGCAAGCATCGGTTCTTCTTCATCAGCGGCGTGAACACGCTGTTCAACGCGCTGCTGCACACGCCCGGATTCGCGGACCTCGATTTCAGCGCGCTCAAGGTGAGCCTCGGCGGCGGCATGGCGGTGCAAGCGGTGGTCGCACAGCGCTGGAAGGAGGTGACCGGCTGCGTGCTCACCCAGGCCTGGGGACTCACCGAGACCTCGCCCGCCGCCTGCATCAATCCGGTGGCGCTCGACTTCAACCAGTCGATCGGCCTGCCGATTCCGTCCACCGAGATCACGATTCGCGACGACGAGGGCCGGGAGCTCGGGGTCGGCGCGATCGGCGAGATCTGCGTGCGCGGCCCGCAGGTCACCGTCGGCTACTGGAATCGACCGGACGAGACCGCGAAGGTCTTCTTCGGCGACTGGTTGCGCACCGGCGACATCGGCCGGATCGACGCCGAAGGCTTCGTGTACATCGAGGATCGCAAGAAGGACATGATCCTGGTGTCCGGCTTCAACGTCTATCCGAACGAGGTCGAGAGCGTCGCCGCGGAGTACCCCGGCGTGCTGGAAGCGGCCGCGGTCGCCGTGCCGGACGAGAACTCGGGCGAGGCGGTGGCGCTGTTCGTCGTGAAGAAGGATCCGGATCTCGACGCCGACGCGCTGCTCGCGCACCTGCGGCACAACTTGACCGGCTACAAGATGCCGAAGCACCTGTACTTCCGTGCCGAGTTGCCGAAGACGAACGTCGGCAAGATCCTGCGGCGAGCGCTGCGCGACGAGCTGCGCAAGCCCACCTGAGCCGCCCGGCGCGGACCGTGACGCGCGTCAGGCCGGGGGGCGATAGCCGCGCACGGTGTCGACGAGAACGGCGACGTTCTCCGGGTCGACGTCCGGCGTGATGCCGTGACCGAGATTGAACACGTGCCCGGGTCCGGGGCCGTAGTCCGCGAGCACCCGCAGCGCCTCGGCACGCAGCACCTCCGGCGGCGCGAGCAGCGCCGCCGGATCGAGGTTGCCCTGCAGCGCGATCCGGTCCCCGACCGCGGCGCGCGCGGCCGCGAGCCCCGTCGTCCAGTCGACCCCGGCCGCGTCGCAGCCGATCGCCGCGATCCGATCGAGCCAGGCGCCGCCGCCCTTGGTGAACACGATCCGCGGCACGATGCGCCCGTCGGCCCGGCGCGTCAGCGCATCGACGATCTGCGCCATGTACTGCAGCGAGAATTCCCGATACTGCGCGGGCGTCAGCGTGCCGCCCCAGGTATCGAACAGCATCACCGCTTGCGCCCCCGCCGCGATCTGGGCATTCAGGTAAGCGATCGTCGCCCGCGCGAGCAGCTCGAGCAGCCGATGCAGATCGCGGGGCGCGCCGTACATCATCCGCTTGATCCGCGCGAAGGTCTTGCTGCCGCCCCCCTCGACCATGTAGGTCGCGACGGTCCACGGCGATCCGGCGAAGCCGATCAGCGGGACGCGGCCGCGCAGCTCGCGCCGGATCAGCGCGACCGCGTCGACGACGTACCGCAGGTCGCTCGCCGGATCGGGGACGAAGAGCCTCGCGATGTCGGCGGCACTGCGCACCGGTCGGTCGAAGCGCGGTCCCTCGCCCGTCTCGAACGCGAGGCCGAGGCGCATCGCATGCGGGATCGTCAGGATGTCGGAGAACAGGATCGCGGCATCGAGCGGAAAGCGTTCGACCGGTTGCAGCGTGATCTCGCAGGCGATCTGCGGGTTCGTGCACATCTCGAGGAAGCCGCCCGCGCGCTCGCGCGTCGCCCGGTACTCCGGCAGATAGCGGCCCGCCTGCCGCATCAGCCAGATCGGCCGCCTCGGCGTCGGCTCGCGCAGCAGCGCGCGCAGCAGCGAATCGTTGACGAGCGGCGCGTTCACGTGCGCTCCGCGGGATCGAACAGCCGGCGGTGCTCGAGGATCGCGTAGCGGTCGGTCATCCCGGCGATGTAGTCGGCAACCGCGCGCGCGCGGCCCGCGGGCCCTTGGACCGCCTCGCGACGCGTGCCCGACGCGCGGTGCTCGTCCGGCATCAGCGCCGGTTCGGCGAAGAACGCGTCGAACAACTCCCGCACCACCCGTTGCGCCTTCGTCGTCATCCGCCGGACCTTGTAGTGCTTGTAGAGGTGCTCCCGCAGGAAGGACTTCAGCGCCTGGTTCGCGCGCGCGGTTTCCTCGCTGAATCCGATCAGGAACTGCCGCTGGGTGCGCACCTCCTGGATCGAGGCGACGCCGGACTCGCGCAGGCGCGCGGCCGAGGATTCGATCAGGTCGGTCACGAGGCGGTCGATCATCCGCCGCACGATCTCGTGAATCAACCGGCGACCGCCGAGCCGCGGATGCTTCGCGAGCACTTCGCCGTGCAGCTCGGCGAACAACGGCACCGCGGCCAAGCCCTCGACGTCGATCAGGCCCGCGCGGATCCCGTCGTCGACGTCGTGATTGTTGTAGGCGATTTCGTCGGCGAAGTTCGCGAGCTGCGCCTCGAGGCTGGGTTGTTCGCGATTGATGAAGCGCTCGCCGACCTCGCCCAGCGTCAGCGCGTTCTTGTACGAACAGTGCTTCAGGATGCCCTCGCGGCACTCGAAAGTGAGGTTCAAGCCGTCGAACGCCGCGTAGCGCTCCTCGAGCTCGTCGACGACCCGGAGCGACTGCAGGTTGTGCTCGAAGCCGCCGAAGTCGGCCATGCGGTCGTTGAGCGCATCCTGGCCCGCGTGGCCGAACGGCGTGTGGCCGAGGTCGTGGGCGAGGCAAATCGCCTCGGCGAGCGACTCGTTCAACCGCAGCTGACCGGCGACGGTGCGCGCGATCTGCGCGACCTCGAGGGTGTGGGTCAAACGCGTGCGGAACAGATCGCCCTCGTGGTTCACGAACACCTGCGTCTTGTAGACCAGGCGCCGGAACGCCGTCGAGTGGACGATGCGGTCGCGGTCGCGCTGGTACTCGGTGCGGTACCGCGGCCGCGGTTCGGCGTGGCGACGACCGCGCGACTGTTCGTCGTGGGCCGCGTAGGGCGCGAGCGCGGACGTCATTCGAAGTGCTCCTCCAGCGTGCGCAACAGCTCGACTTCACCGTAGTCGCTGCGCAGCTCCGCGACGCCGAGCCCCGCGAGCAGCACGAGTCGCACCGCGCCGCCGCGCACCTTCTTGTCCATGCCGATCAGCGCGCGCGCGCGGGCCGCGCCGATGCGCGGCGCCTCGAGCGCGAGGCCGGCCGCACTCAGCAGCGCGCGCAGTCGCTGCGGTACGGAGCGATCGACGAGCCCGATCCGGGCCGACAGATCCGCGGCGATCGCCATCCCGATCGCGACCGCCTCGCCGTGCAGATAGCGCTCGTAACCGGTCGCCGCCTCGATCGCGTGGCCGAACGTATGGCCGAAGTTCAGGATCGCCCGCACGCCGTCCTCGCGTTCGTCCCGTGCGACGATCGCGGCCTTGATCTCGCAGGAACGCGCGATCGCCTCGACCAGGGCCGCCGGCTCGCGCGCGGTCAGGCGGCGAACGATGCGCTCGAGCCGGTCGAACAGGGCGGCATCGGCGATGCACCCGTACTTGACGACCTCGGCGAGACCGGCGCGCAGCTCGCGGTCGGGGAGCGTCGCGAGACAGTCGGTGTCGGCGATCACCGCGACCGGCTGGTGGAACGCGCCGATCAGGTTCTTGCCGCCCGGGTGGTTCACGCCGGTCTTGCCGCCGACCGAGGAGTCGACCTGCGCGAGCAAGGTGGTCGGGACCTGGACGAAGCGGATCCCGCGTTGGTAGCACGCGGCCGCGAATCCACCGACGTCGCCGACCACGCCGCCACCGAGCGCGACCAGCGTCGCGTCGCGGTTGAACCGCTGCTCGACGAGCGCGTCGAACACGCGGCTCGCGGTCGCGAGCGTCTTGTAGCGCTCGCCGTCCGGCAGGATGCACTCGCCGATGCGCCGGTCCGGCAAACCGGCTTTCACGCGGCCGAGATACAGCGGCGCGATCGTCTCGTTGCTGAGCAGGAGCAGGTCCGCGCCCGGGACTCGACCCGCGAGCGTCCCGCCGTCGCCGAGGAGGCCCGGTCCGATGTCGATCGGATAGGTCGCGCGCCCGAGATCGACGTTTACGGTTCTCACGGCGAAGGATTATACGGAGCCCGCTCGCCCTTGGCCCGCTGAAGCGCTTGCAGGATCTCCGCGGCGACCAGGCCGACCCGGCGACCGTCGGTCGTCACGGTGACGTCGGCGATCTCGGCGTACAGCGGCGCGCGCCGCTCGAGCAGCGTCTCGAGCACGCGCACCGGATCGGCGACCGAGAGCAGCGGCCGATGCCGGGCATGGCGGGTGCGGGCGAGTTGCTGCTCGACCGAGGTCTGCAGGTAGACGACGGTTCCGCGCTCGGCGAGCGCCCGGCGGTTCGCCGGATCGATCACGGCGCCGCCGCCGGTCGCGAGCACGATGCCCTCGAGCGCGGTCAGGCGTTCGATGGTTTCGCGCTCACGCGCGCGAAAGCCGCTCTCGCCCTCCTGCTCGAAGATGTAGCCGATGTCGACGCCGGTGCGCGCGACCACGTCCGCGTCGCTGTCGCGGAACACCAGGCCGAGCAGCCGCCCGAGTTGACGGCCGACGGCGGTCTTCCCCGACCCCATCGGCCCGATCAAGAACACGTTGGTCTTGCCGAACATCTCGGCTGCGCATCATAGAGCAGGCGGGGCTGGACCGGGGCGCCCGCCGCCGCGGCGGGCGTCCCGTCCGTCGCGACGGTGGCGCCCGGCGCCTCAGTAGAGATTCGAGCCTTCGCGCAGGATCTTCGGCGTGATGAACACCAGCAACTCGGTCTTGTTGTTGATCCGCGTGGTGCTCTTGAACAGATGCCCGAGCACCGGGATGTCGCCGAGGTAGGGCACCTTGTCCGCGGCGTTGCTCTTGGTCGTGTCCAGGATGCCGCCGAGGACCACCGTCTGGCCGTCGTTGACCAGCACCTGCGTGATGATCTCGCGGGTGTTGATCGAGGGCACGGTGCCGCCGGTCGCGCTCTGCACCGACTGGCCCACCGAATCGTCGCTCACGTCGAGGTCGAGCAGCACGCGGTTGTCCGGGGTGATCAGCGGCGTCACCTTCAGCGACAGCACCGCCTTCTTGAACTGCGTGGTCGTCGCGCCGCTCGACGCGGACTGCTGGTACGGGATCTCGACGCCCTGCATGATCGTCGCCTCCTTCTGGTTGGCGGTGATCACGCGCGGCGAGGAGATGACCTCGCCCCGGCCCTCGTTCTGCGCGGCCGACAGCTCGAGATCGACCAGGTAGCTGCTGCCGAGGATCGACAGGCCGATCGCTCCGGCCGGATTCGCGACCGGCAGGTTCACCTGATAGCGGTTCCCGAGCGACGGCGCGGTGATCGGGTAGAGCGTGTGACTCGTATTCAGGTTGCTGATCGCCGATTGGGTCATCGTGTCGGCGCCGGTGCCGTTGCCGGTCACCGACAGCAAGCCGTTGTTGCCGTTCTGGGCGTACTTGGTCACCCCGAACCGGGCGCCGAGGTCGCGCTCGAACTGATCGGTCACCACGACGATGCGCGCCTCGATCAGCACCTGCTTCACCGGCACGTCGAGCTTGCGGACCAGGCGGCGGATGCTCGCGAGCCGCTCGGCGGTGTCCTTGATCAACAGCGTGTTGGTGCGCTCGTCGACCGACAGCGCGCCGCGCGAAGAGAGCATGGAGTTCTTGCCGCCGCCCGCCTTGATCAGCGCGGCGAGATCGGAGGCCTTCGCGTAGTTGACCTGCATGAACTCCGTGTGCAGCGGTTCGAGCTGCTGGATCTGATCGCGCGCCGCGAGATGCGCCTTCTCCTCCGCGGCGAGCTCGGCGGTCGGACCGACGATCAGCACGTTGCCCTCGCGCACCTTGTCGAGGCCCTTGGTGCGCAGCACGATGTCGAGCGCTTCGTCCCAGGGGACGTTCTGCAAGCGCAGCGTGAGATTGCCGGTGACGGCGTCGCTGACGACGATGTTCTGGCCGCCGGTGTCGGCGAGCAGCTGCAGCACCGAACGCACGTCGATGTTCTGGAAGTCGAGCGTGAGCCGCTGGCCGCTGTAGTGCTTCTTGCCTTCGGTGCCGGCGACTTCCGATTTCGGCTTGACCTCGACCACGTACTGGGAATCGGCCTGGTAGGCGAGCTGGTCGAAGTTGCCGTGCGCGTGGATCACGATCCGCGTGTTCCCGTTGCGGCGCATCGCGTCGAGCGATTCGACCGGGGTCGCGAAATCGGTGACGTCGTAACGGCGCATCAAGTGCGCCGGCAGGTGCGCACCCGAGAAGTCGACGACGATCCGATCGCCTTCCTGCCGCGTGCTGACCGGGATGGTCGCATCCGACATGTTCACGATGATGCGGCCGGTGCCGTTCGGCCCCCGGCGGAAGTCGATCGTGCGGATCGAGTGCGCCGCCGCGGCGCTCGCCTGCGCGCCGACCGGCGTCACGCCGCGCTCGGCCATCGCCGGCGCCTGCGTCGCGGGCCGCGCACCGAGATCGACCAGGATGTCGTTGCCCTCGACCCGCGTCGTGTACGGAATCAACGTGTCCAGATCGACCACGACGCGCGTGCGGCCATCGGCCTCGGCGGCCAGCACCGAATCGACGACGCCGGAGCGCACGTCGATGCGCCGCGACGGCAGCGCGAGCGAGACGTTCGGCAGGTCGAGCGCGATCCGCGCCGGCTTGTCGACCGTGAAGGCGAGGGGCTGGGGCGCCGGCCCGCTCAGGTGCAGGGTGAGCAGCACTTGCTGGCCGGCCAGCGTCCGCACGTCGATCGACTGGAGCTTATTGGGCGCGGCGCCCTGGGCACGCGCGCCGATCGCGGCGAATACGATCAGGGCGAAGCCCGCCAGGCTCGCGATCCGTGTCTTCGAACTGGTCATGCGTTGCTCTCCGTGAGACTTCAGTTGGCCAGCGCCAGCGAAGCCGGTCGCTTGATGTAGCCGCCGAGGCCGTCGGGGACGATTTCGACGATGCTGATCTTGCTCGGCGTGATCGCCACGATCCTGCCGTCGCTCTGCCCGATGTAATTACCGATCTGCACCTTGTGCACCAGACCGTCCTTCGTCTGGACCAGCCCGTAGAACTGGTCGCCGATCTGGATCGTGCCGACCATCGTCAGCGTGTCCAGCGAGAAGCGCTCGAGGAACTCGCGGGGCCGATGCAGGTTCGGATGCACCGCGGAAGGTCCGGTGTCCGAGGGCCCCTGAGGCTGGAACGGCGACCGCAGATTCGCGGCGCTGTAGGTGAACGACTCGTAGGGCTTGACCTCGGGGAGCGGCTCGATGCGGCCGCCGGGCCGCTGCTCCACCTGCGCGATCCACGCCTTCAGGTTCGCATGGCCGCTCGAGCAGCCCGCGATCACGCCGCTCGCGAGCATTGCGGCGACCAGCGCCGCGGTGCGGGTCGATCGCCTCACTTTGCGCCTCCCAGTTTCTTCTTCACCGGCCCCTTGCCGCCCGACTTCTCGTCTTGGATGTAGCGGTAGGTCTTCGCGGTGACGTCCATCGTCAAGTCGTCGAAGCCACTACCATGGTTCGCGACCGGCGTGATTTGAATGTCCTGCAAGGTCACGATGCGCGGCAACGCGGCGATCCCGCTGACGAACTTGCCGAACTCGTGATAGCTGCCGACGAGCCGGATCCGGATCGGCAGCTCGGCGTAGAACCCCTTGTCGACCTCGGGGCCCGGCTGGAAGAGCTTCTCTTGCAGGCCTGCGGCCAGCCCGGTCTGCGAGATGTCGACCAGCAAGTTCGGCACCTCGGTCCGTCCGGGGAGCTGGCGCAGCATCGCCCCGAAGCTGCGGCGCATCTCCGCGAGTTGCGCCTTGTACGCGTCGAGATTCGCGGCACGCTGCTGCTTGGTCATGAACTCCTGGCGCAGCGTCTGTTCCCGAGCCTCGGCCTGCAGCAGCCGTGGCCGGTCCTGGGTCCACACGAGCAGATACCAGCAGATCACCGCGCTCGCGACGAAGATCAGCGCAACGAAGAACCCCCGTACCGTGGCCGGCCAGCGGCCCGGATCACGCGGATCGACCGTCCGCAGTTGTTCGATGAAGTTCATTTCGCCGCGACCTCATGGCGCTGGTTCTTGTCGCCGCCGGAGCCGGTCCCGACCGTGTTCACGAACAGCACGAACTTCGACCCCCCGGCCGGGGTGCTCTTCGCCGCCTCGACGACCTGCAGCACCGGATTGTCCATCCACACCGACGCGTCGATGTTGCGCATCAGCGTCGAGACCCGGGTGCTGGATTGCGCGATGCCGTCGATCTCGAGCTTCGCACCGTTCTGCTTCAACGCGGTCAGGTACACGCCGTCGGGCACCGCGCGGGCGATCGCGTCGAACAGGTGCACGATCTCGGGACGGCTGCGCTGCAGCTTCTCGATGATCTCCATGCGGGCGACCAGGCGCTGCTTGCGGTCCTCGAGGTTCAGGATGTCGGCGATCTTCGCGTCGAGCTTGTTGATCTCGGTCTGCAGCAGCTCGTTGCGCGCGAGCTGCGCGTCGATCCGGCCGGCGTAGATCAGCTTTCCGAGGAGCGCGAGCATGATCGCACCGAGGACCGCGGCGCCGGCGGCAAGCAGGAATTCCTTGCGACGAAGCGTTCGTTGCTGTTCGCGCCAGGGCAGTAGGTTGATACGCGGCATGGTGGCCCTCAGTCGAAGCTGCGCAACGCGAGTCCGCACGCGGTCAACAGCGCCGTCGCGTCACGCTCCACGCCCTGCGCCCGGGCCTTCGAAGACACCTTCATCGCGCCGAGCGGATCGCCCTTCTCGGCCGGCACCCCGACGCGGCTGGAGACCACGTCGGCGACGCCGGGAATGTTCGCGCAACCACCGCAGATCAGGATCTGGTTGGGCTGCGCGCGGCCGCTCCCGGAAGCGAGGTAGAACTGCAGCGAACGGCTGACCTGCTGCGTCATGTCGTCGATGAAAGGATCGAGCACCTCGGGCTGATAGTTGCTCGGCAAGCCGCCCTCCTTCTTCGCCCGCCCCGCCTCTTCCATGCTGAGGCCGTAGGTGCGCATGATCTCCTCGGTGAGCAGTTGCCCGCCGAACGCGAAATCGCGGGTATAGATGACCTTCAGGTCGCGCAGCACGCTGAACGTGGTGCTGCTCGCGCCGAAATCGACGACCGCGATCGTGCGGTCCATGCCGCCGTCCGGCATCTGGTGGCGCATCAGCGCGCACGCGTTTTCCAGCGCGAACGCCTCGACGTCGACGAGCTGCGCGGTCAGACCCGCGGCCTGCACCGCGGCGCGCCGCTGCTCGACGTTCTCGGTCCGCGTCGCGACCAGCAGCACGTCGACCATCTCCGGGTCCTTCTCGGAGGGCCCGACGACCTGGAAGTCGTAGCTCACCTCCTCCATCGGGAAGGGGATGTACTGGTCGGCCTGCATCTCGACCTGGGCTTCGAGGTCGCTCTCGCCGAGGTTCTTCGGCATCTGGATCAGTTTGGTGATCGCCGCGTCGCCGCTGATCGCGACGGCCGCGAGGCGGCTCTTCGCGCCGGATCGCTTGACCGCACGTCGAATCGCCTCGCCGACCGCCTCCGCATCGACGATCGCTTTTTCGTTGATCGCGTTGTGGGGCGTCGCCTCCGCCGCGTAGGACTCGACCCGATACTGATCGCCGGCCATCGTCAACTCGATCAACTTCACCGACGACGTGGTGATGTCGAGCCCGAGCAGGGGGCGATACCGTTTAACGAACGACCACACGATTTTTCCTTTTTTCGTCAGTATCTTGTAGGTCGAAACTTGTGCATCAGATTAGCTATGGAATAAAAACTTAGCAAGAAACTGTTAAATCGAACGTGACCGCACTCACGTTAATCACTGTCGACCCGCGCGCGGGCGGCACTTCTGCCCGGAGGCGCTGTCTCAAAGGGGTGTGCGCAGGCGGTCGGAGGGTGGCGATGACCGCGTCAGGACGGTATGGCTGCCGGTCGATACAGATCGCGTCGGTCGCGGGTTCGCGCTCGCGCGAACTCGGTCCCTCGAAACCCGGCAACCCCGCTATCCTAGGCACGTTCGGCCCTTAGACCGGAAGCTTTGCGTCCCCACCTTTCGATGAGTATGCCCCTTGATCCGGCGGTAAGATGCTTTCGCAATCCCGCCGGTCAGTAAGTTAGAACGGTTTTACGTGCTCAAACGATACCTGGTTCTCATATCTCGCATTTGCATCCTCGGTGTTGGCGCCGCAGCACTGTTCGTGTTCGCGAATGTCTGTGCGTACGTCTACCTGAAACCGAACCTGCCGAATGTCGACACCCTGCGCGACGTGCAGCTGCAGGTGCCGCTGCGCGTGTACACGCGCGATGGGCGGCTGATCGCCTCGATCGGCGAGCAACGACGCATTCCGGTGCGTTACGACGAGATCCCGAAGCTGCAGATCGACGCGTTCCTCGCCGCCGAGGACGATCGTTTCTTCGAACATCCCGGCGTCGACTGGGAAGGCATCGTGCGCGCGGCGCTCGCGGACCTGCGCGCCGGGGGCGTGCGCGAGGGCGGGAGCACGATCACGATGCAGGTCGCGCGTGACGTCTACCTTTCGCCGCGTCGCGACATGAAGCGCAAGCTGAGCGAGATCTACCTGTCGCTGCTGATGGACGCGCAGTACTCGAAGCAGGACATCTTCTCGATCTACGCCAACCGCACCTTCCTCGGCGAGCGCGCCTACGGGATCGGCGCCGCGGCCGAGGTGTACTACGGCAAGACGCTCGACCAGCTCAGCCTGCCCGAGATGGCGATGATCGCCGGGCTGCCGAAGGCGCCCTCGGACATCAATCCCGTGGTGAATCCGGCGGCGGCGCGGATTCGGCGCGCGTACGTGCTCGGCCGGATGCGCGATCTCGGCTACATCACGCAGGCCCAGTACGCCGCGGCGAACGCGAGCCCGGTGGCGACCTACGTCCACGGTCCGACGCGCGAGGTGCAGGCGCCCTACGTCGCGGAGATGGTGCGCGCGGCCATGCTCGCGAAATACGGCAACTCGATCTACACCAGCGGCTACAAGGTCGTCACGACGATCGACTCGCGGCTGCAGCTCGCCGCCAACGTCGCCTTGCGTACCGGCTTGCTGGAATACGATCGCCGCCACGGCTATCGGGGGCCGATCGCCCACTTGCGCCTGCGCCGCGCGCCGGACGCGCGCGCATTGAACACCGCGCTCGGGCGCTTCCCGGACGTCGGCGGGCTGCGGCCGGCCGTGGTCGAGAGCGTCGCGCCGAAGAGCGCCCGGATCTTCGTCGAGAACCTGGGCCCCGTCACGCTGACCTGGGACAAGATCGATTGGGCGCGACGAGCGCTCGCGGGCGGCAACGTCGGCCAGGCGCCGCGCACCGCGGCGGACGTGTTCCGCCGCGGCGACGTGATCTACACGGTCGGCACGACGGCACAGAACCTGCAGTTCGTGCAGGTACCGCAAGCGCAGGCGGCGCTGGTCGCGATCGACCCTCACGACGGGGCGATCGCCGCGCTCGATGGCGGATTCGATTACTACCAGAGCAACTTCAATCGCGCGACCCAGGCCGAGCGCCAGCCGGGCTCGGCGTTCAAGCCGTTCATCTACGCGGCCGCGTTCGACAAGGGCTACACGCCGGCGAGCGTGATCCTCGACGCGCCGATCGTGCTCGGCGGTGCGACCGATACAAAGGCGTGGCGACCGAAGAACGACGCGAACAAGTTCTACGGGCCGACGCGCTTGCGCGTCGCGCTGGTGCGGTCGCGCAACCTCGTCACGGTGCGGCTGATGCGCGACATCGGCGGCGAGTACGCGCGCGACTACGTGACCCGGTTCGGCTTCAGCAAGGCACAGCTGCCGGACAACCTGACGCTCGCGCTCGGCACCGCGGACGTGACGCCGCTGCAACTCGCCGAGGCCTACGCGCCGTTCGCGAACGGCGGCTTCCGCGTCAGCCCCTACTTCATCGATCACATCGTCGACGCGAACGGCAACACGGTGTTCCAGGCCGATCCGCCGATCGCCTGCTTCGCCTGTGGCGAGCAGGCCTTGCCGCCGGCGCAGGCGCTCGGCTCGCTCGGCACCAGCGGCGCCGAGACCGCGCCGCTCTCGCCGGCCACGCCGGCCACGTCGCTCACCCCGGGGACGCCGCTCGCCGCCGCCGTGGGTACGACGCCGTCGTCCCATCTCGATACCGGCCAGCCCGACGGCAAGTTCCTGATCCCGGGCCAATATCTCGCGCCGCAGGTCATCCGCCCGCAGATCGCCTACCTGCTCGCCGACATGATGGCGGACGTGATTCGCCACGGGACGGGCATCCGCGCGCGCGCCTTGCACCGCGATGACGTCGCCGGCAAGACGGGCACGACCAACGATCACCGCGACGCGTGGTTCTCGGGCTTCAACGGCGATCTGGTCGCGACCGTCTGGGTCGGTTTCGACCAGGATCAACCGCTCGGTCCGGGCGAGGAAGGCGGCCGCACCGCCGTGCCGATCTGGACCTATTTCATGCATCAGGCGCTCGACGGCGTGCCCTTGAGCCGCGTGCCGATGCCGAACGGCATCGTGACCGCGCGCATCAACCCCGAGACCGGCCTGCTCGCGAGCGCGGACGACCCGAACGCGATCATGGAGAAGTTCATCGAGGGCAACTTGCCGAAGCCGGAGAATCCGGAGGGCAAGGGCGGTGCGAAGCCCGCCGAATCCGAGAAATCCATCTTTTAGCGAGTTCGACGCCACGATGGCGAAGCGATTGACCCAGCGCGCCGAGGATCTGCGCCGCATGCTCGCCGAAGAGGCGGCGCGCTGGATCGGCGATCACGGGATCGAGGATTACGGCCAGGCGAAGCGCAAGGCCGCGGAGCGGCTCGGCATGCGGGACGCCGCGGTACTGCCGCGCAACGTCGAGATCCAGGCGGCGTTGCGCGAGCGTCAGCGATTGTTCGGCGGCACGGCCCACGGCGAGCGCCTCAAGGAGCAACGCCGCGCGGCGCTCGCTGCGATGCGCTTGCTCGGTGAGTTCGAGCCGCGCCTGGTCGGGCCCGTGCTCTCCGGCACGGCGACCGCGCATAGCGACATCGAACTGCACGTCTTCGCGGACCGTTCCGAGTCGGTCGCGATCCACTTGATGGAAAGCGGCATCCCGCACTCGCTCCACGAACGCCGCGTGAAAATGGACGCGGATCGCAGCGTGAGCTATCCGGCGCTGCGCTTCCAGGCCGGCGAACGCACGATCGACGCGACGGTGTTCCCGATCGACGGGATCCGCCAGGCGCCGTGTTCTCCCGTCGACGGCCGACCGATGCAGCGTGCCGACGCTCGCGAGGTCTCGGCGCTGATCGACTCGCCGGTCTAGGGTCCGGCGGCCGGCCGCGAGCGCGACGCCCGCCACACCGCCATCGTGTCCGCGGAACCCTGGGCCCGCACGTCGTTGTCGCCGAGGATCTTCGCCGTCGCGGCGACCATCGCGCGCCGCGGGAACACCAGCGTCTCGCCGGTGTTCTGGTCGAAATCGAAGGTCACGAACTCGCCGCGGGCGTCGCGCAGCACCGCGACCAGCTGGTCGAGGCTGCTGATCCGCACGCCGTCGACCGCCGATACGACCCAGCCGAGCGGGTTCGAGTAGCCGATCGCGAGCTGGCTCGGAAAGAACGGCGAGGAGACGACGACGAGCTCCCGGCGCTGCGGCGTCGGCCGGTCGAGCGCCGCGGACAGCAGCGGACTGTCGATCAAGCCGATCGTGCGCGCGAGGGTCGCGTTCTGCAGGAACGACAGGAACTGCCAGGACACCTTGGAGAACACGAGCGGGCCGTAGATGAAGTACGACGGGTACCGTCCGTCGAGGTTCTGCACGAGCGTGCGCCGGCCGGCGTCGACCGGCAGTTCGATGTGCCGCAGCGTGCCGCCGCGCAGGATCTCGAGCGGCAGCCGCCCGTCATGCGCGAGCTTCTGCACGAGGTAGCGGAAGTCGACGCGCAGGTCGCCGCGGATCTTCACCATCCCTTCGTCGTCGATCGGCGTGTCGCCGATCCGCGTGATCACGTCCCAGGGCTTCAACGGATAGCCCGGATCGGAATCGTAGGGCCGGTAGACGACCACGCCATGGACCGACGGGCCTACTTTCAGGTACGCGCGCAGCGCCGGATTCTGCAGGGTCTGCAGCTCATCGTACATTCCCGGCTTGCCGGCGTAGTGGCCGTCGTGGATCTCCGAGAGGAACAGGTCGATCTCCTCGTTCGGGATGATGTAGCCGATGTTCTCGGCGTTGCCGAGCCGGCTGAACGTGAGGCCGATCATGCGTCCGTCGACGACCGCCGGTCCGCCGCTGTTGCCGGGGTTGATCGCCGCGTCGATCTGGATCCGCAGACCCGAGACGGGGAAATTGTAGGGGACGAATTCGATCCGCGAGACGATCCCCCGCGTGATCGACAGCGACGAGCCGCCGGTCGGGAAGCCGTACGTGAGCACGGTGTCCTTCACGTGGGGCAACCCGGCCGCGAGCGGCAGCGGCGGATGCGCGCGGAAGAACGCGGGGTCGTCGAGCTGCAGCACCGCCAGGTCGATCCCCGGGGCGACCGCGACCACGTGGGCCGGGATCTTGTCGCCGGATTGATGTCCCTGAACCTCGATCTGGGCCGCATACAGCACGACGTGCGCGTTCGTGAGGATACGGTCGCCGCCGATCACGACCCCGGATGCGCTGATCTCGGCCGGTCCCTGCTTGGTCCACGGCCGATACGGGTTCGGGTAGCGCATCGTCGCGAAGATCTTCACGACGGAGTTCGACACGTCGGTCGGGGCGGCCGCGGCGGCGGCGCGCAGGCTCGCCGCGAGCACCAGCAGCGCGAAGATCGCGAATCCATTGCAGCGACTCTTCATCGAAACCTCCCTGATGAAGTCACTTCGCATCGACCGAGAACGCGAGCACCAGTCCGGCGGCCGGCTGGCCGCGCGCGCGATCGACCGTGTCCGCGAACGCCATGCCGTTCACGACCGTCGGCCCGTCGCGATCGAGGGCGCCCCCGCGGACCGGGCCGTCGTTGACCGTCGGCAGTTCGCGCGCCGCGTCGAAGTCCCAGATCGCCATCCCGTCGATCGTCGAATAGGCCCGTAGATGGCCGTCGCGGGAACCGCAGAAGACGATCCCGGGTATCACCGTGATCGCGTGCGCGCGGATCGGATCGCAGCCTCGCGCCGACGCGCACAGTGGCTGCGGCTCGGCCTTGCGCCAGCGCACCGCGCCGGTCGCGATGTCGATCGCGGCGATCACCGCGTTGTCGCGACCCGCCTGCGGAACGCGGCTCGTGGCCGAGACGTACACCTTGCGATGGTCCGCGGCGTGGCTCCACTCGACGCCGCCCGCGACGGCGAGCACCGGCGTGCGCCACAGCAGCGTCCCGCGGTCGGGATCGAACGCCTCGACGATGCCCGCGGCGCTTGCGGTGAGCAGGACCTGACGGCCGTTCGCGAGGGACTGGAGGATCGGCGGGTCGGCGGTCGGCGACGGCGCGGTCTTGGCCGGCGCCGAACGCCCGGCCCCCCGGACGCGCTTCGGC
>JAJYFF010000042.1 GCA_021785405.1 Pseudomonadota bacterium | reverse complement strand
CCTGATCACGCAGATGTTTCAGAACCTCGACACCCAGGGGGTGTTCTACCAGCAGCCGAACGCCTCCGACGGCCAGCCGCTCGCGCCGCTCGAGGTCACGCTGTTCAATCCGTCGTACAACAAGGACCAGTTCGAGAACACCGCGTGGACCGTGCACGGGCGCTTCGGGGTGCTGCGCGCGGTGTACACCGGCAGCTATCTCGATCGGCGCGTCGATCAAGTCGGCGACTACACGAACTACGCGCGCGGAGTCTATGCCGACTACTACCAATGTCACGGGGCCGAGCCGCGTCACGGCCTCGCGGCCGCTTGTGAGTCGCCGAGCAGCACCTGGCGCGAGCGCGAGCGCAACACCCACCTGAGCGACGAGCTGCGGCTCGGCACGCCGAGCGATTGGCGCGTGCGCGCGATCCTCGGCGCGTTCTACGAAGACTTCGAGATCAAGGACCAGACGCAGTGGTACTTCAAGACCCTGCCGGCCTGCACGGCGACGCTCGCCGCCGGCTGCCTCACCAACGTCGCCCCGGTGCCCGGCGCGAGTACGGGCGGTGCGCCGCCGCCGAACGACAACACGGCGTTCTTCGAGGACATCCAGCGCGGCTATCGGCAAACCGCGTTGTTCGGGTCCGTCGACGTCGACCTGATCCCGCAGGTGTTGACCGCCACCGTGGGCACGCGCTTCTACCATTTCGACAACTCCGAAACCGGGCAGTCCGTCAGCGGCTTCGGCTGCTACGAAGCCGGCCCCGCCCCGTGCACGCGCGAGCTCGCGACGAACATGGACGCCGAGCGCCTGCGGTCCGTCGAGTCGGGATTCACGAGCCGCGCCAACTTGACCTGGCACCTCGGCGCGGACGTCCTGCTCTACGCCACGTGGTCACAAGGGTTCCGGCCGGGCGGGTTCAATCAAGCTTCGACGTGCCACGCCCTCGGGACCGACTACGACAATTTTTGTACGCCGCTACGCTACACCTCGGATCGGCTGACGAACGCGGAGCTCGGCTGGAAGACGCAGCGGTTCGCTCATCGGCTGCAGTGGAATGGCGCGCTCTATCAGGAAGACTGGAACAACGTCCAGGTCGATTTCTTCGATCCGGGGCAGCTCGGCAACCTGCTGTTCTTCACCAACGGACCCGACTATCGGATCCGCGGCGTCGAAACCTCGCTCCGGGTCCGAATCGCGCGCGGTTTGACCGTCGACGCGGGCGCCGCCTGGAATCGGAGCCGCCAGACGAACTCGCCCTTCCTGATCGCGAACGACCCGGCACTGCGGCAGAATCCGGCGACCGCCGCGCAGTACGGTCGACCGATCACGGCGTTCCAGAATCCGTACGGCCCCGTCGGCAGTCCCGCGGCCCATGCGCCGCCGTTGCAGTTCACGGTCCGCGTGCGCTACGCGGTCGCACTCGGCGAATACCACGCATTCCTCCAGGCGAGCGGCATGCACACGGGGCATTCGTTCACGCAAGCCGGCAGCAATCCGAGCCTCGCGACCGCCGGTGCGATCAATACCACGTTCTTGCGATTCGAGGACCCGGCGTACTCGCTGTTCGACGCGTCCGCGGGCGTCTCGCGGGACTCCTGGCGGGCCGAAGTCTACGTGCACAACCTCGGCAACCGGATCGCGAGCGTCTTCACCTCGACCGCGCAGTTCATCGAGTCGCAGACGGTGACGCGTCCGCGGATCGTCGGCGTCGAGTTCGGTTACCGATTCTAGAGCAGCCGCTCGGCGAGCAACGCGGCGCCCATGATCCCGCTGCGCTCGCCGAGCGCGGGCGGCACGAGATAGTCGGCGAGGCTCGCCTCGTCGCGAAGCATCGGCAGGTATCCGTTGACGAGCCGGCGCGTCGCCGTGCGAATGCGGGGCCACAACGCCGCCTGCGTCATCACGCCGCCCCCGATCACGATTCGCTCGCACGCGGTCAACAGCGCGATCGACACGACGAGTTGCGCGAGATAACCGCCGATGATCTCGAGCGCGTCGACCGGCGCGCCGAGCGCATCGAGTGGCGCGCCCCAGCGCGCCTGGATCGCCGGTCCGCTCGCGAGTCCTTCCAGGCAATCCCCGTGGAACGGACAGGTGCCGGCGAATGCGGTGTCCCGGGGATCGCGACGAACCAGGATGTGCCCCATCTCGGGATGCATCGCGCCGCGCAGCGTCCGACCTTCGCGGACCACGCCGCCGCCGATGCCGGTCCCGACCGTGACGTAAGCCAGCGATCGAAGTCCCCGTCCGGCGCCGCGTTCGGCTTCGGCGAGCGCCGCGGCGTTCACGTCGGTGTCGATCGCGACCGGCCGTCCGAATCGCTCCTGCAGGAGTTGGCGCAGGTCGACACCCGCCCAGCCCGCCTTCGGAGTGCGGAGGAGTCGCCCGTAGGTCGGCGATCCCGGAGCGAGATCGAGCGGCCCGAAGCTGCCGATGCCGAACGCCTGCGCCGCGCCATGTCGCCGCTGCGCCTCGGCGAAGAATCCGACGACGCGTGCGAGCGTCTCCGCCGGCTCGGTCGTTGGAATCCGGCCATCGGCGAGCACGTCCCCGTCGCCGCGCACGAGGGCGCAGCGGAACTTCGTGCCGCCGGCCTCGACCGCCCCGACCCGCACGTCCGGCGCTGGATTCGCGGCCACCGCGTCAGCTACCGCGCCGGCGCAGCCGTCGCCGGACGATCGCGCGAAACCCACTGGGTATCAACACCATCGACAGGATCGGCGCGGTGATCATCCCGCCGACCATCGGCGCGGCGATCCGCTGCATGATTTCGTGTCCCGCGCCCCGACCGAGCAAGATCGGCACGAGTCCGACGACGATCACCGCGACCGTCATCGCCTTCGGCCGCACGCGCTGCACCGCGCCTTCGCGGATCGCCTCGTCGAGCGCGGCCTCCCCGGCGCGCGGGTCCGCGGCCAGACGCCGATCCCAGGCCTGACGCAAATAAAGCAGCATCACGACTCCGAACTCCGCGGCGACGCCCGCGAGCGCGATGAAGCCGATCACGGTCGCGACCGACACCTGTTGCCCGAGCAGCCAGATCAGCCAGATCCCGCCGGTCAGCGCGAACGGCAGCGACAACAACAGCAGCAGCGCCTCGTCCCAGCGCCGGAAGATCGCATAGATCAGTCCGAAGATCACGATGAGCGTGATCGGTACGACGAATTCCAGCCGCTGCGTCGCGCGCGCGAGGTATGCGAACTGTCCCGACCAGACGAGCGAGTAGCCTGGCGGCAATCGCACGGCGGCGACGGCCCGCTGCAGGGCTGCGACGACCGTCCCGAGGGGCCGTCCAGCGTTGTCGACGTAGACGTAGGTCGAGGGTTCGGCGTCGTCGCTGCGAATCATCGCCGGCCCCGGCTCGACACGAACGTCCGCGACTTGGCTCAGGGTGAGTTCGACGCCATGCGGGGCGACGATCGGCAGATTGCGCAGGGCCTGCACCGAGTCCCGGTCGACGCGCGGATAGCGGACGATGATCGGGTAGCGTCGCCGACCCTCGATCGCCTGCCCGATCGGCTCGCCGCCGACCGCCGTCGCGATGATCGACTGCACGTCGCGCTGCGTGAGGCCATAGCGTGCGGCGTCGATCGGGCGGACGTGGATGTCGACGTAGCGTCCGCTCGCGACGCGCTCGGCGACCGCGGAGCCGACGCCCCGCACGGTCCGTGCGACCGCCTCGATCCGCTCCGCGATCCGCTGCAGCGTCGGCAGGTCCGGGCCGAGCACCTTGATGCCGATCGGACTCTTGATGCCCGTCGCGAGCATGTCGATGCGATTGCGGATCGGCGGAACGAACAGGTTCGTCAGCCCGGGCACCCGAACCGCGGCGTTCAACGCCGCCCGCACTTTCGCCATCGTCATCCCGGGCGGCCACTGGCTGCGCGGTTTGAACGTGATCGTCGTCTCGAACATCTCGAGCGGCGCCGGATCGGTTGCGGTGTCCGCGTGACCCGCCTTGCCGAAGACGTGGGCGACTTCAGGCACGCTCTTCAGCATCCGGTCGGTCAACTGCAGCAGCTGCGCCGCCTTGCCGGCCGCGAGGCCCGGCAAGGCGGTCGGCATGTACAGCAACGTGCCTTCGTCCATCGCCGGCAGGAACTCCGTTCCGAGCCGGCTGATCGGCAGCAGCGCCGAGGCGAGCACGATCGCCGCCAGCGCGAACGTGACGATCGGCCGGCGCAGCACCGCGTCGAGGACCGGCCGATAGCCCGCGATCAATGCCCGGTTCAAGGGATTCGCGCGCTCCGCCGGGATCCGCCCGCGCAGCAAGTAGCCCATCAACACCGGCGTCAGCGTGATCGCGAGGCCGGCGGCCGCCGCCATCGCGTAGCTCTTCGTGAACGCGAGCGGCTTGAAGAGCTTCCCCTCCTGCGCCTGCAGCGAGAAGACCGGCACGAACGACAAGGTGATGATCAACAGGCTCACGAACAGCGCCGGACCGACCTCCACGGCCGCGTCCGCGACGATCCGCCAGCGCTCGGGTGGATCGGGCTCGGCGCCGGCATGCGCCGCGCGCCATTGCTCGAGATGCTGGTGCGCGTTCTCGATCATCACGATCGCCGCGTCGACCATCGCACCGATCGCGATCGCAATGCCGCTCAGGGACATGATATTCGAGGAGACGCCCTGCAGGCGCATCACGATGAACGCCGCGAGCACTCCGAGCGGCAGCATCAGGATCGCGACCAGCGAGGAGCGCAGGTGCCACAGGAACAGCACGCACACCAGCGAGACGACGATGAACTCCTCGATCAGCTTGTCCCGCAAATTCCGGATCGACGCCTCGATCAACTGCGACCGGTCGTAGGTCGGCACGATCTCGACCCCCGGCGGCAGGCTGCGTTGCAAGGTCTGCAGCTTGGCCTTGACCGCCTCGATCGTCGCCAGCGCATTCTTGCCCGATCGCAGGATCACGACGCCGCCCGCGACCTCGCCCTGCCCGTCGAGCTCGGCGATCCCGCGGCGCAACGCCGGCCCCCGACGGATCGTCGCGACATCGCGCAGCAATACCGGCACGCCGTCCGGGCCGGTCGCGACCGGCACGGCACCGAAGGCTTGCGCCGTGCGCAGATAGCCGACGCTGCGGACCATGAGCTCCGCCTCGCCCTGCTCGATGACCGAGCCGCCGTTCGCGCCGTTCGCGTTCCGAATCGCCGCGATCAGCTGCGCGATCGTGATCCCGCGTGCCGCGAGCGCGCGCGGATCCGGGATCACCTGCCACGCCCGCACCATGCCGCCGATCGAGGCGACCTCGGCGACGTTCGGCACGGTCTTCAGCTGAAATTTGAGGAACCAATCCTGGAGGCTGCGCAGCTGGCCGAGATCGTAGCGGCCGCTACGGTCGACGAGCGCGTACTCGTAGATCCAACCGAGTCCGGTCGCATCGGGTCCGAGCGTCGGCGTGACGCCGGGCGGCAACTGCCCGCGGATCTCGCTCAGGGACTCGAGGACCCGCGACCGCGCCCAATAGAGATCCGTCCGATCGTTGAACAGCACGTAGACATAGGAGTCGCCGAAGAACGAGTACCCCCGCACCGCGGTCGCGCCCGGCACCGACAACATCGCGGTCGCGAGCGGGTAGGTCACCTGATCCTCGACGATCTGCGGCGGCTGGCCGGGCCAGTTCGTGCGCAGGATGACCTCGGTGTCGGACAGGTCGGGCAGCGCGTCGAGCGGTGTCCGTGACACTGCGTAGACGCCCGCGAGCGCGAGCACGAGCGCGCCGAGCAGCACGAGCCCGCGGTGCGCGATCGACCAACGGATCACCGCGGCGATCACAGACGCTCCAGCGCACCCGACAGGCTGGCCTCCGAATCGATCAGGAACTGGCCCGAGACGACGATGCGCTCCCCACCCTCGAGGCCGCGGCGGACCTCGGTGTATCCGCCCGCCGACCGGCCGAGCACCACCGGGACCGGCTCGAAGTGATCATGCGCCGTGACGACGATCACGCGGGTCGCCGTGCCGGTGGCGATGACCGCGCCGGTCGGCACGAGCGGCCACGCAGGTCCTGCCGCGGGATGCAACGACACGGTCGCGAACAGGCCGGGCGCCAGCGTCCGGTCGGGATTCGCGAGCACGATGCGGGCCTGCTGCGTACGCGTGGCCGGATCGACATCCGGCAGCAATGCCGCGACAGAGCCATGGAACGTCCGCCCCGGGAACGCATCCACCCGCGCGTCGACCGGCGTGCCGACGCCGATTCCGTCGATCGAGTCCTGCGGGATCGCCGCGACCAGCCACACCGTGCCCAAGCCGTTGAGCGTCATCAGCGTCTGACCGGCATCGACGCGTTGCCCGGCACGCACGTCGACGGTCACGATCACCCCGGCGGCGGGCGCGCGCACGACGACCGTGGAGGGCATCCCGCCGCCGGTCCCCGAACCTCGGACCGCATCGCGCACGTCGCGATCCGACAGACCGAGCACGCGCAGGCGCGCGCGCGCCGCCGCACGCAGCGCGCGAGCGTCCGCGGAACGGGCGTGCAGCAGCGCCGCATACTCGCCGAGGGCACCGCCCCAGGCCGGTGCCAGCAAGGCCGCGAGCGGTTGTCCGGCGGCGACGTGCGTGTACGGAGCGCGCACGTCGAGCCGCGTGACGATGCCGTCGGCGCGCGCACTGACCGTATACGCCTCGTCGAGGTTCCAGCTCACGGTGGCCGGCACGCGTACGCGCCGCGGCAATGCCCGGCGCTCGACGAGCGCGGTGCGGATCCCGAGGTTCTCGACCATTCGCGGATCGATGCGCACCCCCGGTGAGCCTGCGGCGGCCGTGGCATATTTCGGCACCATCTGCATGCCCATCGGCGAGCGGCCCGGGTGATCGAAGTGCTGCGCGGGCGCCATCGGGTCGTACCAGTAGAGGATGCGGCGCGCGGGCTTCGCGCCCGCGCGGGGCGCCGCCGGTCCGCGGCCACCCACGGACAGGATCGTTCGATGCCCGGCCCAGTAGCCGAGCGCGACGAGCGCTACCGCCGCGACCAGTGCGAATCCCCCGAGCGCGGAACGTCTCATGGCAACTCCTCCTTCGCCGGCATCAGGTAGGCGAGCGCCGTCCATTGCGCGGCACGGGCCGCGAGGGCGTCGACATAGCTCAAGCGCAACGCGATCTCGTCGCGGCGCGCGTCGAGCCAGGGCTGCAGCGAGCCGCCGCCCCGATAGGCCGCGAGGGCCGTGCGCGATCGATCGCGCGCGAGCGGCAACAGTTGGTCGCGATCACGATCGATCCGCCGCGTCCACCCGCGCCAAACGGCGAGGGTCGCACGAATGGCGGCGCGCTGCGCCCGCCGCGCATCCCGATGCTCGGCCTGGACCGCGCGCCAGTCGTCGTCCGCGGCCAGGATTCCCGCATCCTGGCGGTGGCGCGTGAACACCGGCAAGCTCACGCTGAACTGCAAGGACACCATGTCGGAGCGCCCGGGTCCCCGGTTGCCGTAGTCGACCCCGACGCTCCAGTCGGGGTGCGTCGCGGCGCGTGCCTCCGCGAGCGTCGCCGCCGCCGCGCTCTCGCGCGCATGCCAAACGCCCATCGGCACTTGGCGGTCGACGCTCGCCTCGAGCACGGCGGGCGTCTGCGGCAGCCGCGCAAAATCCGGTGCCGCGGCGAGCCGGTTCATCCGCGACCCGACCCAGCGCTGCAGTTCCGCGCGCGCCGCCGCCACGGCGGCGTCGACCGCATCGATTCGATTCTCGAGGGTGAGCGCGGCCGCCTGCGCCGCGAGCACGTCGGTGACGGTGCCATCGCCGCCTCGCAGGCGTGCCTTCGCGATCTGCACCGCGAGCCGACTCTCCTCACGCAGGTCGAGGAGTTCCGCGCGGCGGCGGCGCTCGGCCCAGACCGCGACCCAGGCGTCGGCGACGCGCTGCTCGGTGCGTTCGATCGTGACGGCGCGCCTCGCGATCGCGACGCCGACGCTCGCGTCCGCGAGACGCCGTTCCGCGGTGCGCGTCGCGGCCGACGGGATCGCCTGCGTGAGGCCGATCGACCGCATCGACATCGGCTCCGCGCCCCAGCGCAGCGCGTCCGGCGCCGTGACGGGATAGTTCGACAGGCCGACCGACATCGACGGGTCCGGCAGCCTCCCGGCGCGGTCCGCCCGCGCACGCGCCGCGGCGATCGTGTCCCTACCCGCACGCACCAAGGGCGCGCGGGCGACACCCCGCTGCACCGCTTCGACGAGGGTTAGCGGCGCGTCGGCCGCGTACCCGCGGATCGTCGGCGATAGCGATAGCAACAGCAGTAACCCTGGGGATCGGATGAGAAGACGCATGACGAATGACTCCGGTGATCCAGTCCGATCGCGCACGCCGAGGCGCGCGCGAAACCGCAGCGACGAACGTCGGCGGTCGCTAGATCAGGAGCGAGCAGTACAGGAGGGTTCGAAGGCGGGGCGGCGCGCGCGGTACGGCCGTACGGTCGGCGACGAGTCGGACCGATCGCATCACCGGGAGGATCGCCGGCACGGCCGGTCGCACGATGTCGAAACGCGGCGGGGCGTTCGAAACCGGCGAATGCGCGACGCTCGCCGGCTGCGCGGTGCAGTGCGCGACGCAGGCGATCGCGGCCGCCGTTCGGGCGAAACGCCCGTGCATCGGCATGACCATCGTCATGCGCATCGCGCCGTCCGACATCGACGCCGGCCCTGCGCAAAGGTGCGCCGCGAACGCCCACTGCTCGGCGAGCAGACACAGCGCGACCGCCAGCAGGGTGCGGGCAACTCGGGATCGATCTTGGCCGTCGAATAAGAACATCCGACGCGAATTTAGCACAATCTTCCCCCGCAACTGCTACGTACTATTACGGCTCCGCTGCCGAAGTGCTTGCGTCTATCGAGATCTGCTCAGAGCCGGGCATGCCGAAGCCTCAATGCGTTGCCTATCACGGAGACCGAACTCAGGCTCATTGCAGCTGCTGCGATGACCGGACTCAACAGCCAGCCGAAGAACGGATACAACACGCCCGCGGCCACCGGTACACCCATTGCGTTATAGACGAACGCGAGTACAAGATTCTCTCGGATGTTGCGCATCGTCGCCCGACTCAGGGCTCTGCCGCGGGCGATGCCGGCAAGATCGCCCTTGATCAAGGTGATCCCGGCACTCTGCATCGCAACATCCGTCCCAGTGCCCATGGCAATACCCACATCGGCCGCCGCGAGGGCCGGGGCGTCGTTGACCCCGTCGCCGGCCATCGCGACCACTCGTCCTGCCTCGCGTAGGCGATTCACGACGGCAATCTTCTGATCGGGCAGCACTTCGGCCTCGATTTCGTCTATGCCGAGCTTCGCCGCGACGGCTTGCGCCGTCGTGCGGTTATCGCCGGTGAGCATGACGATACGCACGCCGTCACGACGCAGACTCTCGAGGGCCGCGGGTGTCGATTCCTTCACCGGGTCGGCCACCGCGATGAGTCCAGCGACGACCCCATCGAGGGCAACGAACATCGCTGTCGCGCCGTCCTTTCGCAGCGCTTCCCCACGTACCTCGATCATGTGTGCATCCGCCCCAAGACGGCGCAGCAGTGCGCGATTACCGACCGCAACGCGTCGTCCCGATACTACACCGAGGACGCCCTCGCCCGTCACCGACTCGAAGTCCGTGGTCGCTGGTAAGGCAAGTCCTCCATCGGTCGCTGCCGCGACGATCGCCGCAGCGAGCGGATGTTCGCTCGCCCGTTCGAGACTCGCCGCGAGCGCCAGCAGGTCCGTTGCGGACGTCCCCGGCAAGGGCTCGATGGCAACGACTCGCGGCTTTCCTTCGGTCAGCGTGCCCGTTTTATCCACAACGAGCGTATCGATCTTCTCGAACCGCTCCAGTGCCTCGGCATTTTTGACCAGCACCCCGGCCCCGGCGCCCTTGCCGACGCCGACCATGATCGACATCGGCGTGGCAAGCCCGAGCGCACAAGGGCAGGCGATGATCAGCACCGAGACTGAGGCCACGATCGCGTGACTCAATGCCGGCGCGGGCCCCCAAAGCATCCACGCGACGAACGCGAGCAGCGCGGCTGCCACGACCACGGGAACGAACCAGCCGGACACGCGGTCTGCGAGGCGTTGAATCGGCGCGCGGCTGCGCTGTGCTTCGGAGACCATCCGCACGATGCGCGCAAGCATCGTATCGGCACCGACTTTCTCGGCCTGCATGACGAGTGCGCCGGTCGTATTGATCGTGCCCCCTATCACCGACGAGCCCACGAACTTTTCCACCGGCAGCGACTCCCCGGTGACCATCGACTCGTCGACGGCGCTTCGGCCATCGATCACCTTCCCATCGACCGGCACCGCTTCTCCGGGCCTGACCCGCAACCGATCACCGATCTTCACGGAATCGATCGAGATCTCCTCATCGGTGAGATCGACACGGATGCGCCGCGCTTGCTTGGGCGCCAGCTTCAGCAGCGATCGAATCGCCCCGCCCGTGCGGGCGCGTGCCCGTAACTCGAGCACCTGGCCGAGCAAAACGAGGACCGTGATCACGGTCGCAGCTTCGAAATAAGCCGGAACCGAGCCGTCGGGACCCCGCATCTCGGCGGGAAACAATCTGGGCGTCCACAGGGCCGCGAGACTATAGAGATAGGCGGCACCGACGCCCAGACCGATCAAGCTGAACATGTTCAACGAGCGATGGAGGAAGGATTGCAAGGCCCGCTCGAACAGCGGACGCCCGGCCCAAAGCACGACCGGCGTGCCGAACGCGAATTGAATCCAGGTGGAAAGCCTCATGGGCACGGTCGCAATCAGATGCAAGCCGGGAATGTGAGCCCCCATCTCCAGGATGAGGACTGGAACCGCAAGTACCGCTCCCACGGCGAATCGTCGCGTCATGTCGCGCAGTTCTTGGTTTTCCGTCGCCTCGCCGGTCACGGTGAGCGGTTCGAGCGTCATTCCGCAAATCGGACAGGTCCCTGGCGCCCTCTGACGAACTTCCGCATGCATCGGGCAGGTGTAGATCATTTCAGTTCTCGGCTTCGATGCCCGACCCGAGCGCAGCAGCGGTTCGCCGTCGACGAGCGAATGCACGTGGCGGTTCGGTTGGAAATGGAACCGTTGATTTGCATGACGCACCTCCCTCACGGGACGAATCGTCGCGAACCCTGCGAATTCTCCGCGAGAAAATGGCAGACCTCCAACGCATGGAGTGCGTACTGGCACCGGTGACGGCTCTCCATGTCCGGTCACTTCGGCGCGCGGGGTCGGATATGGCCCAGCATCGCGTGCACGGCGCGGTCCGATCGCATCCCACCCGACACGCCCGCGCCGCGCATGACCTATCCCGAGCTTGGATTGACGCCTTGGTCTCGACGGTCACGGCATACCATGCGGTCAGGTGGAGCCTCCCGCGTCGGTTCCCGCCGCACGGGTCGTGACCCAGCATACCTTGTCGGCGCGGATATCGGTCGAGCGACCGACTGTACACAGACGCCTCAACCGTTCCTTGCCGCGACGAATGCGCATCTCGATCGCCTTTGGACTCGTCCCGAGCTGTTCCGCCGCCTGTCGCTGAGTCAAGCCCACGACCAGTGTCAGCAGGAGCGGCTCCTTATAACGCGGCGGCAGCGCGGCGATCGCCTGGTCTAACCGGGCCAAATGACGACTTTCGCCGTCCTCGAAGGCGTCAATCGGAGACTGATCATCCGGTGTTTGCACCGGCGCCCAACCGCCTGCGAGAATCGCGAGGATCCGACGACGCACGGCGCGACGACGTCCCTCGTCTCGGCACTTGTTGAGCGCAATCGCGCGCAGCCATGTAATGAGTGGCTGGCGATGATCGAAGCGCCGTAACGCAAGCCAGGCGGCGACGAACGTATTCTGCAGGATATCGTAGGCATCGTCCGCATTTCCGACATATCGACGGACGAACCAATAAAGTGCGGCCTTGTGCCGCAAGACTATGTCATCGAATGCTCGGCGATCGCCGCTTTGGGCGGCGATGATCACCTGCTTGTCCAATTCGCCTTCGTCGAGCATCACGGCGACCCCGAGCTGAGCGCCGCCCGCACAGCCGCGTCATACTGACGGGCCTGTTGCGCGGTGAGCACCCCGCGCATGGCAATGACGTGCTTGACGGTCGCGATGCGCAGCGCCTTTCGCGCTGCCGAGAAACGATCGATCGCCTGCTCGGTCTGAGGCCCATAGTCGTGCTCGGAGACGATCGCGGAGGCGAGTTCGCGGTTGGCGGCGCGCGCCTCCTGATCCAGAGTCCGACGCTCTGCCGCATAAGCCGATTCCATGGCGGCGAGCTGATGCCGCTGGTCGGTGGTCAGCTGCAGTTCGTGGTGCAGCAGATGGTTGAGATTCGCACCAGTTTGTGCATGCGCGAGTCCGTACTGAACCCCGAGCCACCCTCCCACACTCGCCGCCACCAGCGTCATGACAACCGCAGGGAGCGCAAGGCGGCCCGCCGGGATCACGAATTGCCTCGACGGAGGAGATTCCACGCCGATAGTGGTGGAGACGTGGAAAACACGCTCAATACATCGTGCCGACTCGCCGGATCATTGAAGTGTTGCCCCGCGAGCGCGCCCAGCGTGAACAGGACACCCAGCACGATCGCTTGCAAGGCGGTGAGCTGAACCGATTGGCGCTTGCGCGCTCGGCGTGCGGCAAGACGATTCCATATGTCGGTCTCGAGCCCCCCGAGCAAAGCGGTGGGTTCCTGTTGCTGCAGCCGTCGAATGCCATCCTCGATCATCGTCAAGACCCCGGTTCAGATCGCTGTGGACAATACGCCGACCGCGGGACTTTCCCTCGGTTTTCTGACTACCCACAACGAAAAGCGAGGGGTAGGAGCGGCACCTGCGTTATATCGGATTGTCGATCCGTTGGAAAACGCGAAAACTCCATGACAGCGGCGATTCGAACCCTTCGATCGGCGACCTTGTTGAGCCTGGCTTTCGTCGCGAGCTGCGCCCACTATGTGCCCCGCCCCCTATCGCCTCGCCGGTCGATCGTCGCATTCGACGCCCGTTCGCTGAACAGCCGCGGCTTGCGCGCTTTCCTCATCGCGAACGGAGTGCGTCCACCAGGTCCCAGCGACGTCTGGAATCTCAAAAGCCTAACGTTGGCCGCGTTCTACTTTCAACCGTCACTCGCCGAGGCTCGGGCACGATTGCTCGCCGCCCAGGCCGCGCGGGCCACCGCGGCCGAACGGCCCAACCCATCGGTGACGCTGGCACCTGGCTATGATCGAGGCGTACCCGGCGCAGTGAGCCCTTGGATCGTCCCCCTGACGATGGACTGGCCCGTGGAGACCGCCGGTAGGCGCGCTGATCGGTTGGCGCGCGCGCGACATCTCGCCGCGGCGAAGCGCTGGGAACTCGTCGGCACCGTCTGGCAGACGCGCCGCCATCTGCGCACCGCGCTGCTCGATCTGTATTCGGCACGAACCACCGCAGCTCTCCTGGCGCGCAAACTGTCTGCGCAGCGAATGGTTGTGAAACTGCTGACAGGTCAATTCGCCGCCGGAACGGTATCGAGCTTTGTGGTGACGCAGGCCCGCATCGCGCTCGATGGCACGCGGCTCGATAGGCAGGCCGCCGCGGCCCAGGTGCAGCAGGCGCAAATTCAGCTGGCGGGAGCGCTCGGGCTCGCGCCGCACGCGCTGCGGCGTGTGCGGCTCGACTTCTCGGATCTCAAGATCCTCCCTCGTGATCTCACACGCCCGCAGGTGCGGCAAGCGGCGCTGCTCGACAGATCCGACGTCAGAGCCGCGCTCGAGCAGTATGCGGCCAGCCAATCGGCGCTAAAGCTCCAGATCGCGCGTCAATGGCCAGACATCCACCTGGGTCCGGGATTTATATGGAATTCGCAACTCGTTAGAGACACGCAGTGGCAGCTCGGTCTGAGCCTCCCTCTGCCGATCATGAATCGCAATCAGGGTCCGATCGCCGAGGCGCGGGCGGATCGCCGCCTCGCGGCCGCACACTTCCTCGCCGTGCAGGCGCGCGCTCTCGGGCAGATCGACAGCGCCGTCGCCGGCTATCACTCCGCACTGCACGCGGCGACGACGGCCGACTCGCTCCTGAAGAATCTCCGACGCCAACTACAGTCGGTCCGGGCTCAGCTCGACGCCGGTGAGATTCAGCCGCTCGATCTCGAAAACGCCAAGGTTGCCTTCGACACCGGTGCTCAGAACCGGCTGGCGGCCTGGATCGAGGCGCAGCAGGCGCTCGGAAGACTCGAGGACGCTGTACAGAGTCCCATCACACTCGCACTTGCCAGCGTGCGCGCGGCGCAGGACGGCCCCGCAGATCCGGAGAACCCATGATCGCTCGAAAATCGATCGCCGTCTTGCTCGCCGCTGTGATCCTCGGCGTTGGCGTCTATCAGTGTCTGACCACCCGTGGTGCGGCCGCGGCTGACGATGACGAAGGCGCCTCCGTCCGCCCCACGGTGACGGTGCAGGTCGGCAGGCTCGAGCGTAGGACGATGTACAAAGTCGTCACGGGTTACGGCGTGGTGGAGCCGGCGCCCGCCACACCCCGGCACCCGGCCGCCGCCGCGGCGGTGGCCGCGCCCGTCACTGGCGTCGTCACCCAAGTGCAGATTGCAGCAGGGCAACGCGTGCGCCGCGGACAGGTGCTGGTGCGACTGAATTCCGACACGCAAACCCAGTGGTACGCGGCGCAGCAGGTTGCGCGCCTGAGGCGGCTCTATGCGCAACACAACGCCTCGCTGAAGGATCTGCAAAATGCCGCGGCACAGCTGGCCTTGTTGCAGGTGACGGCGCCGATCGCCGGAACGGTCGTGAGCGTGAACGTCAAAGCGGGCGACGCGGTGAGTCCGAGCACGGTGCTCGTCGAGGTGATGGATCTGAAGCGCCTCGTGGTGCGCGCGGATATTCCGGAGCCACAGGCCGGCGAGCTCGAGCCCGGTCAAGTGGTCCGTATGATCCGGCCCAAGGCGATGACGCTGCGTTTGGGTTTCATCAGTCCCACCATCGATTCCCAAGACGGCGCCGTCATGACCTGGGCCTCGTTGCCTGCGAATAGTGGACTCAGGACGGGCCAATACACCCGATTGACCATCGTCACTGCGACGCATCGAGACAGCCTCGTTGCACCGGACGAAAGCGTGGTGAGCGATCTCGCGGGCCACAGCGTCCTGTCGGTGGTGCGCGGCAACGAGGCGATTCGTGTCCCCGTAAGGACCGGACTTCGGGAAGACGGCTGGGTCGAGATAACGGGCGCCAGCCTCACCGCCGGTACGCCGGTCGTGACCATCGGTGCCTACGGCTTGCCGGCGCGTGTGGCCATCCGGGTCGCGAAATCCCAATGAGCCATCCCCCATCGACATTGGCCGGCTTCGCAATCCGGCATCGGCTTGCGATCACGTTCATCGCCGCCGTGTTGTGTGCCGCCGGCGTCTTCGCGGCGCTGCGCATGCCATCATCGGTATTTCCCGCGACGCCCTTTCCACGGATCGTCGTCAACGCAAACAACGGCATCATGCCTGCCAATCAGATGATGGCGACGATCACCCGACCCATCGAGGTGGCGCTGAAGAGCATCCCGGGCGTTACCTCGGTGCTCACCACCACGACGCGGGGTTCCGCCATCTTGAACGTCGAGTTCGCTTGGGGAACGGACATGCACCAAGCAGAGCTTTATGTCCTTGGCCGGGTCAATGAAATCAGCAGCGAACTGCCGGCCGGTTCCGTCATGAACGTCGAGCGTGTGGGATTCACGCTGAGCTATCCGATCATCGGCATCGCAATGACCTCGACCGGTCACGACTCGATGGATCTTTGGAAAGTGGCGACGTATACCGTCAAGCCGTTGTTCCTGCAGATCCCCGGCGTATCGACCGTGGAGATCATCGGCGGCAGGGTGCCCGAATATCACGTAGTCGTCGACCCACTGAAACTCCAACAGGCCCATCTCGCCCTCGGCGACGTGACGCAAGCTCTTGAACGCAGCAACTTGATCGCATCGGCAGGTCTGTTGCCGCAGAACTACCGGCTGTACCTCGCCACCGTGGATGGCCGGGTGCACTCCCCCGCCGAGATTGGCGGCATCGTCGTTGCCGATCGCAGCGGCCATCCGATCCGCGTCGCCGACGTCGCACGCGTGGTGCGCGGACCCGCGCCGGCCTACACGCGGGTCACGGCGCAGGGCCGTGAATCGGTTCTGTTCGACATCGAAAGCCACACAGGAAGCAACATCCTCACGATCTCGAAGGCGCTGCAATCAGACCTCGCGCAGCTCCGCCACCAATTGCCCCCCGATATCCACCTGACCTTCTACTACAACCAATCGTCCTTCGTGCGGGACTCGATTGGCAACGTCTGGAATGCCGTGATCTTCGGGTTGATCCTGTCGGTCGGAATCCTCTATTTCTTTCTGAAGAACTGGGGCAGCGTATGGACGGCGATCCTGACGATTCCGATTTCGGTACTCATCACCTTCATCGCGATGAAACTCTCGGGCATGAGCTTCAACATGATGACGCTCGGCGGCATTGCCGCGTCCATAGGTCTCATCATCGACAACGCGATCATCGTCGTCGAGGCGATCTGTCATCGCATCGCCCTTGGTAGCGGCAGACGCGCGGCGCTCGAGGAAGCCATGGGCGAAATCCTGACGGCCCTGATCGGATCGACGCTGACGCCTGTGGTCGTTTTCTTGCCGCTCGCTTATCTTACCGGGATCGGGGGCGTATTCTTTCGGGCGCTCGGCATCACGATGGCCGTCGCGCTGCTCGTTTCCTTGCTCCTCGCCGTGACGCTTACGCCGTCGATCGCCGGGTGGTTGGTACGCAATGCCAAACAGACGGGCGAGGAAGGTGGATTCGTGCTCAAGCCGATCACACGAATCTACGATGCCTCGACCCGCTGGACGTTGCGCCACGCCGCGGCGACGCTGATGGCCTGCGCGCTGATCGTGGTCGGGGCGTTCTTCGTCTACCGACAGCTGCGAACGGGCTTCCTTCCCGATTTCGACGAGGGAGGGTTCAATATCGATTTTACCGCTCTCCCAGGCACGAGTCTTGCCGAAGCCTCCCGCGAACTCGACCAGGCTGAGCGGGTCATCCGCTCCGATCCAGACGTGCAGAGCTATTCACGGCGGCTCGGTGTACAACTCGGACCGTTCATCGAAGAGCCGAATGTCGGCAGCTTCTTGATAAAACTGAAAGCCGACCGCAAGAACACGACGCAGGAAGTCATGGATCGCATTCGCGGCGAACTCGATCGGCGCTTCCCGATGGTGCGTTGGGACATCAAGGGATTCCTCACTGATCTCGTGGGTGACCTCCAACTCGCGCCGAATCCGATCGAGATCAAGCTGTTCTCGCCGGATCTGCAATGGCTGGAAAAGACCGCGCCGCGCGTGCAGGCCCAGATTCGCAAGATCCCGGGCGTGGTTGACACCTTCGATGGATTCACGGTCGCCGGGCCTACCGTCGACTTTCGGGTGAGACGTGCGGCCGCCGTGCGCTACGGCTTGAGCACCCAGGCTATCGCCGAAGCGCTCAAGAGCGCCTTGATCGGTACGGTCTCCTCGTTCGTCGTTAACGGCGACCGGGTCGTTAATGTGCGAACGCTGGCCGAGCCCACCAGCGTCGATCGTATCTCCAAGCTTAGCGATCTGCCCATACGCACTCCGACCGGCGCGCTGGTAAGGATCAGTCAGGTCGCTACCATCATCCCGCGCCCCAACGAGGTGGAACTGAATCGTGAGAACCTACGTCAGGTCGACATCGTTTATGCACGCCTCCAAGGCATAGATCTCGGCACCGCCATGCAGAAGATCAAGGCCACTCTGGACCGAGATCGCTGGCTTCCATCCGGTTCGGTGGAATACGGCGGACAGTACCAACTGCAGCAACGCTCCTTCCATAATCTGCTCGTCGTGCTGCTCGCCGCCATATTGCTGGTCTTTACCGTGCTGGTCGTCGAGTTCCGGTCGGTCTACGAGCCGATCGCGATCGTCGTCGGCGCGATACTCGCCCTCTTTGGTTCGATGTTGGGACTATGGATGGCCGGGATAACGCTCAATATCGTCTCCTATCTCGGCGCGATCATCGGCGTCGGCATCGTCGCCAAGAATGGGATCCTGGTACTCGACTACGCTCGGCAACTTCGCGCTCAGGATCTCGAGTTGACTGAGACGCTGGTCCGGGCGGGACACCGGAGGCTCCGGCCGGTGTTGATGACATCGCTGACCGCCGCACTCGGGATGCTGCCGCTCGCCTACGGTGCTGGTGCCGGAGCGCAGATGCTGCAGCCTCTCGGTATTGCCGTGATCGGTGCGCTCGCGCTGTCGGTACCACTGTCGCTGATCGCGACGCCGGTGATGTATGTGTCGCTGGTTCGCTTTCATCGCCGATTCCTGACGCGATCCTCGATGTCGCAGTCGGCCTGATTCCGCCGGCATGCTGGAGTCGGGGACGATGGCAAGGCAAATGGGGCAAGACCAGATCGTTGGGCGGTGGTCGAATTCGAACGCATGGATACCTGCAACGGCAGTGTTGTTGCGCGGCGCGCAGTCGTCGCCGGCCGGATCGCGCGGCTTGGTCCAGCGCCGCGACGAATCGACCCATGATCTCGGTGTCGACCTCCGCAAATTGCCCGCCACGTCGTCTTCGGGCCACCGTTTTCTGCGAACGCTTCTTCCGCGGTAATGTTCGATGCCAGGCGAGCCTCGGATCCGGCGTCACCCGAACGGGTGACAAGTGCGGAATTCGTGACGCCGGTGGGGTGCGACGACCATTCGCGACGATCCCGGGGTGTGCTTAAATCAGCGTTGCCGAGCAGGATTGCCCGCGCAGGGAAGAAGCACATGCGAATCAGTCGCGACATGTCGGCGTTGTTGACGAACGTTTATGCGGCGGTCGCCGAACCCGCGGCGTGGCAGCCGCTGGTGACGCGCATCGCCCGAGCGCTCGGCGCCCACAGTTGTCAAATCGGCGTCTGGAGTGCCGTCCCGGGTCGCAGCGAGAAGATTGCGTGCACCGCGAATTACACGCCGGCGCTGCGTGCAGCGTATGCGCAACACCACTTCCGGAACGATCCCTGGTTGACCTGGGTGCGGCGCATCGTCCCCGGATCCTTGGTCACCGCCGACGTCGTCTCGATCGAACCGGGGTTCATCGACTCGGCGATCTACAACGACTATTGCCGGCACCTCGGCATCTATTACGTCACCGGTGCCGGCATTCTCAAACGACGCGACGGATCGGTGGCGAACATCGGGGTGCATCGCGAACGCTCGGCCGGTCCGATCAGCGAACGCGAAGAGCGGCGCTTGGCGATGCTCGTGCCGCACTTGGCCCAGGCGCTCTCGCTGCGGGACACGCTGGCGAGCTTGCGCATGGAACGCGGCGCGCTGCTGCACGGTCTCGAGGCGCTGAATTTGGGCGCGATCATCCTCGACGGGGCGGGTCGGGTTTTGTTCGCCGATTCGGCGGGCGAAGCGATCCTGCGCGAACAGGCGGAACTGTCGGTGCGCAACGGTCGCTTGCGCCTGCGCGGCGTGCGCGACGACGGCCTGTTGACGCGTCTGATCGACGATGCCGCGGGCGCCACCGTGCGCGGCCGGCCGGGCGGCCAGCTGAGCGTGCGGGTCGCGGCCGAGCGGCGGCTGTCGATCCGAGTCTGCCCGGTGCCGGAGGCCGTGGCGGACCTGCACGGACCGTCGGCGGCCGCGATCGTGTTCCTGCGCTATCCGCCCGCGAAGCCCCTCACGCTCCATCGCTCGCTCGCGCATCTGTACGGTCTGACGCCGGCGGAGGCACGCCTCGCCGAGGCCCTCGCGAACGGCCACAGCCTCGCCGAGTACGCCGCGCTCGCGGGCGTCTCCATCAACACCGTCAAGACGCTGTGCAAGCGGCTGTACGCGAAGACCGGGCACCATACCCGCGGCGCATTCATTCGCGACGTCCTCGGCAACCCACTGGTCGGCGCCAAGGCCGGCGATGGACTCACCCATTGATGGCCGGTGCGGCGGCTACACGGAGACGGCCAGCGTCTCCGACAGATAGATCAGCAGCGCCAATCCCAGGATCGATATCATCGCCGCGAGCAGCAGATCCGCCCGGGTGCTGTTCAGGAGCTGCTGATCGCTGTCGATCGCCCGCCCCGTGCGCATGAACCGCGCGGTCGCGGCGAGCACGATGACCGTGCCCGCGGCGATCAGCGCCAGTCCCGCGACGTTTCCGAACCCGCTCCCGGGTACGCCTCGTGGCCGTATCCCGCTCACCGCGAACGACTGTGCGGCGATCTTCAGGAACAAGTTGAACTTCGCGACCAGGAACCCGAAGGCCATGACCGCGATCGCCGTGCGCACCCAAGCGAGAAACGTCCGTTCGTTGGCCGCATGGTCGGAGAAATTTCGGATCATGGCCTGGGCTTCCTGTCGGTGAGCGCAACGAGACGAGCAACTGTCCTCGGCGAAGGATAATCCATCTTCCGAGCCGGCGGCGGGTCGGCGCCGGCGCGAGGCGCCGCGACGGCCGGGCGCCCACGCCGGCCCTCGATCCGGCGCGGCCGCGACGAGCTCAGTGCAGTCTCGGGCGTATGCTGCGCACGTCCCGCCACGACACCGCGCTGAGCAACACGTCCTTTTCGTCGACGATCGGCAATGCCCGAAAGCCGTAGCGCTCGAACATGTGCGCGGCTTCCCGCAGCGTCGCCTCTTTCGACAGCGTGATCACGTGGCTGGTCATGATGTCCCCGAGCGATTGGCCCGGTTCGGCTGCCACCATGTCGCGAATGTCCACGACCCCCTTGAGGGTCCCCGCGGGATCCGTGACGTACACGTACATCACGACCTCCTTGTCCTTCGCCAGCTCCCGATATCGCTCCAAGACGCTCTCGGCGGGCGTCTCCGGAGGCAGCCGGATCAACTCCGAGGAGCCGTACAGCCGGATATGCTCGTCGTGGTGATCGATGATCTGCTCGACCTTTTCCGATTTCTCCCGATCGAGCAGTCGCAGAATGGCATCGGCTTGATCGGCCGGGAGAATCGCCAGGATGTCCGCCGCCTGAGCGGGCGTCATCTCGTTGATCAAGGCGGCGGCACGATCCTTGTTGATCGCCCGCACCAGCTCGCGTTGCACCCGCGGCTCCATCTCCTCGAGGGTTTCGGTCGCGTGCTCCCGCTCGAGCGCGTTGAACAGCGCGATGCGCTGCCCGCCTTCGAGTTCCTCGAGTATGTCCGCGAGATCCACGGGATGGATCTCCGACAGCTGATCCTTCGACACCCGCAGCTTGATGTTCCCCTGGAAACTGCCGAGGCTCTCGGGGAGCGGCTGCACGTACAGCCACGACACCCGGCTCTCCGAATTTCGCGACGTCAGGAGCTTCGCGAGCCGCCGCAACCCGAGCCGCCGCAGCGCCCGGTAATGGCTGTAGTCGACTTCGGCGGCGTAGAGCTTCGGTTCCTGGAACGCCAGCTTGACGTCGTACACCACTTCGACCTCGTGATCGTCGAGGTCGATGATCTTCTTGTCGAGGATATGGTCCTTCAGCAGGATCTGGCTGTGCTGCGGGGAGACCGCGTACCGGTCCAACTCCTCGGCCGAGAGGTCGAGGATCACCTCGTGGTTGGAGATCAGCAAGACCTTGTCCCAGGGCACGAGCAAGGACGCGTACCCGAAGGAGCGTGCGACGACCACGTGCGTGACTTCCGGCAGTCGCGCGCTCTCGGCGATCGCCAGATCGTCGACCCGCCCTATCGCGCGCTTGCGCGCGAACACCTTGCGGCCCAGGATCTCGCTGAGATAGAACTCGTGCTCGAGAATGGTCGGCATCGTCCTATCCCCTGGTCACGATGAGCACGAACCCATAGACCATCAGCAACACCAGACCGATCAAATAAAACCTCAGCACGAGGAGCGAGGCGCGGACCGCGCTCGACATCTCGATCCGGGGCGTTCGGTAGCGGGTGTTGATCTCGCGAATTTTCGTCAGCAGCGCGTGCATCTTGTTCATGGAGCCTCCTCGCCTACTGGAAGTAGCCGGGGAACAGGACGGTGACGCCGTAGAGCGTGGAAAGGACGATGATCGAGATCACGATGCCCCCGCCGATGAGGTTCTGAACGAACGTGTTGCGCCGCTCGCCCATCGTGGCCTCGTCGTTCAACAGCAGGATCAGGAAGACCAGGGCCGCCGGCAGCAACGTGACCGCGACCACCTGCACGAAGAGCGTGATCAGCACGAGCGGCGCCTTCGGGATGAGGACGATCGCGCCGGCCGTCGCGAGCATGAGGAGATACGTCGCATAGAACCAGGGGGCCTCCCGGATCTTGGTGTTCAGGGAGTGGGCCCAGCCGAAGATCTCGCCGAACGCCCAGGAACTGGCCAGCGAAATGCAGATCGCCCCGAGGAGCCCGGCGTCGAACAGGCCGATCGCGAGGAACGTTCCGACCCACCGGTTGGTGCGCATTAGTTGCTGGGAGGCTTGCGCCGCGCTGTCGATGTTGACGCCGGGGAGTACGGTACCGGTCACGACCACGATGAAGATCGCGACGAGCACGGTGATGACGGATCCGAGGAAGGTGTCGAACCGCCCCCACGGAATGTCCTTCTCCTGCATCCCCTTGTCGACGACGGCGCTCTGCTGGAAGAAGAGCATCCAAGGCGCGATCGTGGTGCCGATGTTCGCCATGAGGAAGAAGAACAACTGCCCGTTGAAGCCGCCGGCGAAGTTGGGGATCAATCCGTCGTGCAGCACGGCCTTCATCGACGGATGCACGAGGAACGCGCCGGGAATGTAGACGAGATTCAGTGCGCAAAACAGCAGCGCGAGCTTCTCGAACGTCCAGTAGCGCCCGTTCAAGACGATGATCATCATCAGGACGATCACCGCGATGACCGTGATCCACGGCGGCATGCCGAAGATCGCCAGCGCCGCCGTCATCCCGACGAACTCCGTGACCAAGGTCAACCAGTCCACGATCATCAGATCGACGAGCGAAAACCAGCCCCAGAAGGCGCCGAATCCGTCGAAGATGGCCTCGGCATGACCGCGCTTGGTCACGGCCCCGAGCCGTACCGTCATTTCCTGCACGTAGTACGCAACCGGAACGAGCAGCACCAGGAACCAGATCAGGTGATAGCCGTATTTCGCACCGGTCGCCGCATAGGTGGTGATGCCGCCGGCGTCGTTGTCCGCGACCATCACGACCAGGCCCGGGCCGGCGATCACGAGATACAACGCGATCGCTTTCCAGGACTTGCGCAAGCCATAGTACAGTCGTGCGAAGAAGTTCACGGACGCCCCTCGAAGCCCTGATCCATCGGCCGCTCGGCCCGCATCGCCGCGCTCGCGGCGACGACACGAAGACCCTGCGCCCCGCCCGCTCGAACCGCAACCGCGCCGGCGACGGCGATTATACCGTCCGGGGGTATGGTATCAACCAAAATACGCGTCGCGCGCGGCGCCGGCGACGCCCTGCCTCGCGGAATCCAGCGACGCCGAACGGTTGCCCCCCCACCGGCCGCAAGGT
>JAJYFF010000041.1 GCA_021785405.1 Pseudomonadota bacterium | reverse complement strand
CGCGACGTCGGGTTCGACGCGCTGCTCGAGGAGTTCGACGCGGTGTTCCTCGGGATGGGCACGTACGGCGTCGTCAAAGGCGGGTTCACGGGCGAGGATCTCCCCGGCGTGTACGATGCCCTGCCGTATCTCGTGTCGAGCGTGCGCCGCGAACTCGGCCTCGCGGGCCCCGACGAGGTGATCGATCTGCGCGACAAGGAGGTCGTCGTGCTCGGCGGCGGCGATACCGGGATGGACTGCAACCGTACCGCGATCCGTCAGGGGGCGACGAGCGTGACCTGCACCTATCGGCGCGACGAGGCGAACATGCCGGGCTCGCGGCGCGACTACAAGAACAGCAAGGAGGAGGGCGTCACGTTCCTGTTCAATCGGCAGCCGGTCGAGATCGTCGGCACCGATCGGGTGCAGGGCGTGAAGCTCGTCGAGACCCGGCTGGGACCGCCCGACCGGCGCGGGCGACGAACGCCCGAAGCCATTCCGGACACGGAACAGACGATTCCGGCGGACGCGGTCGTGATCGCGTTCGGCTTCCTGCCGAATCCGCCCGAGTGGTTCCCGCGACACGCGATCGCGCTGCACCCGAACGGGCGCGTGCGCGTCGCGACGCTCGGCGGACCGAGCTTCCAGACGACGAACCCCAAGGTGTTCGCGGGCGGCGACATGGTGCGCGGATCCGATCTGGTGGTCACCGCGGTGTTCGAAGGCCGGCAGGCGGCGGCGGGCATACTCGAATTCCTCGGGTTGCGATCGGCCGAGGAGCCAGGGGATCACCGCGGCGGCAGCCATGACCACCTACCGCACGGATCTCGATAGTCCGATCGGACGACTGCGTCTCTACGGCGACCATCAGGCGCTGCTCGCGGTCCTGTTCGAGTCCGAGGAGCCGCCCGCGATCGCCACCGTCGACGGGCCGGCGGTCGAGGATGCGCGCGCGGGCGCGTTGCCCCAGGCGGTCCGGCAGTTGCGCGAGTACTTCGACGGCGCGCGCCGCACGTTCGACCTGCCGCTCGCGCCGCGCGGCACGCCGTTCCAGCAGCGGGTCTGGCGCGCGCTCACCCGGATCCCGTACGGACGCACGGTCGCGTACGGCGAACTCGCCCGGCGCATCGGGCGGCCCGGCGCGGCGCGCGCGGTGGGCATGGCGAACGATCACAATCCCTTGCCGATCATCGTGCCGTGCCACCGTGTGATCGGCGCCGACGGCGGCTTGACCGGCTACGGCGGAGGCCTCGAGCGCAAGCGCTGGCTGCTCGCGCTCGAGCACGGCACCGCCTTGCCGCGCGGCGCCGATTGAATCGATGTCACGATAACGTCACACGCCGGTAAGAATCCTCGGTTTGAATCGGTCGGGTGACCGATTCGATCGAGACCACCGTGCGAGTGTTGATCGTCGATGCCGACGGCGTCGCCGCCGGCGCCCTGCGCGCCGCGCTCGCGAGCGCGCGCTACGCGGCCGACGTCGTCGACGACCTCGACGACGCGGTCAGTGCGGTGCGCGACCGGCCGCCGGGGCTGATCGTCGTCGATTGGAGCGGGCCCGGGCCCTCCGCATTCGAGACGCTCCTGCGGTTGCGCGAAGCGCGCGCGCGCGCGCCGATCCCGATCGTGATCGCGTCCGCGTTGTGCGCCGAGGCCGATATCGTCGCCGGCCTCGAACTCGGTGCGGACGACTACCTGGTGAAGCCGCTGTCGCTGCGCGAGGCGGTCGCCCGGGTGAGCGCGGTGCTGCGCGGCAGGCGCCGCGCGGGCCCGGCGACCGAGTCCGGCGACGGCGAGCTCGTGCTCGAGCGCGCGGCCCGCCGGGTCGTCGTGCGCGGCAGCCCGCTGCCGCTGCGCGGGGCCGAATATCGCCTGCTCGAGGTGCTGTTGACGCGCTCCGGTCGCACCTCGAGCCGCCGGGAACTGCGCGTCCAGGCCTGGGGCGAGAGCCGGGCGGTCGACGACCGCACGGTCGACGTGAACGTGCAGCGCCTGCGTCGCAGCCTCGCGGCCGCGGGTTGCGCGACCGAGATCGAGACCGTGCGCGGTTTCGGCTACCGCCTGGTCGAGCCCAAACGCCCGAACTGAGGCCGCGTCGCGACGGCTGCTGCCGGCGCTGCGAGCCCCTGGGGTGGCCGCCGCACGAGCCCGCCGAGTGTCGTGAAAACTTCTCGTTCGCTTCACCGGTTCGTCACGGCGCGGCGCGATCCTCGACGAGGGATCGGATCGCGAGGAGGGAGACGAGGATGCCGGAGCCAGACCGCGCCGCGCCGATGCGCGTTCGTTCAGTGTTCATTTCCGACGTGCATCTGGGCTTCAAGGGATGCAGCGCGGACGCGCTGCTCGAATTCCTGCACGCGATCGACATGGATTACCTGTTCCTGGTCGGCGACATCATCGACGTCTGGAACATGCGGAAGTCGATGTTCTGGCCGCAGTCACACAACAACGTCGTGCGCACCGTGCTCGGCAAGGCGAAGCGCGGCACGAAGGTGGTCTACATCCCGGGAAACCACGACGACGTCTTCCGCGACTTCGACGGCGCGGTGTTCGGCAACCTGGAGATCCACCGCGAGTACGTCCACGTCGGGGCCGACGGCCGGCGCATGCTGCTGCTGCACGGCGATGAATTCGACAGCGTCGTGAAATGCAGCCCCTGGCTCGCGAAGCTCGGGAGCGATCTGTACGACGTGCTGCTCGCGGTCAATCCGTACGTGAACTGGCTCCGCCGCAAGTTCGACCTGCCGCACTGGTCGCTCGCCGCCTACCTGAAGCACAAAGCCAAGCGAGCGGTCGAATACATCGGCAGCTTCGAGGAGGCGGTCGCGCTCGCCGCCCGCAAGCGCGGCGTCGACACCGTCGTTTGCGGTCACATACACCATGCCGAGATTCGCGACATCGGCGGGACCCGGTATTGCAACGACGGCGACTGGGTCGAGAGCTGTTCCTCGCTCGTCGAGGACATGAACGGCGCGCTGCGCCTCGTCGATTGGCCGACGCTGCGCGAGCAGCGGCGGCGGGCGACGCCGGTCGCGCTGCCGGTCAGCGAAGCCGCCTGAGGCCCGGGGGGACCCCGACATTCCCGGGAACGCCCCGGCGACGGACCGTCGCGGTCAGAACGCCGAGATCCCGGTCAGCTCCCGGCCGATGCTCAACTGGTGGATCGACTCGGTGCCTTCGTAGGTCACGACGCTCTCGAGGTTCAGCATGTGGCGGATCGGCGCGTATTCGGCGCTGATGCCCGCGCCTCCGAGCATGTCGCGGCAGTCGCGCGCGATGTCGAGCGCCGCGCGGACGTTGTTCCACTTCGCGAGCGAGACTTGCGCCGGGGTCATCGCGCCGCGGTCCTTCAGCCGCCCGAGCTGCAGCACCAATAACTGCGCCGTGGTGATCCGGCGCGCCATCTCCGCGAGCCGGACCTGGATCAGCTGGTTCGCGGCGAGCGGCCGGCCGAACAGCACCCGCGTCTTGGTGTAGTCGATGAGCTGCGCCAGGCAGGCTTGCGCCGCGCCGATCACGCCCCAGGCGATGCCGTAACGCGCCTGCGTGAGACAGGACAGCGGCGCCTTCAGTCCGACCGCGCCGGGTAGGCGATGCGACTCGGGCACGACGACCTCGTCGAAGAACAACGCACCGGTCGCCGAGGCGCGCAGGCTGAACTTGTCATGGATCTCGGACGCGGTGAAGCCGCGCGTGCCCTTCTCGACCAGGAAGCCGCGCACGCCGTCCTCGGTCATCGCCCAGGCGACGCACAGATCCGCGATCGGCGCGTTGGTGATCCACATCTTCGAACCGTTGAGCACCCAGTCCCCGCCGCGCCGCTTCGCGTGCGTCTTCATGTTGGCCGGATCCGAGCCGCCGTGCGATTCCGTCAAGCCGAAGCAGCCGATCGTCTCGCCGCGGGCCATCGACGGCAGGTACCGTTCCTTTTGCGCGTCGGAGCCGTAGGTGTAGATGGGGTACATGCACAGGCTCGACTGCACCGACACGAAGCTGCGCAGCGCCGAATCCCCCCGCTCGAGCTCCTGGCAGATCAGGCCGGAGGAGACCGCGTTCATGCCCGCGCAACCGTAGCCCTCGAGCGAGCTGCCGAGCAGACCCATCGAGGCGAGCTCGCCGACGAGTTCGCGCGGGAAGCGATGGTCGGCGAACGCCCGGCCGATCGTCGGCAGCACCTTGTCGTCGACCATCCGTGCGACGGCGTCTTGCACCAGCCGTTCCTGCTCGTCGAGCAGTCCGCGCACGTCATACAGGTCCATGGGATCGAGGGTCTTCTGGGGCATGCCAATCTCCGGGAACGGCGAACCGATGGTGGACTCGAGGATGCCTATGTTGTGATATTCGCGGGATGAAGTGTAGCTATCATGCGGACTATGCAATCCCGCTGGCGCCGGAACACCCGTTCCCGATCAGTAAATACCCCCTGTTGCGGGACCTGCTGATCGGCGAGGGGACCGTCGCCGCGGCGGATCTGCGCGAACCCGCGCTCGCCGCGCCCGAGGCACTCGCGCTGGTGCACACGCGTGACTACCTGCGGAAGATCGCTGCGGGGGATCTGTCGCCGGCCGAGCTGCGCCGGCTCGGGCTGCCCTGGTCGCCGGCGCTGTGGCGCCGGTCCCGGCTCGCCGCCGGCGGGACGATCCAGGCGGCGCGCGCCGCGCTCGCGGACGGCTTGGGCGCGAATCTCGCCGGCGGGACCCATCACGCGTTCGCCGATCGCGGCGAGGGTTTCTGTCTCGTCAACGACGTGGCGGTCGCGATTCGGCTATTGCGCGAGGAGGGCGCGATCCGGCGCGCCGTGGTCGTCGACCTCGACGTGCATCAAGGCAACGGCACCGCGCAGATCTTCGAGAGCGATCTTAGCGTGTTCACGTTCTCGGTCCACGGCGAGAAGAACTATCCGACCCAGAAAATGCGGTCGCGACTCGACGTCGCGCTCGCCGACGGCACGGGGGACGAGGACTACCTGGCCGAACTCGATCGCCACTTGCCCGTCGTGCTCGATGCGGCGGGCGCGGATCTGGCGTTCTACGTCGCGGGTGTGGACGTCGCCGACGGCGATCGGTACGGCCGCCTGCGCCTGTCGGATCGCGGGATCCGCGCGCGCGACCAGCGGGTGATCGACGCGGCGCGCGAGCGCGGCTTGCCGCTCGCGATCGTGCTGGCCGGCGGCTACGCGCCGACGCGGGCGCGCACGGCCGAACTGCACGCGCACGTGTTCCGCGCCGCGGCCGCCCCTGCGGCGCGCGGCGACGGCCGCCAGCGGCTCACGCCGCCATCAGCCCCTTGAGCTTGTTGATCGCGTTGGCTTCGACCTGGCGCACGCGCTCGGCGGAGATCCCGTACTCGTCGGCGAGTTCGTGCAAGGTCGCCTTGGACTCGCTCATCCAGCGGCGGCGCAGGATATTGCGGCTGCGCTCGTCGAGCTTCTCGAGCGCGACGTTCAAGCGCTCGCTCGAATCCTCGTCCCATTCCTCGCGCTCGAGTTCGACCGCCGGGTCGGCGCCGCTCGCCGGCAGGTAGAGCGCGGGCGAGTACGCGTCGTCTTCGTCGGCGTCCGGCGCCGCATCGAACGCCAGGTCGCGGGCCGCGAGTCGCTGTTCCATTTCGCGCACGTCCCGCGGCTCCACGCCGAGGTCCTTCGCGACGGCCAGCGTCTCGGCGTCGGACAGCCAGGACAGATTCTTCTTCAGCCGGCGCAGATTGAAGAACAGCTTGCGCTGCGCCTTCGTCGTCGCGACCTTCACGAGCCGCCAGTTGCGCAGCACGTACTCGTGAATCTCGGCGCGGATCCAATGGACCGCGAACGAGACCAGGCGCACGCCGACGTGGGGGTCGAAGCGCTTGACGGCCTTCATCAAGCCGATGTTGCCTTCCTGGATCAGATCGCCGATCGGCAGGCCGTAGCCGGCGTAGCCGCGCGCGATGTGCACGACGAACCGCAGGTGCGAGAGCACCAGCTCGCGGGCCGCCTCGAGGTCGCCCTCGTCGCGGAACCGCGTCGCGAGCGCCGTCTCCTCCGCCTTCGACAGGATCGGAATCTGCGACACCCGGCTCACATAGGCGTCCAGGCTCCCGATCGGACCTGCGACCGTCAGCCCGGGTTGCTTGGCCACCAACGCAGTCGACATCAGCGTGAACCTCCGCCTCGTTCCAGAGGCATGATAGCACTCGCCCAATTAGAGTGCTAAAGGGGGTCCGAGTTCAACCGATCGGGATCCGGGAACGGTCGTCAGGAGGGGTTGATCGCGCGGATATGCTGTGTTGCGGCAATCCAGGCGCCGAGCCAGCCGAGGAGGCTCGATCCCAGCAGCACCATCGCGCCAGCCTCGAAGCCGATGCCGCTCAGGGAGAACCTGCTCCCGTAGAGCTGCGCGAGGCGACTCACCGGACCCGATACCCAGGCGATCGCGATCGCGACCAGCAGCAAGGCGAGCACGCCTCCCCCGAAGCCGTACCACCATCCCGCGTACAGGAACGGGCGCCGGGCGAAGCCATCGCTCGCACCGACCAGCTTCATCACCTCGATCTCGGCCCGGCGATTCTGGATGTCCAGGCGGACCGTGTTGCCGATGATCAGGGCGACGCCGAGACCGAGGAGACCGGCCGCGAGCCAGACGACGCGCCGCAGCAAATCGACGATCGCGATCAGTCGCTGGACCCACTGCGTGTCCAGCTGGACCTGATCGACATCCGGGACCGCCCGCAGCGCCTGCCGCAGCGCGGCGGTCCCCGCCGCCGTGCTCGCGGCGGACGTCGGGGTCACGACGAGGGTGTTCGGCAAGGGGTTCTCCTGCAGCGCCTCGAGCGCGTCGCCGAACCCTGAATACCGGCGAAATTCCGCGAGCGCCTCCGGCGCGAGGATCACGCGGACGCTCGCGACGTCGTCGCGCGCGCGGATCTGCGCCGCGATTTCGTTGGTGCGCCGTGGCGTCGTCGATTTCGACAGGTAGACCGACAATTCGAACGCGTCGTTCCAACCCGCCATCGCTTGCCGGGCGTTCTGCAGGAAGACGAACAGGCACAGGGGCAGCGCGACCGCGATCCCGATCACGGTCATCGTCATCAGGAACGCGACCGGCGCTTCGGCGATGCGCCCGAGCGAGCCGACCAGGGTCTGCGCGTGGCGGTCGACGTAGACGCCGATCTTCACTGCGGCGTCTCCGCGGCGACCCGACCGTCGCCGAGCACGATGCGGCGCGCATCGAACCGGTCGACCAGGTGCACGTCGTGCGTCGCGATCACGATCGTGACGCCGACGTCGTTGAACCGCTTGAACAGGCGCATGATCTCGACCGCGAGGTCCGGGTCCAGGTTGCCGGTCGGCTCGTCCGCGATCAGCAGCGGCGGCTTCGCGACGACCGCGCGCGCGATGCCGACGCGTTGTTGCTCGCCGGCGGAGAGCTCCGTCGGCCGGTTGCGCTCCTTGCCGAGGAGCCCGACCTGGTCGAGCGCCGCGCGGACCCGCTTGTCGATCTCCTTGCGCGGCACCCCCGCGATGATCAGCGGCAAGGCCACGTTGTCGGCGACCGGCCGGTCGACGAGCAGCTTGTTGTCCTGGAACACGACCCCGATCTCGCGCCGGAACAGCGGGATCGCGCGCGGCTTGATCGTGGCGGTCACGCGGTCGGCGATCGTCACGCGGCCACGGGTCGGCCGCTCGATCAGCGCGATCAGCTTCAGGATGCTGCTCTTGCCCGCACCCGAGTGGCCGGTCAAGAACGTCAGGTCGCCGCGCGCTATCCTGAACGACACCCCGGCGAGCGCCTCGCGGCCGTTCGGGTAGCGCTTGTAGACCTGATCGAAGTGGATCATGCGCTCTTGCCCGCCGGCCGCAGCAGGGCGTCGACGAACGCCTCCGCGTCGAATTCCCCGAAGTCCTCGAGCGATTCCCCGACGCCGACGAAGCGGATCGGGATCTTGAGCTTCTGCGCGATCGCGAGCACCACGCCGCCCTTCGCGGTGCCGTCGAGTTTCGTGATCACGAGCCCGGTCACGCCCAGATTCTTGTCGAACTCCGCCGCCTGCGCGACCGCGTTCTGCCCGATCGTGCCGTCGAGCACGAGCAGCACCTCGTGCGGCGCGCCGGGATCGATGCGCGACACCACGCGCTTGACCTTCTTCAGCTCCTCCATCAGGTGCGCCTGGGTGTGCAGGCGTCCGGCGGTGTCGGCGATCAGCACGTCGACCCCGCGCGCGCGCGCCGCCTGCAACGCGTCGTAGATCACCGCCGCGGGCTCCGCGCCGGACTGCTGCGCGATCATCGGCACGCCGTTGCGCTCGGCCCAGACCGCGAGCTGCTCGCGCGCCGCCGCGCGGAAGGTGTCGCCGGACGCGAGCATCACGCCGCGCCCTGCGGCGAGCAGCCGATGCGCGAGCTTGCCGATCGTCGTCGTCTTGCCCGCGCCGTTGATCCCGACGACGAGGATCACGAAAGGCCGCGCAGCGCCGATCCGCAGCGGCTGCGCCACCGGGGTCAGGATCTCAAGCATCGCGCGGCGCAGCGCCGCGACGAGCGCGTCGACGTCAGCGAGTTCCTTGCGCGCGACGCGCTTGCCGAGGTCGTTGAGGATCCGCGCGGTCGCCTCGACGCCGACGTCGGCGCCGATCAAGCGTTCCTCGAGCTCCTCGAGCACCTCGGCGTCGATCTTGCGGCCCGGCAGGATGCTCTTCAGACCCTCGGCGATGCGCGAGGATCCGGCGCTCAGGCGCTCGCCCAAGCGCTTGAAGAAACCGCGGGCGGCCGGCGGGCTGGATGGATTCGTCATGTCGATGCGAGCTTATCAGAGCGGCGGAGGCTGCGAATTTTACGCGTATCATGCCGGCCGTGACGAACCGCAAGACCGGACCGCGGACCGGCCCGAGCCACTCCGTGCGGATCATCGGCGGCGCATGGCGCGGTCGCCGGATCCCCGTGCTCGCCCACGCGGAGCTGCGCCCGACCGCGGATCGGATCCGCGAAACCCTGTTCAACTGGCTGCGCGCCGACGTCGCCGGCGCGCGCTGTCTCGACCTCTTCGCCGGGAGCGGCGCGCTCGGGTTCGAAGCGCTGTCGCGCGGCGCCCGTGAGGCGGTCTTCGTCGAGCGCTCGGCGCCGGCGGCCGCGAACCTGCGAACGCAACTCGAACGGCTCGGCGCCACCGACCGGGCGCAGGTGCAGTGCCGGGACGCGGAAGGCTATTTGCGCGAGCCCGGCGCCGCGTTCGACCTCGTGTTCCTCGATCCACCGTTCGGCGCGGGTGCGCTCGCGGGCGCGCTCGCGCAACTCGCGGGCGGCGACCGGCTCGCGCGCGGCGGACTCGTCTACCTCGAAGCCGAACGCAGCGCCGGTGTGCCCGCGCTGCCGCCCGGCTGGAGCCTGCTGCGATCCAAGTTCGCCGGCGAGGTGGGGTATCATCTGGCGCGGCGGGAGCGGTGAGCATCGAGGCCATGCACAAGAGAAACGCGATCTATCCGGGAACCTTCGACCCCATCACGAACGGCCATCACGATCTCGTGCGTCGCGCCGCCAGCATCTTCGACCGACTCGTCGTCGCGGTCGCCGCGAACCCGAACAAGGCGCCGATGTTCTCGATGGAACAGCGGGTCGACATGGCGCGGCGGGTGCTCGTCGACATGCCGAACGTCGAGGTCTGCGGCTATTCCGGGCTCACCGTCGATTTCGCGCGCCAGCTAGGGTTCTCGGTCGTGGTTCGCGGCCTGCGCGCGGTGTCGGACTTCGAGTTCGAGTTCCAGCTCGCGAACATGAGCCGGCACCTGTCGGCCGAGATCGAATCGGTGTTCATGACCCCGCAGGAGCAGTACACGTTCATCTCCTCCACGCTGGTGCGGGAGATCGCGGTGCTCGGCGGCGACGTCTCCGAGTTCGTGCATCCGATCGTCCAGGCGGAACTGAAGCGCATGCGCAAGAGCTGAGCGCCGCGTTCAGCGGCGCTGGCAGCGCGGGCACCAGTAGGTTGCCCGCTGGCCGAGCATCCGCCGCCGGATCGGCGTGTGGCACCGCCGGCAGGGCTCGCCGGCGCGCTCGTACACCTCCAGCTGCAGGCGAAAGCTCCCGAGTCCGCCGGCGGCGTCCACGTAGTCCCGCAACGTCGTCCCGCCGATCTGGATCGCCTCGGCGAGCACCGTCTTGACCGCCGCGACGAGCGCCGCCGCGCGCGGGCGCGTCAGCCGGCCCGCCGCGAGCGCGGGGTGCACCCCCGCCCGAAACAGCGCTTCGTTCGCGTAGATGTTGCCGACCCCGACCACGATCCGCGAATTCATCAGCAGCGCCTTGATCGCGACCCCGCGACCGCGGGTCGCGCGAAACAGCTGCTCGGCGCCGAAGGCCTCGTCCAGGGGTTCGGGGCCGAGGTCGGCGATCAGCGGATGCCGTGCCGGATCGTCGGTGGTGAACTGCAGGCTGCCGAATCGCCGGGGATCGTGGTAACGGATCCGGACGCCGCCCTCGAGCACGAGATCCCAATGGTCGTGGCGTCGCGGCGGGGGGTCGCCGGCGAGCACCCGCAGGCTCCCGGACATGCCGAGGTGCACGATCGCGGTGCCGTTATCGAATCGCAACAGCAGGTACTTGGCGCGGCGCTCGACCGCGTGCGCGCGGCATCCGCGCAGTGCCGTCTCGATACCCGCCGTCACCGGCCAGCGCAGCCGGCGTTCGCGGATCAGGAGTGCCTCGACCCGACGACCGACGAGCGCCGACGCGATGCCGCGGCGGGTGGTCTCGACTTCCGGGAGTTCGGGCACGTTTCGCGGCGGCAGGCGCCGCCGACGCACCGACTACTTGATCTTCGATTCCTTGTAAGGCACGTGCTTGCGCACCACCGGATCGAATTTCTTCGTCTCCAGCTTGTCCGGGTGCAAGCGCTTGTTCTTCGTCGTCGTGTAGTAGTGGCCGGTTCCGGCGGACGATATCAGCTTGATCTTGTCGCGCATCGCAACGCCCTCTTTAGACCTTCAAGCCCTGGCTGCGCAGTTCCGCGACCACCACGTCGACGCCGCGCTTCTCGATCGTGCGCAGGCCGCGGGTCGTCACGCGCAGGCTCAGGAACCGCTGTTCCGCGTCCGACCAGAACCGATGGGTGTGCAGATTCGGCAGAAAGCGCCGACGCTTGTGATTGTTCGCGTGCGAGACGGTATTGCCCGTCGCGGGGCGTTTTCCGGTGACCTGACAGACTCGCGACATGAGGTTGGATCCCGTGGCCGTGGACTTTCGAACGAGCCGCGCTTTATACCAGAGGCCGCCCGACCGTTCAACCGTCCGTCAATAATCATTCGTTGTTTCAGGTCGTTACGTGCGCCCTCCGAGCGCTCAGCCCAGCATCCCGCGCTCGGCGAACGAGACGCTGGTGCCGTCGCCGACGATGATGTGATCGAGCAAGCGGATGTCGACCAGCGCCAGCGCATCCTTGATGCGCCGCGTGATCCATTCGTCCGCCTGGCTCGGCTCGGGCACGCCCGAGGGATGATTGTGGGCGACGATCACCGCCGCGCAGTTCCAACCGAGCGCCTGCTTGACGATTTCCCGCGGGTGCACGCTCGCGCCGTCGATCGTTCCGCGGAACAACGGTTCGTCGTGGATCAGCCGGTGGCGGTTGTCGAGGTAAAGACAGCAGAACACTTCGTGCTCCAGATCGCGCAGGCGGGCCACGAGGTAGTCGCGGGTCGCCCGCGGGCTGCCGAGCGTCGGGCCGGCGCGCAGCGCTTCGCCGAGCTGGCGCCGCGCGATCTCGACCGCCGCGCGCAACTCGGCATAGCGCGCGGGTCCGAGTCCGGGATGCGCGCAGAAACGCGCGCGGTCGGCGGCGACCAAGCGGCGCAGCGAGCCGAACGCGACCAGCAGGTCGCGCGCGAGCCGCAACGCCGAGCGCCCGGGGATCCCGGTGCGCAGCAGGATCGCGAGGAGTTCGGCATCCGACAGCGATTCGGCGCCGCGCGCGAGGAGCTTCTCGCGCGGCCGCTCGTCGGCAGGCCAGTCGGATATCGCCATGGCGGCAGGATCGCCGATCGGACCCGCGCCGCGACAGCCACAAATCGGTCGCGAGCGCCCAGTTTCGCGCGCCGGCGTCAGCGGCGTCCGGAACTGCCGAAGCCGCCGTCGCCGCGCTCGCTCGTCGAGAACTCGGCGACGACCTCGAACAGCGCGCGTGCGACCGGGACCACGATCATCTGCGCGATCCGATCGCCCGGCTCGATCGTGAATACGGCCTGCCCGCGGTTCCAGCAGGACACCATCAACGGGCCCTGGTAATCGGAGTCGATCAAGCCGACGAGGTTGCCGAGCACGATCCCGTGCTTGTGGCCGAGACCGGAGCGCGGCAGCAGCAGCGCGGCGTAACCGGGATCGCCGATGTGGATCGCGATACCGGTCGGGATCAGCGCGGCCGCGCCGGGCTCGAGCACGCACGGCGCGTCGAGGCACGCGCGCAGATCGAGGCCGGCCGAACCCGCGGTCGCGGGCTCCGGCATCGGGAACCGCGTGCCGATCCGCGGATCGAGCACCTGCAGCTGGATGCGCGCGATCATCGAGCTCAGCGGCGGATCCGGCGCGTGCGGGGTCGGGTACGCGGCGGTGTCGGCGGCGTGCGCCGCGTGCGCGCCGCGCGGCGGGCGACGCCTTGGGTTCGCGGCAGCCGCTCGGCGATCAGCGCGACCAGCGTCCGGGCGACCTCGAGCTTCGGGGCACGGTCGATCTCGGCGCGCCCCCCCGGCCACAGGACCGTCAGTGCGTTGTCCTCGCAATCGAACGCCAGGCCGTCGCCGACCCGGTTCGCCGCGATCATGTCGAGCTTCTTGCGCTTGAGCTTGGCACGCGCGTTGGCCTCGACGTCGTGGGTCTCGGCGGCGAACCCGACGACGAACGGCCGCTTCGCCATCTCGGTGACCGATTTCACGATGTCGGGCGCGGGTTCGAGCGCCAGATCGATCGCGACCCCCTGCTTCTTGATCTTCTCCTCGGCGACCGATCGGGGCTGGAAGTCCGCGACCGCGGCCGCGGCCACGACCAGGTCGGCTTCGGCCACGTGCCGGTGCACCGCGGCGTACATCTCGCGCGCGCTCTCGACGTCGATGCGGGTGACGCCGGCCGGTGTCGGCAGGTTCACCGGGCCGCAGACGAGCGTCACGTGCGCCCCCGCCTCGCGCGCGGCGACCGCGATCGCGAAGCCCATCTTCCCCGAACTGCGGTTCGTCAGGTATCGCACCGGATCGATCCGCTCGCGGGTCGGGCCCGCGGTGATCAGCACGTTCACGCCCTGGAGCAGGCCCGCGTTCGGCGGCGGTTCGAGCACGGTCTCGGCGAGCTTGGCCGGCTCCCACATCCGTCCGAGGCCGACCTCGCCGCAGGCCTGGGCGCCCGAGTCCGGACCCAGTACCCGCACCCCGCGTTCGCCGAGCGTCGCGAGGTTCGCCTGGGTCGCGGGGTGCGCCCACATCACGCGATTCATCGCCGGCGCGACGCAGATCGGCGCCTCGGTCGCGAGACACAGCGCGGCGAGCAGGTCGTCGGCGCGGCCGCCGGCGAGCCGCGCCAGGAAGTCCGCGCTGGCCGGCGCGATCAGCACGAGTTCCGCCCAGCGTGCGAGTTCGATGTGTCCCATCGCCGCCTCGGCCGCTTCGTCCCACAGATCATCGCGCACCGGGTGTCCGGACACCGCCTGCAACGCGAGCGGCGCGACGAAGCGACGCGCGGACGCGGTCATCACGACCTGCACCTGCGCGCCCCGTTCGACGAGTCGTCGTACGAGGTCGGGGCTCTTGTAGGCGGCGATTCCCCCGGTCACGCCGAGCAGGATGCGTCTCTGCGGGGTCAATGGATCCCCTTCAACTGCTTGAAGCGCGCGATGTCGTCGGCGAATTGCGTGCTCATCGTCGCGGCTTCGCGGTGCTTCTCATCGAGGTTCTGCTGCTGCGCGTGGATGTCGCCGGTCACCCGCACGAGGTCGTCGGCGAGTTGATCGGGCATCGGCGGCGCCTTCGGGTTGCTCGCGTAGGGCCGGAACCGTTCCGCCTCGGTGCGCAGCCTGGCGAGCTTCGCGTTCAGCGTGTCGAGATACTGACTCGTGACGCGGATCTGGTCCGCGAGCATTCCGAGCCGCTGGTCGCGCAGCCGCTCGATGTCGCCCACCGTGGAGTAGGTGTTCAGCAAGTTCCGGTCGCGCACGCGCTGCGCTTCGGCGGCGCGTTCGCGCTGCTGCGCGGCGGCGATCTCGGCCGGCGTCTGCGCGGCCGACTCCTGACCGACGACCACCCCTTCGGCGTTCAGCATTTGCTGCGCGCGGCCGGCGTCCCGCTCCGGGATGTGGTCGCCGAAATGCACGACGCCGTGGGAATCGACCCATCGGTACACCTGGGGTCCGGCCGCGTGGCCGAGCGTCGCGGCCAGGCAGCCGAGTACGACCGCGATCCAGCGGTGGCGGATGGTGGCGAGACGGATCACGGCAGGCCCTCCCTGCGGGTCATTGTGCGGCGCGTTCATCGGCGGATCCCATAGCGGTCCCGGTACGCCCGCATCGCCTCGAACTGCGGCCCGCCGCGTGCGGCCGCGTGGGTCAACAGCGTCTCCAGGGTCAGGATCGAGACCACCGGGATGCCGAACTGTTCGCTCACTTCCTGGACCGCCGACAGCTGACTCTCGGCGCCGCGTTCCTGCCGGTCGAGCGCGAGCACGACCCCGGCCGGATGCGCGCCCGCCGCGCGGATGATCGCGATCGACTCGCGAACCGCGGTGCCGGCGGTGATCACGTCGTCGACGATCAGCACGCGCCCCCGGAGCGGTGCGCCGACGGTCGCGCCGCCCTCGCCGTGATCCTTCGACTCCTTGCGGTTGAAGGCGAACGGCGCGGTCAGGCCGTGCCCGGCCGCGAGCGCGGCGGCGGCGGCGGTGACCAGCGGAATGCCCTTGTACGCGGGGCCGAACAGCACGTCGTAGGCCAGGTCCGAGGCGACGATCGCAGCCGCGTAGGCCTGTCCGACCGCGGCGATCGCTTCGCCGGTGTCGAAGCGACCCGCGTTGAAGAAATACGGGCTCTCGCGTCCCGACTTCAGCTTGAAGGAGCCGAACTGCAGCACGCCGAGCCGCAGGCACCAGTCGATGAACTCACTTTGATACGGCTGCAGCATACGGTGCGCAGTCTCGCAAGGCGCCGCGCACGGCGCAAGACGCGCCGCGTGCGCGCCGACCCGCTGGTATCATCGATCGATGCGGATCCTCACGCTGAATGCGAACGGCATACGTTCGGCCGCGCGCAAGGGCTTCTTCGACTGGCTGCCGTCCGCGCGTGCCGACGTCGTCTGCATCCAGGAAACCAAGGCGCAGGCCGCGCAGCTCGCCGACCCGGTGTTCCGGCCCCGTGGGTACCATTGCTACTACTTCGATGCCGAGAAGAAGGGGTACGCGGGCACGGCGCTGTACGCGAAGCGGAAGCCGGTGCGCGTCGAGCACGGGTTCGGCGTGCCCGAATTCGACGCCGAAGGGCGGTACCTGGAAGCGCACTTCGGCGCGTTCAGCGTGGTCTCGCTGTATCTGCCGTCCGGATCCTCGGGGCCGGCGCGGCAGGCGTCCAAGTTCCGGTTCCTCGACGCGTTCCTGCCGCACCTTCGTCGGCTGCGGCGGCGGCGCAAGCCGACCATCCTCTGCGGCGACTTCAACATCGCGCACCGGCCGATCGATTTGAAGAACTGGCGGTCGAACCAGAAGAACTCCGGATTCCTGCCGGAGGAGCGGCGCTGGCTCGACGCGGTGTTCGGCGCCGAGGCGTACGTGGATGCGTTCCGGGTCGTCAATTCGGAGCCGGATCAATACACCTGGTGGTCGAACCGGGGGCAGGCCTACGCGAAGAACGTCGGCTGGCGCATCGACTACCACGTCGCGAGCGCGGTGTTGAGCGAGCGGATCCGCCGCGCGTCGATCCACAAGGAACCGCGATTCTCGGACCATGCGCCGCTCTCGATCGACTACGACCTCGAGTGGTGAGGCTTGATCGTCGACCGTAAGCCGGGATTGCTCGAGGCGCTGCGCGACCGGAGGATGGTCGCGACCTTGCTGCTCGGCTTCGCCTCGGGTCTCCCCTTCAATCTGACGGGCGCGACCCTGCAGGCCTGGCTGGCCGACGCGAAGCTCGATATCCGCACGATCGGCTTGTTCTCGTTGGTCGGATTGCCGTACGTGCTGAAGTTCCTGTGGGCACCCACGCTCGACCGCTATCTCCCGCCGTTGCTCGGTCGGCGCCGGGGATGGATCCTGATCTATCAGCTGTGCCTCGCCGCCGCGATCGGCGTGATGGGCCTGTGCTCGCCACAAAGAGCGCCGCTATTGCTCGCGTTGCTCGCGCTGCTGGTCGCGACGCTGTCGGCCTCGCAGGACATCGTGATCGACGCCTACCGGGTCGACCTGATTCCCGGCGAGCAGCGTGCGCTCGCGGCGGCGGCGAGCGCGTTCGGCTACCGGACCGCGGCGATGTTCGCCGGTGCGGTGATCGTGCTGATCGCCGCGCAGACCGGATGGCGCGTCGCCTACGGGCTGGTCGCGCTGTTGATGGGTGCGACCGCGCTCGTGACGCTGTGGTCGCCCGAGCCGGAGCGGCCCGGCCGGCCGCCGCCGACCCTGGTCGAGGCGGTCGTCGAGCCGGCACGCGACCTCCTCGGTCAGCCGGGCGCGTGGGGGTTCCTGCTCCTGGTGCTGCTCTACAAGTTCGGCGACGCGTTCGCGCTGAGCCTGTACAGCGCGTTCATGCTGAAGGGCGTCGGCTTTTCGCTCGCCGAGCTCAGCATCGCCGGCAAGGTGAACATGACGGTGTCGACGATGGTCGGTACCGCGGTCGGCGGCTGGCTGTTCATGCGCTGGGGGCTGTTCCGTTCGCTGCTGACCTTCGGCGTGCTGCAGGCGGCGACGCTGCTCCTGTTCATGTGGCTCGCGCTCGCGGGCCGCGAGCTGTGGTTGATGATCCTCACGACGAGCCTCGACAACCTGGCCGGCGGCATGGGTCTCGCGGCGTTCATCGCGTTCCTGATGGCGCAATGCTCGCCGAGCTTCAGCGCGACCCAGTACGCCTTGCTGTCGGCGCTCGCGGCCGTTCCTCGCGTCGTGATCGCGGCGATCGCGGGCGCGGTCGTGCACGCGATCGGCTGGGCGCACTTCTTCGTGGTGACGTTCTTGTCGGCGATCCCGGGTCTGGTGCTGCTCGCCGCGATGCGACCGCAGGTCCACGCGCTCGAGGCGCGCGAGCGGGAGAAACTCGCGCGGCTTTGACGGCGGCGAGCGCCGGCGGCGCCGGGCTCAGTGGCGCAGCGCGCCGCCCGCGGAACCCGCCCAGTTCGGCGGACGCGCATCCTCGAAGTCCCGCTCGAGGTCCTCGCTGTCGACGTCGACGGAGCCGGACCAATCCTCCGGCGGCTCGACCGTCTCGATCGAACCCTCGAACACTTGCTCGTTCCACGAGTCGAAGTCCATCTCGGTCACCGAGCCGTCGAAATATTGGATCTCGATCGTTTGATCTTGTTCGTCGGTCGCGACCACCTCGAACAACTCGCCAGCGGCATCCCGGTACCACTGCTCAACGACCGGCTTCGTTAGGTTCATCGCTGCGCTCCTCGTTCCCCGCGCTCCTCGATGCCATTCAACGCCGATCGCGGCTCCCGCGCAATAGCGGTCCCGGCGCGCCGATCCGCATTGCGTCAAAAGGTTTTCGCACGGGATTTCCCGCATGGAACGCGGTCGCGCGCGGGGTTCGCCGCCGCGTATTATCCGCAGGTGGTTTTCGGTATCTCGCGGCGCGGATCAGGCGCCGACCCGCTCGTAGGCCAGATCGCGGACCCGGTGGCCGAGGCGCTCGCCGCGCCGCTCGAAGCGCGTCGGCGGCCGCAGGGCCGGGCGCCCGACGTAGGTGCCGTCCGGGCTCAGCGTGCGCAAACCGGGTTCGGCGGCACAGACCGCGAGCATCTGCTCCGCGTAGGGCTCCCAGTCGGTGGCGAGCCGCAGCACGCCGCCCGGGCGCAGCTTCGCGGCCGCGAGCGCGACGAAGCGCGCGTCGACGAGGCGTCGCTTCACGTGGCGCTTCTTGTGCCAGGGGTCGGGGAAGAACACCAGGATCTCGTCGAGCGATCCGTCGGCGAGGCCGTGCGCGAGCACCTCGACCGCGTCGCGCTCGATCACTCGCAGGTTCCGTAGCTGCGCGGCCGCTGCGCGCAGCAGCAAACGGCCGATCCCCGGCCGGTGCACCTCGACGCCGAGGTAGTCGACGTCGCGATTCGCCTCGGCGAGCGCGCCGATCACCTCGCCGGCGCCGAATCCGATCTCGAGGCAGCGCCGCGCGCGCCGTCCGAAGATCCGATCGAGATCGAGGGGTTCGTCGCTCCGGTCGATGCCGTAGTGCGGCCAGAGCGCCTCGAGCGCGCGCGTCTGCGCCGCGGTCACCCGACCGCCTCGAAGGACGTAGCTGCGGATCGTGCGGAGCTCCGGCATGGACGCGAAGTGTGCCTGATGCCTGATATGATCGAAACATGCACGCAGTCCGGCGACGGCTCTGGGGAGGGGTCCTGTGCTCCTGCCTCGCGGTGGCGGGCTGCGCGAGCTTGCCGCGCAACGTCGAGAAGTTCCCATCGCACGCGCTGCGGGACCCGCTCGCGACGCAACTCGGACGATTGGTGGCACGCAGCGCCGCGCACCATCCCCCCGGCGACTCGGGTCTGCGCCTGCTCGCGTCCGGCGAAGAGGCCTTCGACAGCCTGATCGCGCTCGCCGACAGCGCGCAGCGCACGCTCGACCTGCAGTACTACATCATCGACGACGACGAATCGTCGCGAGTCGTCCTCGAACACATCCGGATGGCCGCCGAGCGCGGCGTGCGCGTGCGGATCCTCGTCGACGATTTCAATACCGCCGGCCAGGACAATCGGTTCATGCGGCTCGGCGAGCTGCCGAACATCGAAGTCCGCATCTTCAATCCGTTCCCGGGCGGGCGGTTCTCGATGTGGAGCCGGTTCCTGTTCTCGGCCGCGGACATCGCGCGCATCAACCACCGGATGCACGACAAGCTGTTCGTCGCCGACAACTCGATCGCGATCACCGGCGGGCGCAACATCGGCGACGAGTACTTCACGTTGAACCACACGTACAACTTCGTCGATCTGGACGTGATCGCCGCCGGCCCGATCGTCTCGCAACTGTCTGATTCGTTCGACCGGTTCTGGAACAGCCGGTACTCGTATCCGATCTCCTCGATCGATCCGTCGGTGCCGACCCGGGGGGTACCGCGGCTCAACACCGCCGGCACCGGTCCCGAGGGCGGCCAATTCCTCCGCCGCGAGATCCACGCGGGGCACTTGCGGCTCGACTGGGTGCCGGCGACGGTGCTCGCGGACCGGCCGGTGAAGATCGCGAGCGAGACCTCACCGGCGGAGCAGAAGACGATCGCGAACAACGTCGCCGCGCTGATCCGGTCGGCGAAGCGCGACGTGCTCATCATCTCGCCGTACTTCGTGCCCGGTCGGCGGGGCGTCGCGCTGATGCGCAGCCTCGTCGCGCGGGGGGTGCGCATCCACATCCTCACGAACTCGCTCGCGACGACGGACGCGCCGATCGTCGACATCGGCTACGCGCGCTACCGCAAGCCGCTGCTGAAGCTGGGCGTGGACTTGCGCGAACTGCGGCCGAAGATCGGCAAGGCGCGCCCGCGCTTCCACCGGTTCGGGTCGTCCACCGCGAGTCTGCACGCGAAGGCGATCGTGATCGACAACGAAACCGTGTTCATCGGTTCGATGAACATGGACGCGCGCTCGGCGCATACCAACACCGAGCTCGGGATCGTGTTCAAGAGCTCGCAGATCGCCGCGCAGGTGACCGCGCTGTTCGAGGACATCGCGAAATACGGCTGCTACCATCTGAAGCTGATCCCGGGCACGAACAAGATCGAATGGATCGGCAAGGGGCCCGGCGCCGAACGGGTCTGGTACCACGATCCCGAGACGACCTTCCTGCAGCGCTTCGGATTGAGACTGCTCACGCCGTTCGCACCCGAACAGCTCCTCTGAGCCGTCGTCGCCGGCGCCGGCGCGCCGATGCGATGCGGCCGCCGCGGCTTGCGGAAAACTCGACGGTAAACGCTACAATCGCCCGATGAAATCACTGCAGCACCTGATCGACAGCAACCGGACCTGGGCGAGCGGCGTGAAGCGCGCCGACCCGGAGTTCTTCGCCCGTCTCGCCCGGCAGCAGACGCCGCAGTACCTGTGGATCGGTTGCTCCGACAGCCGGGTGCCGGCGACCGAGATCTGCGGCCTGATGCCCGGGGAGATGTTCGTCCATCGAAACGTCGCGAACGTGGTCGTGCACACGGACCTGAACTGCCTCACGGCGATGCAGTTCGCGGTCGACGTGCTCAGCGTGCAGCACATCATCGTCTGCGGGCACTACGGCTGCACCGGGGTGCGCGCGACGCTCTCCCGGGAGAAGATCGGCCTCGCCGACAACTGGCTGCGGCACGTGCAGGACGTGCGCGAGCGGCACCGGGCCGCGCTCGCCGCGATCGACGACGCGGTTGCGCGCGAGAATCGCCTGTGCGAGCTCAACGTGATCGATCAGGTGACCCACGTCTGCCAGAGCTCGATCGTCCGCGAAGCCTGGGATCGCGGCCAGGCGCTGCAGGTCCACGGCTGGATCTACGGCATCGACGACGGCCTGGTGCGCGACCTCGAGTACACCGTCAGCGGCAGCGAGGACGTCGGTTCTGCGCACGCGACCGCGCTCGCCCGGCTCGCGACGCGTCGATGAGCGATGCGCGGCTGATCCACGAGGAGCTGTCCCCGGGCTCGCTCGCCGAGCGTGGCCACGCGGGCTGGCGCGGTGCGCTCGGGCTCGTCGGACCCTGCGGGCCACCGCCCGTCGGAACCGACGATTTGCCGCTCGCGATCTGCGGCACGCCGCCGCTCGATCGCGCCGGCGCCGGCTGGGAGATCTGGGGCGATGCCGGCCTGGGGCGCGCGCCGGTGGTGCAACACGCGGCGCTGCGGCTGCGACGCGGCGAGCGTTTCACGTTCGGGGTCGTCTCGCTCGACGAGGCACGTCTGCGGCGTGCGGAGGGTCTCGGTGCCGCCGCGGCGCTCCGCGAGGCGACCGATCGGGCCTATCGCGCGATCTTCGAGGCGCTCGAGGCGAGCGACCATCGCCATCTGGCGCGGATCTGGAACTATTTTCCCGACATCAACGGTCTCGCCGACGGCGAGGAGCGGTATCGGCATTTCAACGCCGCGCGCCGCGCGGCGTTCGAACGCGCGCGGCGGGCCACGGTGGCGGCCGCGCCGGCCGCGACCGCGGTGGGGTCGATCGACGGCCACCACCTCACCGTGTTCTTCCTCGCATCCGCCGAACCGCCGATCACGATCGAGAACCCGCGGCAGGTGAGCGCCTACGATTACCCGCCACGTTACGGCCCGGCGAGCCCGTTGTTCTCGCGTGCGAGCGTGCTGCGCGACGGCGATGCGGCCCACCTGTTCGTGTCGGGCACCGCGAGCATCGTCGGGCACCGCAGCCGGCACCCGGGCGACGCTGCCGCGCAGGCCCACGAGGCGCTGGTGAATCTCGGGATCGTGGTCGCGACCGCGAACCGCGCCGCACCGCCGACTCCGCGCGCGTTCGGCGCGCTGCGGGTGAAGGCGTATCTGCGGCGCGCCGCCGACCTCGAGACGGTCCGGGCGCAGATCGCGCGGCATGCGCTACCGGTCGAGAACGTGCGCTACCTGCGCGCCGACATCTGCCGCGAGGAACTGCTCGTCGAGATCGAGGCCTACGCGCGCGCCTGAGGGCGGGCGCGGATCGGCGCGTTCGAGCGCCTGCGACGCGGGGTGCGCGCGGACTCGAGCCGCGTGGCGGGCCGGCGATCGTGCCGGACCCGCCACGGCGCCGGTCACTTCATCGTGATTTCACGCAGGAGATACTCCCCCGTGATCTTGCGCATCGCCGGATATTCCTTTTGCGCCATCTGGGTCGTTTCCGCGTTGCGTTTCGCGCCCCAGGCCTTCATGAACGCGTCGTAGCGCGCTTCGTTCGGAGCGAGCGCGGCATCGTTCTTGAACTCGACCGCAAGCATCAGGTTGAAGTCGCCGCTTCCCGGCAACGCGCTCTCGTAGATCTTGTAGTCCTCGATCTGGCCGAGCTGTTTCTCGATCTTGCTGCTCGCGACCCAGGTCTTCTTGATGCCCTGGAGGTACGCGTCGAGCATGTTCGGATGCACCTTGACCATCGTCACGTCCCAGACGGATTGGCTGACCTGATAGTCCTTGAAGGGCACCAGATCGGCCTTGGCGACCGTGGCGAACAGGAGTGCGGAGATCGCGATCGTCGGAATGTTGAAATGCAGGGAATTGAAACGCATGGATGATGCCCTTCCTTGATGATGGTTCTTCTTGGTTCTCGAATCGACGGTCCTTGCGCTCGTCCCGTCCCGCGGACGCATCGGTGCCCGCGAAAGCCGCCAGACGATCCACCCTGACCCTGATCCAGTCTACGCTCAAATGAGACGCATGTGCGTCAAGGATCGACGCCCCCGGGGTCCTCGACGGCGGGCTCGCCGGGGGTGGGGTTGCCGCTGGGCCGGCGAAAAATCTAGAATCACCCCCGCGCGATGCGGGTGTAGTTCAATGGTAGAACTGTAGCTTCCCAAGCTACTAACGTGGGTTCGATTCCCATCACCCGCTCCACTTCTTCCGCCACCCAACGCCCTCGCGAGCCTGATCGTCTGCGCGGTCGGGCCTGCGTGATTCCCGCGGGTGGCCTCATGCGCCGCGGCGAGCATCCGCCGCGGCCAGGCATCCACGCTGCGGAAGTTTTAGGGTTCCCGTCGGGCCGGGGTGCTTCAGCCGATGGCTTCAGGTCTGCGCGAACCGCGCCTTGAGAGTCTGCATCAACGCCTGGAACGCGGGTTCTGCGCGTATCGGGTCGAAGTCGGTGTCGGCCTCCATCCAGCTCAGCATGCCTGGCGTCAGTCGCTCGACGATCGAGGTCAGCGCGTCCAGCGTGAGCTCGACGTCCCCGAGAGAGGACATCGCGCAAGCGAGATTGTAGTGGAGATTGACGTTTTCGGGATCGACGAGACGGGCTCTCGCCGCCCATTCTCTGGCGCGCTCCTTCTCGCCCAGAAAAGCGAGCATGTTCACGCCCAAGCCGATCGCACGACCATGGCCGGGATCGGCCGCGACGATCTTTTCGATGCGATCCAGAGACCGGCGCGCAGCGGCGCGCATACGATCATGGTCGCCCAGCGCTTTGTAGCACTGCGCACTGAAGCATGCTGCCGTGAAATCGGATTCCATCGCGGCGGCCGACACTTCGAAATGCTGAATGGCTTCGTCGTAGCGGCGTAAAGCGAGCAAGCAAAGACCGGTGACGCGGTTGCCGATATACGAACCAGGCTCCAAGCGCAGCGCGTTTCGGCAGGCCGTCAATCCCTCGGCGAAGCGTCCCTTACTGCGGTGAGCCGAGCCCATTGCCGCGTGCGAATCGGCGAGATTCGGATCGAACCGCAGCGCCATT
>JAJYFF010000104.1 GCA_021785405.1 Pseudomonadota bacterium | reverse complement strand
GCCGCGGGGGACGCCGTGCACGGCGCGACCGTGCACTTCGTGACCACCGAACTCGACGCCGGCCCGGCGGTGATCCAGGCGCGGCTCGCGATCGAACCGGGGGACGACGAGGATCGGCTCGCCGCGCGCGTGCTCGCGCTCGAGCACCAGATCTATCCGCTCGCGGTCCACTGGTACGGCGCCGGACGACTCGCGGTTCGCGAGGGCCGCGCGTGGTTCGACGGCCGCGCGCTCGCCGAGCCGCTGCGGCTCGATCGCCTGGAGGCCGCATGACCCGACGCACGAACGCCGCCCTCGGCCGCACCCGGCTCGCCGGCGCACTCGCCGCCGGCGCGCTCGCGGCGGTGCTCGCTCGACCCGCGGCGGCGCAACCCGCCGCGGCGCCGGGGACCCCGCCCGCGGATGCCGCGGACTCGACCCTGCGGCCGTTCACGGCGCATTACGTCGCGCAGTGGAAGAGCATCGACGTCGGCACGAGCGATCTCGATCTGGTGCGCGGCGCGGAGCCGCAGCGCTACGTGTACACCTGGCGGATCCGCGCGGGCGGCATATTCCGGTTGATCTATCGGCACGACGTCGTCCAGCAGAGCTGGCTGCAGGTCGACGGCGCCGACGTGCGCCCGCTGGCCTACGAAGCCCAGGACGGCGACTCGCGGATCCACCTGGATTTCGACTGGAGCACGCACCGGGCCCGCGGCACCGTGACCGGCAAACCGGTCGATTTCGCGTTGCCGGACGGCACCCAGGACTTGATGTCGATCCAGATCCAGGTGATGCAGGACCTGCGCGCCGGCCGCCTGCCGGCGACGTTCTGGATCATCGACAAGGACCAGGTCAAGGACTTCGAGTACCGGCGCACCGGCGATCAGCGGATCGCGACCGCGCTCGGCGAACTCGACACGGTCGTGGTCACCAGCCGCCGACCCGGCGGCGATCGCCTGCTGACGATGTGGTTCGCGCCGTCGCTGGGATACTTGCCGGTCCGCGCGGAGCGCACCCGCGGCGGCAAGCTGGAATTCGAGATGCGGATCCGGCGCTACTCGCGCTGAACGAGCGACCCGCTCAGGTCTTCGGCAGCGTGACCCCGCGCTGTCCCTGATACTTGCCCCCGCGGTCGCGATACGAGGTCTCGCAGACCTCGTCCGACTCGAAGAACAGCATCTGCGCGACGCCCTCGTTCGCGTAGATCTTCGCCGGCAGCGGCGTGGTGTTCGAGAATTCCAGCGTCACGTGCCCTTCCCACTCGGGCTCGAGCGGCGTCACGTTCACGATGATCCCGCAGCGCGCGTACGTGGACTTGCCGAGGCAGACCGTGAGCACGCTGCGCGGGATCCGGAAGTACTCGACCGTGCTCGCGAGCGCGAACGAGTTCGGCGGGATGATGCAGACCGGGCCGCGGAAATCGACGAACGACTTCTCGTCGAAGCCCTTCGGATCGACGATCGTCGAATTGATGTTCGTGAAGATCTTGAACTCGTCCGCGCAGCGCACGTCGTAACCGTAGCTCGAGGTGCCGTACGAGACGATCTTGTGGCCGTCGGCGACGCGCACCTGCGTGGGGCAGAACGGGTCGATCATCCGCTGCGCCGCCGCCATCCGGCGGATCCAGCGGTCGCTCTTGATGCTCATCAGGTCGCTTCGACCGTGATCTTCGGGAACGCGCGGCTGTAGTCCTTGTTGCGCCGTGCAAGGCGCGCCGCGGCGCGGCGTGCCATCTGGCGGTACAGGAGTCCCCGGGGGCCCTGCGGATCGGCGATCACCGTCGGGCGGCCGCCGTCGGCATCCTCCCGGATCTGCAGGTCGAGCGGCAACTCGCCGAGCAGTTCGACACCGTACTCGGCGGCCATGCGCGCGCCGCCGCCGCTGCCGAACACGTGCTCGACGTGGCCGCAGGCCGAACAGACGTGGACGCTCATGTTCTCGACGACCCCGAGCACCGGCACCGAGACCTTCTCGAACATCTTCAAGCCCTTGCGCGCATCGAGCAGCGCAATGTCCTGCGGCGTCGTCACGATGATCGCGCCGGCGACCGGGACCCGCTGGCACAGGGTGAGCTGGATGTCGCCGGTGCCCGGCGGCATGTCGACCACGAGGTAGTCGAGGGCGCCCCAGGCGGTGTCGCCGAGCAACTGGGTCAGCGCCTGGGTGACCATCGGACCCCGCCAGGCCATCGGCTGCTCGACGTCGATCATGAAGCCGATCGACATCACCGCGACGCCGTAGGCCTCGAGCGGGGTCAAATGGCGCCCGTCCGGGCTCGCGGGCCGCTGGCCCCCGAGGCCCATCATCTGCGGCTGGCTCGGCCCGTAGATGTCGGCATCCAGCAATCCGACCCGCGCCCCCTGCGCCGCCCAGGCGAGCGCGAGATTGGCGGCGGTCGTCGATTTGCCGACGCCCCCCTTGCCGGACGCGACGGCCACGATATTCTTGACCCCGTCGAGCGGCTTCAGGGTCTTTTGCACCGCGTGGGGCACGATCTCGGCGCGCAGGGACAGCGACAAACGGGCACCGGCGAGCGCCGGCCCGAGGTGTGCTTGCAGCGCCGGCCCGAGCTCCCGGTCGTAATCGGCGCAGGGGAACCCCAAGGTCAGTTCGACGACCACCTCGTCGGGGCCGGCACGAACCTCGCGGATCGCCTTCGCCTCCTCGAGCGTGACGCCAAGATAGGGTTCGACGAAATCACGCAGGCGGTCGCGGACGGCCGCCTCGACAGAGGACGTTGCGTTCATGGTAACCGCGGATTCTACCTTACCTCGGCCCGCGGCCGCACGTCGGCGCCGGGCGCCGGCGGGCCCTATGGCATAATCGCCCGCAATGGAAATGCCCCCGATCTCATGAGCTTGTTCGCCAATTACCGAGCCGACCGCCTGATCGCCGAGCTGCGCAGCAACGCGGATCCGGCGAGCCCGGCCGCCCAGAAGGCGATCGCGAAGCTGGCGAGCCTCGGCGCGAACGCGATCGAGCCGCTCGTCGAGGCGCTCGGCAGCGCCGACAAGCGCGAGACGGTCGCGTACGTCGACGCGCTCACGCAACTACTCGACGCGAAGACCGCGCCGCTCGTGCTGCAGGCGATGACGAACGCGAACCAGCGCGCGATCACCGGCATCGCGTGGGCGCTGTCGTCGAGCCACGGCTACCCGCTGCAGACGCTGCTCGACGCGCTCGGCAAGCCGAACATGCCGAAGCAGGCGCTGCTCGAGGTGATCGCGGCCCAGCGGAGCCGCTTCGCGGTCCGCGATCTGTTGAGCGCCGCGTACGCGCTCGAGTCGAGCGAGCGCACCGGCGTGTTCAAGATCATCGGCGAGATCGCCGACGCGAACTCGATCGACGACCTGCTGCCGCGACTCGAGGGTCGCGACCCGGTCGTGCGGGTGCACATCATCAACTTGCTCGCGTCCTTCAACCGGCCGGACGTCCAGGCGGCGCTGCAGCGGCAACTGAAGGATTCGAGCAAGTTCGTCCGCTCCGCGGCGCTCTCGGCGCTCGCGCGGATGGACGGCCCGCTCGACCTGCCGCTGGTCTGTTCGATGCTCCGCGATCCCGAGATCGAGGTGCAGAACAAGGCGGTGGACCTGCTGGTGCGGGCGAACCACCCGGACACGGTCAAGTACCTGGTGGACGTGCTGAAGGACGAGAACGAGTTCGCGCGGCGCGCCGCGGTCGAGGTGCTGAACGAGGTCGGCACCTCGAAGTCGGTGAAGTACCTGCTCGAGGTCCTCGCCGACACGGACTGGTGGGTGCGCACCCGCGCCGCCGATGCGCTCGGCAAGATCGGCGGCCCACGGGTGGTCGATGCGGTGCTCGAGCTCGTGAAGGACGAGAACGAGGACATCCGGCGCGCGGCGATCGAGATCCTGAACCAGACCAAGGACGAGCGCGCGGTCGCGCACCTGATCGAGGCGACCCGCGACAGCGACTGGTGGGTGAGCGAGCGCGCGGTCGACGCGCTGGCCGAGATCGGCAGCACGAAGGCGGTGCCGCGCATCGTCGAGATGCTCGGCGGACGCGAACCGAAGCGCCTGCCGACCGTGATCCGGGCGCTCGCCAAGCTCGGCGATCAACGCCACATCGACCAGCTGCTGCCGCTGCTGCAGCGGCCGGAGGCGGACATCCGCGTCGAGGCGATCGCGGCGCTCGCGAAGCTCGCCGACGAACGCCGCGCCAACACGATCCGGATGCGGCTGCACAGCGCGGCGAATGCCGGCGACGCGGTGACCGTCGGGGCCGCCGAGCGCGCGCTCCAGGAGATCGACAACCGCTTCTCGACGCAGCAGCTCGTCGCGAACGAGCGCGCGGCGAAGATGCAGGAGCAGTCGAAGACGCTGCTGGTCGAGAACCAGGACATCTCGACACTCGTGAAGGAGCAGGACCTGCAGAGCGCGCGGCTCGACATCTCGACCCTGCAGCCGGGCGACATCCTCGAGGGCCGCTACAAGTACATCGAGAAGATCGGCAAGGGCGCGTTCGGCACCGTGCTGCTGATGGAGGACACGATCGTCGAGGAACGGTTGATCCTCAAGTTCCTGAACCCGAACGTCTCCACCGACGAGGAGATGATGAAGCGCTTCGTCCACGAGCTGCGCTACAGCCGCAAGATCACGCACAGAAACGTGATCCGGATCTACGATTTCCTGTACATCCGCGGCAACTATGCGATCTCGATGGAATACTTTCCCTCGCACACCCTCGGCGCGGAGATCGTCCACGAGAAGCCGCTGCCGCTGCCGCGGGCGGTCCAGTTCGGGATCGACATCGCGACCGGCATGGCGGTCGCGCACCAAGCCGGTATCGTCCACCGCGACCTGAAGCCCGCGAACGTGCTGATCGACGACGCGGGACTGCTGAAGATCGTCGACTTCGGCGTCGCCGCGGCGCAGAGCCAGAGCGACACGCAGTTGACGAAGACCGGCTACGTGATCGGCTCGCCCAAGTACATGGCCCCCGAGCAGATCCTCGGGAAGAAGGTCGACGCGCGCGCCGACATCTACAGCCTCGGCGTGATCCTC
>JAJYFF010000103.1 GCA_021785405.1 Pseudomonadota bacterium | reverse complement strand
GTTCAAGCGCCGGACCCAGGAGAGGATCGCGAAAGTGTCCGCTTCTCGTTGCACGTCGCCCGCGATCTGCCCCGGCAGGTTCGGGATCTGGTAGTCGTCGTGCCGCGCCGACACGACGAGGCGCAGCTGGTCGTTCGCTGTCAGGTCTTCGAGCAGCGTCGCGAAGCCGCCGAAGCCCTGCTCGGCGTCGTGCAGGATCTGCGCGTCGGGGGTCATCAGCCCGAGGTCGCTGCGGTTGCCCTCCAGGCTCGCGTAGTACGCGAACCGGTCGGTGTGGCTGCCGACGCTCAACGAGTCGTTGGTCTGCCCGAAGTCGCCGGCGCTCAGCGTGAGGTCGGCTCGCGAGTCGCGCTCGAACCCGGTTCGTGGCACCACGTTGAAGACTCCGTAGGTCCGATCGCCCTCGGCGGCGCCGTAACCGCCCCGTTGCACCTGCAGATAGTCGATGTCCTGCGGATCGATCTGGGGACCTAGATTGCTCGCGATGTTCGTGTTCGGGATCTCGACGCCGTCGATCTCCCAGGTCACCTGGTGACCGCCGCGCACGTGCAGCTGATCGTGCACGAGGTACGCGCCCGGGACGTAGTCGGTGATCATCGCGAGGCTGTTGCTACGGTCGGCACCGGGGGTCGAGCGGATCATCGACCGGTCGACGAGCGTGCTCGGCGTGAAGGAATCCGCCGCGGGCGGCGCGGCGGCACGCACCCGGACCGTCCGCAGGGAACTCCCGGCGCGCAGCTGTACGTGCGTCGGCGCTGCCGCGCCGGGCAATACCGTGAGCGGCACCGACTCGGTCTCGAAGTGGCGGTGGCGCACCGTGAGCAGGTACCGGCCGAGCGGCACGCCGGGGAACGCGAACTGGCCGTGCGCATCGGTCCGCGTCGTCTGCGACCACGCCGACGCCGCCGCGTCGAGCTCGACGGCCGCCTTCGCGATCGGCAAGTGCTCGGGATCGTGCACGACGCCATGTACGTCGCCCAAGTCCGCGGCGCGCGCCGCCGTCGTCGAGAGCGGCAGCGCGCACGCGCACGCGCACGCGACGATCAGTGCGGCGCATCGCATCGAGCGCGTCGCCCCGATCCGCTATTCCGCGTCGGCTTGTGCTTGCGGGGCGGCGCGCTGGAACGCCTCGAGGCGCAGGCAGGCGTCGTGGATCGCGCGGATCGTCGGGTAGGGATCGAGCGGGATCCGGTAGCGGTTCGCGTTGAACACCTGCGGGATCAGGCAGCAGTCGGCGAGCGTCGGCGTCTCGCCGTGGCAGTACGGGCCCGACGGGCGGTCGCGCTGCAGGAGCCGCTCGATCGCGGCGAATCCGATCTCGACCCAGTGCCGGTACCAGGCGTCGCGCCGCGGTTCGTCGATCCCGAGCGTCGAGCTCAAGTACCGCAGGACCCGCAAGTTGTTGAGCGGATGGATGTCGCACGCGATCGCCGCGCACAGCGCGCGCACGCGCGCCCGTCCGAGCGCGTCCGGCGGGAGCAGCGGCGGCTGCGGATGGGCTTCCTCGAGGTACTCGAGGATCGCGAGCGATTGCGTGAGGGTGCGGCCCTCGACGTCGAGCGCCGGGATCAGCTGCTGCGGGTTGCGCGCCGCGTACTCGGCCGCGTGCTGCGCGCCGCCGTCGCGCAGCAGGTGCACCGGGATCGATCGATACGCGAGTCCCTTCAACTCGAGCGCGATGCGCACGCGGAACGCCGCGGAGCTGCGGAAATAGGTGTACAGGTTCAGCATCGGGACCTCCGTCACGGCGCGCGCGCCGGCAACACTTCCGCGGCGCAGGCGCCGAAGCCGATGGACGCCGAGCCCGCGCGCTCGCACCGACCGCGCAGGATCACCCGGTCGCCGTCCTCGAGGAATCGGCGCGTCTCGCCCGACGGCAGCGTGAGCGGCTCGCGGCCGCCGGCGGTGAGTTCGAGGAGCGAGCCGGCCTCGTCGGGTTCGGGTCCGGACTGCGTGCCGCTGCCGAGCAGATCTCCCGGCCGCAGGTCGCAGCCGCCGACCGTGTGATGCGCGATCATCTGCGCGACCGTCCAGTACGAGTGGCGGAAGTTCGTGCGCGCGAGGCGCGCGGGCGGCAGCGAGCGCTCGCGCATCGCGGCGGTCTCGAGCCACACCTCGAGCCCGAGATCGAAGCCGCCGCTCGCGCGCATTTTGGGGTCGTCGAGATAGGGCAGCGGCGGCGGATCCGTCGCCGGGCGCGCCCAGGGCGTGCGGAACGGCGCGAGCGCCTCGAGCGTGACGATCCAGGGCGAGATCGTGGTCGCGAAGTTCTTCGCGAGGAACGGACCGAGCGGCTGATACTCGAAGGCCTGCACGTCGCGCGCCGACCAGTCGTTCAGCAAGCACAGGCCGAACACCTGCTGCTCCGCTGCGCCGATCGGAATCGGCTCGCCCGGCGGGTTGCCGGCGCCGACGAAGATCCCGACCTCGAGCTCGAAGTCCAGGCGCGCGCTCGGCCCGAACTCCGGCGTCTCGCGCCCCGGCGGCAGGCGCTGGCCGAGCGGTCGGCGGAACGGCGTGCCCGACACCTGCACCGAGGAGGCGCGGCCGTGATAGCCGATCGGCAACCAGCGGTAGTTCGGCGTGAGCGGGTTCGTCGGCCGGAACAGCCGGCCGACCGCGGTCGCGTGGTGGATCGACGCGTAGAAGTCGGTGTAGTCGCCGATCGTCGCGGGCAGCGCGAACTCGGCCTCGGCCTGCGGGACGAGGCAGTCGATCAGCGTCGCTTGCCGCGCCGATCCCTCGCGCAGCGCCTCGAACAGCGCTGCGCGCAACGCGCTCCAGTGCACGGGGCCGAGCGCCATCAGCCCGTTCAGCGTCGGTTGCGCGGCCGCGTGCAGCGCACGCGCCGCCGCGTCGTCGAACGGGACCGAGCGCGCGAGCGCCGCGAGATCGAGGATCTCCTCGCCGATCGCGACGCCGCCGCGAAACGTCTCGCCGTGACCGCGGCGCCGGAAAGCTGCGAACGGCAGGTTCTGGACGGGGAAGTCGCGATGGCCGTTCGCCGAGGCGACCCAGCTGCGCGCGGCCGGATCGTGGGTCGCGTTGGTCGCGCTCACGGTCGCTCCGGATCGAAGTGTCTCTCGAGGCCGGCCCAGCACGCACCGTAGTCGGCCTGCAGCGCGGGCCGTCCGGCGAGCGCCGCGGGCGAGGGTTTGAGCACGGTGCGGCTCTCGAACATGAACGCCATGGTGTCCTCCAGCCGCTGCGGGACGCGGGTGTCGATCGCGGAGGCCTTCGCGAAGGTCTGCGCGTCCGGGCCGTGGGCGCTCATGACATTGTGCAAGGACGCCCCGCCGGGGACGAAGCCGACGGCCTTCGCGTCGTAGACGCCGTGGATCAGGCCCATGAATTCGCTCGCGACGTTGCGGTGGAACCACGGCGGGCGGAACGTGTCGCGCATCACCAGCCAGCGCGGCGCGAACACGACGAAGTCGAGGTTGCTCGTGCCGGGCGTGTCGCTCGGGGAGTGCAGCACGAGGAAGATCGACGGATCCGGGTGATCGTAGGAGATCGAGCCGATCACGTTGAAGCGTCGCAGGTCGTATTTATACGGCACGTCGTTGCCGTGCCACGCGACGACGTCGAGCGGCGAGTGGTCGATCGGCGCGCTCCACAGGCGCCCGAGGAACTTCTGCACGAGCTCGAAGCGGCCCTCGAGGTCCTCGTAGCGCGGGCGCGGCGCGAGGAAGTCGCGCGGATTCGCGAGCCCGTTCGCGCCGATCGGCCCGAGGTCGGGCAGCTTCAGCGGCGCGCCGAAATTCTCGCAGACGTAGCCGCGCGCGTTCTCGCCGCGCAGTTCCACGCGATATCGCACGCCGCGCGGGATCACCGCGATCTCGCAGGGTTCGACGACCAGGCGGCCGAACTCGGTCGCGAGCACGATCGTGCCGTGCTCGGGAACGATCAGCCATTCGCCGTCGGCGCTGTAGAAGTAGCGCCCCTGCATCGACCGGTTCGCCGCGTACAGGTGGATCGCGCAGCCGGTCTGCGCCTCCGCGGAGCCGGTCCCCGCGACCGTGACGAGCCCGTCGAGGAAGTCGGCCGGTGCCGGCGGCAGCGCGAGCGGATCCCAGCGCAGGCGGTTCGGCGCGGACGGCGGGAACCCGGACGGATCGGCGAGCCCGGCGTGCGCGAGCGGGGCGAACTCGCCGTGCATCGCCGAGGGCCGGATCCGGTAGAGCCAGGATCGGCGGTTCGCGTGGCGGGGTGCGGTGAACGCGGTCCCGGAGAGCTGCTCGGCGTACAGTCCGTACGCGCAGCGCTGCGGCGAGTTGCGTCCGCGCGGCAGCGCGCCGGGCAGGGCCTCGGCCGCGAATTCGTTGTCGAAACCGCTCAGGTAGTCGGAAGGATCGTCCGCTCGGTGCAGTTCGTTCACGTGGATGCCCGCGTCATGCCGTGTGGGTTTTGTTAGTCTAATCAAATCAGCACTTCCCCGCACGGCGGCCTCCGACGATGACGCGCCCTCCGATCGATCTGCGCAGCGATACCGTGACCCGGCCGACCGATGCGATGCGCCGCGCGATGGCCGCGGCCGAGGTCGGCGACGACGTGTACGGTGACGATCCGACCGTGAACCGGCTGCAGGCACTCGCGGCCGAGCGTTTCGGGTTCGAGCGGGCGCTGTTGTTTCCGACCGGCACGCAGAGCAACCTCGCCGCGCTGATGGCGCACTGCGGCCGCGGCGACGAGTACCTGGTCGGCCAGGAGGCCCACACCTACCGCTACGAGCAGGGCGGCGCCGCGGTGCTCGGCAGCATCCAGCCGCAGCCGCTGGACAACGAGCCGGACGGCACGATCGATCTCGCGCGGATCGCGGCGGCGATCAAGCCCGTGGACGTGCACTTCGCGCGCACCCGGCTGCTCGCGCTCGAGAACACCATCGGCGGGCGCGTGCTCCCGCCGGATTACCTGCGCGAGGCGACCGCGTTCGCGCACGCGCGCGGGCTCGCGACCCATCTCGACGGCGCGCGGCTCTACAACGCGATCGTGAAGCTCGGTGTCCCGGAGACCGCGGCGG
>JAJYFF010000040.1 GCA_021785405.1 Pseudomonadota bacterium | reverse complement strand
GGCCCTTGGTCTCGGCCGTGGGCGTCGCCGGACGCGTGTTCGCGGCGCGCCGTCGCGGCTTGGCGTGTTCCTTGCGCACCAGATCGTCGTAGTAGATGAACTCGTCGCAGTTGTTCACGAACAGCTCCGAGGTCGAGTTCTTCACGCCGACCCCGATCACCGTCTTCGCGTTCTCCCGCAGCTTGCTCACCAGCGGCGAGAAGTCCGAGTCGCCGCTCAGGATCACGAAGGTGTCCACGTGCCCCTTCGTGTAGCACAGATCGAGTGCGTCGACGACCATGCGGATGTCGGCGGAGTTCTTCCCCGACTGACGCAGGTGCGGGATCTCGATCAGCTCGAACGCGGCGCCGTGCAGGTTGCGTTTGAAGTCCTTGTAGCGCTCGAAATCGCAATACGCCTTCTTCACGACGATGTGGCCCTTGAGCAGCAGCCGCTCGAGCACCTTGGCGACGTCGAAGTCGCCGATCTGCGCGTCGCGCGCGCCGAGCGCGACGTTCTCGAGGTCCAGGTACACCGCCATCGTTGCATCGGTCGTCTTCTCAGCCATCGGGTCATCTCCTCGTCGAGCGGCCGGCGCCGAGCGCCCAGGCCACGGTGAGCCATACTGGGATCGCGAACCACAGCCAGGGCTGGTTCTGCTGCACGACGCCGGGTAGCGCGTGCAGCGCGAGCGCGATCACGAGGGCCGCGAGCTGGGCCCGAACGATCACGATCGCAAGCGGGCGCGGGGTGCCGGTGCGTCGCGTGCGCCAGACGGTCGCGGGCAGCACCCAAGCCAGCGGATTGAACAGCAGCAGGTTTGCGTTGTCCCACGCGACCCGGTGCAGCGTGAGTGTCCACAGCGCGAGCAGCACGAGGCCGGCGAAGCCGGCAACGAGCAGGTAAGCGGTGACGATCGTCGCGTAGCCGTTCACCGACCGCCGCCGCGTGAGCAGGATCGCTCCGCCCAGCGCGAACCCCGCGATACCGAGCGGCCACGCGAGGTTCGGCGGCCGTGCGGGTGGCGGCGTGAGCCGGTTCGGCGCGAGGTGCCGTTCGCCGCTCACGAGCGGCGCGAAGCCGCCATGTCCGTTCGGCACCTTCACGTAGCGCATGTCCCGTGCGAGCACGCCCGGTAGGAAGCTCTCCTGCCAGGCGTCGAGCGGCTGGTCCGCCAGCGGGCCCATGGCGAGGTCCATCGGCACCATCAGCCACGGCTGCGGGCTCATCAGGCGCACGATCTCCTGCCGGTAGGTCAGCGAGGCGCGCCGCGGGACGAGCGCCGCGCGGATCGCGCCGCCGAGCGCGCGGTCGAGCGCGTCGCGCACGCGCGTCGCGCAGTTGTTGGTGAGGTAGTTGTAGTCGTAGACGATGTTCTGCGGCTGCAGGTTCCACAGCAGGTAGTCGCGCAGGCTCGCCGCCTGCGCCGGGCTGAGCGCGAGGCGCTGGATCGTGACCGAGCGTCCGTCGTCGACGTAGGCGCTCTCGTCCGCCGCGGAGGGTTCCGCGTCGATCATGTAGTGCATCACGCCGCGGGCGAAGTTCCGGAAGAACCCGCGCTCGTCGAAGTCGAATACCCCGTAGTTGAAGTCCACCGACTCTCCGGACGCGCGATCGCGGATCTGGATCGCGTCGTGTCCGAACCGCTCCCAATACACGCTCCCGGGCCCGTAGGTCACCAGGGACACGACGAGGTCCGATCCCGGCGCGGCGACGATCCCCGCGCGCGCGACGGGCGCGGCGAGGCCGAATAGCGCGAGACACACGGCGATTCCGAACGTTCGCATCGAGGGATACCCGAGAGGTTGGCGGCGGCAGCGCGCAGCATAAACGGGTCGCGGTGCACCGCGCCATGCCGCAGCGCGCGGCGCGGCGCCCTGTGGCCGATTCGCTCACGGCGCGTGCGCGCTCGGGGCACCCGCGGTGGCGCGCCGCGACCCTATAATTAGGCCCATCGGACGCCCTTCGGGCGGCCGCAGCACCCGGTGACCCGCATGGACAGTTCCACGCTCCTGTACACCGAGCCGCAATGCCTGGTCCGCGACACCGCGCGGGAATTCGCGCGCGCCGAGCTCGAGCCGAACGCCGCGGCCTGGGATCGGGACGGCTGGATCGCCGACTCGGCGGTCGCGAAGCTCGGCGAACTCGGCTTCCTCGGGATGGTCGTACCGGAGGAGTGGGGCGGCTCCTACATCGATTACGTCGCCTATGCGCTCGCGGTCGAAGAGATCGCCGCCGGCTGCGCCGCGACCGCGGCGTTGGTGAGCGTGCACAACTCGGTCGGCTGCGGGCCCATCCTCGCCTACGGCAGCGAGGAGCAGAAACGTCGTTACCTCGTCGATCTCGCGCAGGGGCGCTCGATCGGCTGCTTCTGCCTGACCGAGCCCGAGGCGGGCTCGGACGCGGGGGCGCTGCGCACGCGCGCGGTGCAGGACGGCGGTCAGTGGGTGCTGAACGGCGCGAAGCAGTTCGTGACCAACGGTCGGCGCGCGAAGGTCGCGATCGTGTTCGCGGTCACCGATCCGGAGAAGGGCAAGCGCGGCATCTCGGCGTTCATCGTGCCCACCGACACGCCGGGATTCATCGTCGGCGCGCCGGAGAAGAAACTCGGGATTCGCGGTTCGGACACCTGCGCGGTCACGCTCGACGAGTGCCGCGTCGGCGCGGAGGCGCTGCTCGGGGAGCGCGGCCGGGGCCTGAAGATCGCGCTGTCGAACCTCGAGGGCGGGCGGATCGGGATCGCCGCGCAGGCGGTCGGGATCGCACGGGCGGCGTTCGAGCGCGCGCTCGCGTATGCGAAGAGTCGCCGCCAGTTCGGCCGGCCGATCGCCGAATTCGGCCGAATCGGCGACCTGCTCGCGGACATGCACACGAGGATCAACGCGGCGCGCCTGCTGACCCACCGCGCTGCCGCGTTGCGCAGTGCGGGTTCCGCTTGCCTCAGCGAGGCCAGCCAGGCGAAACTGTACGCATCGGAGACGGCCGAGCACGTGTGCTCGCGGGCGATCCAGATCCACGGCGGCTACGGGTACCTCGAGTCCTATACCGTCGAGCGGCTGTATCGCGACGCGCGCATCACGCAGATCTACGAGGGCACCAGCGAGATCCAGCGCATGCTGATCGCGCGCCAGCTGATCGAGAGCGCCGAACCCGGCGCCTGACACGTTCACCAAGAGGAATCGAGGACCATGAGCACCGCATCCGCGAACGTCGCCGCCGCAGCGGCGTCGACCGTGAAACTCCTGATCGATGGTCGCTTCGTCGAGTCGACGACCGCGGAGTGGCTGGACGTCGTGAATCCGGCGACGCAGGAGACGATCGCGCGCGTGCCGTTCGCGACCGACGCCGAGCTGGAAGCCGCGATCGCGTCGGCGAAGAAGGCGTTCAAGACCTGGCGCAACACGCCGCTCGGGACGCGCGCGCGAATCATGCTGAAGCTCCAGGCGTTGGTTCGCGAGCACATGCCGCGGCTCGCGCGCACGCTGTCGACCGAGCAGGGCAAGACCTACCCCGATGCCGAGGGCGACGTGTTCCGCGGCCTCGAGGTCGTCGAGCACGCGTGCTCGATCGGGACGCTGCAGCTCGGCGAGTTTGCCGAGAACGTCGCGAACGGCGTCGACACCTATTCGATCCGCCAGCCGATCGGCGTGTGCGCGGGCATTACGCCGTTCAATTTCCCGGCGATGATCCCGCTGTGGATGTTCCCGATGGCGATCGTCTGCGGGAACACGTTCGTGCTGAAGCCCTCGGAGCAGGACCCGATGACGTCGATGCTGCTCGGCGAGCTCGCGCTCGAGGCCGGAGTCCCGCCGGGCGTGCTCAACATCGTGCACGGCGGCAAGCGCGCGGTCGACGCGCTGTGCACCCACCCGGACATCGTCGCGGTGTCGTTCGTCGGCTCGACCGCGGTCGGAACGCACGTGTATCAGCTCGCCTCGCAGCACGGCAAGCGCGTTCAGTCGATGATGGGCGCGAAGAACCACGCGGTCGTGATGCCGGATGCGAACAAGGAGCAGTCCTTGAACTCGCTGGTCGGCGCGACCTTCGGCGCCGCGGGACAGCGCTGCATGGCGACCTCGGTCGTGGTGCTGGTCGGCGAGACGAAACGCTGGATCCCGGACATCGTCGCGAAGGCGCGCACCTTGCAGGTGAACGCCGGCCTCGAGAAGGGCGCGGACCTCGGTCCGCTGATCTCGCGCAACGCCAAGAACCGGGTGCTCGGCTTGATCGAGGACGGCGTCCGCGAGGGCGCGAAGCTCGAGCTCGACGGTCGCGAGATCCAGATCAAGGGCTACGAGAAGGGCAACTTCGTCGGTCCGACGATCTTCTCCGGCGTGAAGCCGAGCATGAAGATCTACACGACCGAGATCTTCGGACCGGTGATGTCGATCATGTGCGTCGACACGCTGGCGGACGCGATCGAGCTGGTCAACGCGAACCCGTTCGGCAACGGTACGGGGATCTTCACGCAGAGCGGCGCGGTCGCGCGCAAGTTCCAGAACGAGATCGACGTCGGCCAGGTCGGGATCAACGTGCCGATCCCGGTGCCGGTGCCGGTGTTCAGCTTCACCGGTTCGCGCGGCTCGAAGCTCGGGGACCTGGGGCCCTACGGCAAGCAGGCGGTGCAGTTCTACACCCAGACCAAGACGATCACGACCCGGTGGTTCGACGACGCGGGCACGACCGGCGGGGTCAACACGACGATCAGCCTCAAATGAAGATCGGGTTCGTCGGTCTCGGCAACATGGGCGCGCCGATGGCGCGCAACCTGTTGAAGTCGGGCCACGAACTCGTCGTCCACGACGTCGTCCGCGCGAACGTGGCTGCGCTCGCGGCCGCGGGCGCACGCGAGGCCGGTACCTTGCGCGAGGTCGTCGATGGCGCCGAACTCGTGCTCACGATGCTGCCGTCCTCGCCGCAGGTGCGCGCGGTGTATCTCGGCGAGGACGGCGTGCTCGCCGCGGTGCGCGCGGGCGTCGTGCTCGTCGATTCCAGCACGATCGATCCGCACACCGCGCGCGAGGTCGCGGCACGCGCGGCCGCGCAAGGCAATCCGATGGCCGATGCGCCGGTCTCCGGCGGCACCAACGGCGCGGCGGCCGGGACGCTCACGTTCATGGTCGGCGCGGGCGAAGCGCTCTTTGAGCGGATCCGCCCGGTGCTCGCGGCGATGGGCAAACACATCGTGCGCTGCGGCGAATCGGGCACCGGGCAGGTCGCGAAGATCTGCAACAACCTGGTGCTCGCGATCTCGATGATCGGTGTCGCGGAGGCGATGAGCCTCGGTGCGGCGCTCGGGATCGACCCGACGGTGCTCGCCGGGATCGTGAACAGTTCGAGCGGACGCTGCTGGAGTTCGGACTCGTACAACCCGTTCCCCGGCGTGATGGACAACGTCCCCGCGGCGCGCGGCTACACCGGCGGTTTCGGCGCGGATCTGATGCTGAAGGATTTGGGGCTCGCGACCGACGCGGCGAAGCAATCGCGCCAGCCGGTCGTGCTCGGGGCCGCTGCGGAGCAGCTCTATCGCCTGTTCAGCGCGCAAGGCCACGGCGGGCTCGACTTCTCGGCGATCATCCACCTCTATCGCAAGGACGGGGCGTCATGATCGAGAACCGGATCGAAGGACACGTCGCGACGGTCACGCTCGCGAACCCGCCCGCGAACGCGTTCACCGCCGAGGGGCTCACCCGCCTGACCGCGCTCATCGACGAGCTGAATCGCAACCCCACCGTGCACGCGGTGATCCTGACCGGCCAGGGGGACAAGTTCTTCAGCGGCGGGGCGGACCTCAAGCTGTTCGCGGACGGCGACAAGGCGCACGCGCGGGTGATGGCACAGCGCTTCGGCACTGCGTTCGAGGCGCTGCAGAACGCACGTCCGGTGGTGATCGCGGCGATCAACGGCTATGCGATGGGCGGTGGCCTCGAGTGCGCGCTCGCCTGCGATCTGCGGGTCGCGGACGAGCGCGCGACGATGGCACTGCCGGAGCCGGCGGTGGGCCTGTTGCCCTGCGGCGGCGGCACGCAGACGCTGCCGTGGCTGGTTGGCGAGGGCTGGGCGAAGCGGATGATCCTCACCAACGAGCGCGTCGATGCGCCGACCGCGCTGCGGATCGGGCTCGTCGAGCAGGTCGTCGGCGCCGGCGAGGCGCGCGCGGCGGCCACGGCGCTCGCCGAGCGCGTGCTCGGCTTGAGCCCGCGCGCGGTGGTCGCCTGCAAGCAATTGATCCACGAGGCGCGCCGCGGCACGCCGCGGCACGCGGCGCTCGCGAAAGAACGGGAGGCGTTCGTCGACCTGTTCGACGGCACCGATCAGCGAGAGGGCGTGAACGCGTTCCTCGAGAAACGCCGCCCGCACTGGACCAACGACTGAACGGCGCGCCGCGGGTGGACGTCGAGGTCGAGGTGCGCGACGGGATCGCGCGGGTCACGCTGAATCGCCCCGAGGCGCTGAACGCGCTCACCCTCGCGATGATCGAGGCGCTCGAGGGGCGCTTGCAGGCGCTCGCCGCGGACGCCTCGGTGCAGGCGCTGGTGATGCGCGGCGCCGGTGGCCGGGCATTCTGCGCGGGCGGCGACGTGCGCGCGCTCTACGACAGCTACCGCGCGGACGGGACCTTGCATCGCGAGTTCTTCGTGCACGAGTACCGGCTCGATCACCTGCTGCATCGGTACCCGAAACCGTTCGTCGCGATCGCCGACGGGATCACGATGGGTGGCGGCATGGGTCTCGCGCAAGGCTCGCGGCTGCGGGTGGTCGGCGAGAAGACCCGGATCGCGATGCCGGAAGTCGGGATTGGCTTGATCCCCGACGTCGGTGGGAGTTTCTTCCTGTCGCGCTTGCCGGGGTGTCTGGGGACCTATCTCGCGCTGACCGGCAGCGAGCTCGGCGCGGCCGATGCGATCTACGCCGGTCTCGCGGATCATTATCTCGTGCCCGACGCGATCGCCGGCGTCGAGGACGCGCTGCGCGCGCGCGGCGCGATCGCCTCGTTCGACGCGGCGCACGCCGCGCTGCGTGCGCTCGCTTCGCCGCCGCCGCCGCCGCCGCTGGCGCGCTGGCGTGACGCGATCGACCGGCACTTCGCGCCCGCCTCGGTCCCGGCGATCATGGAATCGCTCGCCGCGGAAGTCGACCCCGCGCTGCGCGACTGGGCGGACAGGACCCTCGAGCTGATGCGGCGGCGCTCGCCGACGATGCTCGCGGTCGCGCTGCGCGCGTTGCGGCTCGGGCGCGGGCTCGACCTGGCCGACTGCCTGCGGATGGAGTACACCGTCGTGCAGCACTGCTTCGCTCACGGCGATCTCGTCGAGGGCGTGCGCGCGCTGCTGATCGACAAGGACAAGCGGCCGCGCTGGCGGCCGGCGCGGATCGAGGAGGTCGATCCGGCCGCGGTCGAGGCGTTCTTTCGCGAACCTCCGGGTGCAGGTCACCCGCTCGCCGACCTCGGCAACCCCTAGGCGACGGCGACCGCGACCGCCCCGCGTCGGGCGCAGGGTCGTTCCGGCCGATGTTGGTCCTGCCACCCTTTCGGTATAGAGTCGACCCCTCGATGCGCGTCGGGCGCCCGGACGGCTCGGTGCCCGGTCACCGCGGGGGGGCGATGGCATGGAGCAGCCGACTTACTGTGCGTTCATCAGCTATAGCCATCGGGACAGCCGGTGGGCCGGGTGGCTGCACAAGGGGATCGAATCCTATCGCCCGCCGCGCAAGATCGTCGGGACCCATCACGCCCGTGGCCTGATACCGAAGCGCATGGCGCCCGTGTTTCGCGATCGCGACGAGCTCGCGACCGCGACCGATCTCGGCGCCGAGATCACGGCGGCGCTGGAGCGATCCGGTTGCCAGATCGTGATCTGCTCGCCGTACGCGGCGAAGTCCAAATGGGTCAACGAGGAGATCCTGTCGTTCAAGCGACTCGGTCGCGAGGACCGAATCTTCTGTTTGATCGTCGACGGCGAACCGAACGCCTCGGACCTGCCGGACGGCGCCGAGCAGGAATGTTTCCCGCCCGCATTGCGTTACCGGCTCGGATCGGACGGCAAGCTGAGTGACGTCCGCAGCGAACCCATCGCGGCGGATGCGCGGCCGGGCAAGGACGGCCGCCAGAACGCCAAGCTCAAGTTGATCGCCGGCGTCCTCGGCGTCGGCTTCGACACGCTGAAGCGGCGTGAACAGCAGCGCCGCAACCGCCGTCTGTTCGCGATCGCCTGCGTGGCGATCGCCGGCATGGTCGTCACGAGCGGTCTCGCGGCCTTCGCGTTCATGCAAAAGCGCGCGGCGGATCGGCAGCGTGTGCGCGCCGAGCGCGCGGCGGAGACCGCGAACCAGACGACCGATTTTCTCGTCGATCTGTTCCGGATCTCCGATCCGGGCAAGGCTCGCGGCGATGCCGTCACCGCCCGCGAGATGCTCGACAAGGGCGCGGCGCGGATCAAGCGGCAGCTCGTCAAACAGCCGGCGGTCCGCGCGACATTGATGGACACGCTCGGCACGGTGTACATGGGACTCGGTCTCTATCACAGCGCCAAGCCGCTGCTCGATGCCGCCCTCGCGACACGCCGCGGCCTGCCCGACGTGTCGCCGCTCGCGATGTCGCGGTCGCTCGAGCACGAAGGGGAGTTGCTGCGCATGCAGGCAAATTACGGCGCCGCCGAGCGGGATTTCCGCGGCGCGATCGCGGTCCTGGCGCCCGATCGCCGCGACCGGCGCAGCGAGGAGCAGCGGGCGGATACGCTGCAGAGTTTCGGCGAGCTGCTGGAAGACGAAGGCAAGTACCGCGAGGCGGATCGGCGCCTGCGTCTGGCGCTCGACCTGCAGCGCAAGCTGTACGGCCCGTCGAACCCCGCGGCCGCCTATACGCTCAAGGAACTCGCGCGCGTGATGAGCGACGAGGGCGACCTCAACGGTGCGATCGGGACGATGCGCGCCGCGCTGGCGATGGAACGCTCGGTCTGGGGAACGAAGCCCTACCCGGACGTCGCCGAGGCGCTCAACGATCTCGGGAGCCTTCTCGAGGAACATGGCAACTACAATCAGGCCGAGAGTCTGCTCACGCAGTCGATCGCGATGAAGCGACGGCTGTACGGCGACACGCATCCGGAGGTCGCGGCCGGTCTCGATAATCTCGCGGCGATCATGGATATCAAGGGCGATCACGTGCAAGCGGAGGCGACGTATCGCGAGGCGCTCGCGATGCAGCGCAAGCTCGTCGGTTCCGTGAACCCGGACGTCGCGACGACGCTGAACAATCTGGCGTTCGTGCAGTCCGAGCGGGGCCACCTGCACCGGGCCCTCGCCACCGAGGGCGAGGCGCTCGCGATCCTGCGAAAGCTGTTTCCGGGGGACAATCCCGACGTCGCGACGATCATGAACCGGATCGGCTTCTGGCAGATCGAAGCGGGACAGTACGGGGCGGCGAAGACGAATCTCGATGCCGCGCTGGCGATGCGCCGGCGTCTGAATGCCCCCAATCGTCTGGACGTCGCGACCAGTCTGGTCAACGTGGCGATCCTGCAAATCGCCGAGCACCAGTTCGACGCGGCGCTCGCGTCGTCGCGGCAAGCGGTGACGGTGTTGTCGGCCGCGCTCTCGCCGGACCATTGGAAGACCGCGGTCGCGGAGAGCGCCGAAGGCGCAGCGCTCGCGGGTCTCGGGCATTACTCGGCGGCGCAGCGGCATCTGCTGCACGGTGTCGGAATCCTCGAGAAGAACCCCGCCGCACCGCCCGATTACCGCCGGCTCGCGGTGAGTTATCTGCACCGCCTGAACGCGCGAACCGCGATGCAACGCTCCCGGTCCGGCACGGCGCTGCGAATCCCGCCGGCCGCCGCGCCGGCCGCGGCGCGCGAGCGCCGTGACCGCCGATGAGGGCATCGCGCGGTGGTGCGCCACTCCCCGCCGGCGGACATAACGGCTTCGAATCTCTGTTTGGAATGATTCTTAGTTACATTAACGGAACTTAAGGCGCAGAATCCGACCGGGGCATCGTCCCCGGAATGCGGAGCGCCTCATGAACCAGCATCCTGCGATCGCCAGTCGCTCGCTGATCGCGGCAACGGTGATCCTCGCCGCGGTGTTCACGGCGGTAACCGCGAACGCCGAGTTCGTGCGGGTCACCGCGGCGAATTCGGTCGACAACTTCGTCTACGATGTGACCTCGTTCGCTCCTCCGGGCACGATCGCGTTGCTCAACTCGCCGACCGATGCCGCGAGCCACGGCAGTTTCAGCTCTGTCGTCCAGGTGACCAACAGTGTCGCGGGGACCGTCGACGTGCTTGCGTCCGACAGTGTGCAGGGACAGATCTGGCGATACACGCCGGTGCTCACCGCCCCGACCGGTACGCCGTCGGTTCCGTCGATCGTATGGCCGATCGCTTCCTCGAGCGGGACCGGGCCCGCGCATCCGGACGGCCTGTCACTGGATTCCTGGAACAACTTGTACATCGTCACGTCGAAGAAGCCGTCGGTGTGGGTACTGCCGGCCGATCCGACCGCGGCGACCGGTTACGCGGTCAATCCGGATCTGATCGACGCCAACTCGTTCTTCGCGCTGGGCGACGTGACCCTGCAGGATTCAGCGGTCGCGACCACGACGACCGCGGCGTGGGCACCGAACGACCTGCTCGTTCTGGTCGGTTCGAAGAACAACGCCAATTCGGCGGAGCTGATCGCTTATCGCGCGAACTCGATCGCGCAAGTGCTCGCCGGCAACGGTCCGAGATCCGGGCCGGATGCTGTTTTGATCGGCTCGAGCCAGTTTCCGGCCGACGAGTTCCCGACCGGCTTCGACTTCTGGCCGGCCGATGCCCTCGTCGATCATCCGACCATCCTGGTCGCAACCACCGCGGGTCGCGTATTGCGTTACGATTTCTCGGTGGATCCGGCGACCGGAGCGATCACCCCGACGTTGGTCCAGGTCTTCGCGAGCGGGCTCGGCAGCGGCTTGCAGAAGATCAAGGTGGGACTCCAGCTCGAGGTTCCGTACGCGTTCGTGACGCAGACCGCGCCGAAGAGCGCCGGTCAGATCTTGCAGCTCGGCGCGCCGACGGCCGCTGGCGCGACGAACGTGATCGGGATCGCGACCCAGGGCGTCAATGGCGCCGACGCGCTCGCGGTCGCGCGCGCCGCCGCGGAGCCGGTGTCGGATTGTGTGAATCCGACGGTACCGGCGGGCTCCCCGCAACCGAAGACCTGCGATATCGGCGGCAAGGGCGTCGCACCGCACAGCATCTACACCGGCGTGCAGAGCGTCTCGGGTGATGCGATCGAGTCGACCTGCGTCGTCGCCACGGACCCGCGATGGGACCCGACGACCGGCCAGTACGGCGCGACGACCCTCGACGCCGATAGCCTGTGTCCGGGCTTCGGCCACGAGATCATCCCGGCATCGCTGGTCGGCGGTTCGGGCATCACCGGCAAGGGCTTCGCGCTCGTGCACACGAGTGCGCCGGGCGTGGACGGGGTTGCCGGGATAACGGTCTATACGCAGGAGAACGTCGACAACATCCTGCCGGCGCCGCAGGGGCTGTCGAACCCCTCGTGCCCCGAAGCGGTCAGCGCCTGGGCGCCGCTCGCGAGCGCCGGCGAGGGCGACGTCGTCATGGTCGACCCGGCCACCGGGCAGCCGGTATCGGCCGATGAGATGGTCGAGCTGACCGGGTTCTGCGACTCGTCCGCCATCATCAGTCGCGGCATGTCGCTCTACGGTGTCGGCCTGATCTTGAACCCGAGCGTGACCGGAACCGGCCCAATGGCGATGGCGCAATATGCGCAGCAGAAGTACGAGGACCTCGTCGCGACCCTCAATACCGCGCCGAACATTCCCGCATCGGCGAAACAGACGATCGACAACGGCACGCCAAACGGAACGCCGGACCTCGCGAATGTAGAGACCTTCATGCAGGCCCAGGACTACGGCTGCGCGGCGCAGGAAACGCTGGGAGTCGACGGGGTGCTCGCGTCCGCGCAGAACGACACCGGCACCACGCTGGGCAACATCGCGCTCTGGGGCGACGCGTCGAACCCGAATCCCTGGGGCGAGCTCCGCGGGCGGCTCGCGAACCTGTACCTGACGCTGAACACGCGCATCCTCGGTGTCCGAGCGAACAGCGCCTGGCCCCCGGCGAGCACCGATCCACAGCCGCAATGCCCGGCGCCGGCCGTGACGTTGACGGCACCGGCTGCGGTCGCGTCAGGGTCTGCCGTGACGATTTCGTGGCGCGCTCAGCACGCGCTGTCGTGTCAGTTCACCGCGGGCGACGCCGGTTGGCGGAGCCAGACCGGCATCAGCGGCACGTACACGACGTCACCGACCTCGACGACCGGGTATACGCTCTCGTGCACCGGACCCGCCGGGACGAGCGGCAGCACGGCGACGGTCGAGGTCGTGCCGCCGCCGTCGATTGGGTCATTCGCCGCGTCGCCGACGAGTGTCACGGCGGGACAAGGAACCATCAGCCTCAGTTGGTCGATCTCGGACAGCACCGCGGACGGCACGCCCTATCCGCTGAGCTGTTCGATCAGTGGCGGTGCCTCGGTCACGGGGATCACCACGAGCGGCACCAAGGCAGTTCCAACGCCCACCACACCGGGGACGACGACCTATACGTTCTCCTGCACCAATTCGGTCGGCGGTACCACCCGTGCGAACGCCTCCGTGGTCGCCTATGCGGCGCCGTCGATCACGTCGTTCACGGCGACGCCCTCGACGCTCGACGGCGATCGCGACGACGCCGTCACGCTCGGCTGGAGTGCGGCGAACGCCGTGTCGTGTGCGATCAGCGGTGGTGGGCTCGACGTGACCGGTCTCGCCGCGACCGGTACCCAAACCATCGACGATATCGGGTCGACGACGACCTACGTCCTGACCTGTGTGAACGCGGCCAACGGCGCGACCTCGGCGAGCGCCACGGTCACGGTGCTGAACGACGACGACTGAGCCCGCGGAGCCGCCCCTGCGCCGGCACGCGCGCGCCGCCGTTCAGCGCGGCGGCGCGACGGTCGCCGCGGGATCGGGTAGGGCGCTGCGCGGATCGGCGACGTCGATCCAGATGGGGTCCGTGTACGCGCGCCGCCCGGCCGCGTCCTCGACGATCAGCGCGAACCACCCGGCGCGCCGCACCGATTCGCGAAAGTCGACGTCCGCGCGCTTGGGCGCGCCCGAGAAGCGGCGCACGCGGTGGACCTTGCCGTTCTCGATCAAGCTGACCCGCGCGAGGCCTGCGACCGACTCGAGCCGGAACGCGAGATCGAACGGCGCACCCGCGGCGGCCTTCAGGTCGTCGCCGAACATCGTCCGCGGCTCGATCAGCGGCCCGTAGCTCACGTACGCATGACCGGCGCGCAGCGCGTCCGCGAAGCGCGCGGCGGTCGGCTTCCCGTCGAGGTGCACGAAGGTGCGGACCCGGCCCGACACCTCGTTCCACACGTCGTGCGTGTCGGTGCCGCCCGCGAGGTAATACCGATCGCCCGCGTTCCAGAACGCCCACAGCGCGTGCAGGACCTGGGGGTCGTCGGCCGACGCGGCCGCGTTGATCTCGATCACGTCGAAGTGCGGGTCGAAGCCGCCGGGCGCGGTGCCGTGCGCGAGGCTGGTGAAGTATCCGTAGGGAATGTAGGGGTGGTTGATCTCGACGACGGTCGCGCCCATCCGGTGCGCTTCGTGGAAGATCTGCTCGATCGTCGCGGTCGTGGGGTCGACCGAGGGCTGCGCATCGAGGCGCAGCGGGTACGCGTTGATGTGCCCCCAGGACGGGGAGAACTCGATCGACGGCAGGAACGGGATCCCGCGCGCGGCGGCGATGCGCGCGAGGATCGGCAGGTTCACGGTCGAGTCGTGGTCGCTGACGAACAGCAGGTCGAGACCGGCCGCGAGCTGCGAGCGGGCGAGGTCGCGCGGCGGTGTCACCGCCTCGGCCTGGTCCGCGTGGTGGTGCAGGTCTGCCGCGAACCAGCCATCCCGCGGCGGGTCGAACCAGCGCGTGAGCCGCACCGCGACCCGGGTCTCGCGCCCGGGGACGACGTCGACGGGAACGCGTTGTCCCGGACCCAGGAAGCCGCCGCCCGACTCGACGTCGAATACGTACCGGCCGGGTGCGATCGCGAACGACGCGCGGCCGCGGCGGCCGAGCGCCGTGAAGAACGTGTGGCCGCCCTGCGTCTCGACGACCGGCAACGCGCCGTGCGCGATCGTGATGCGCGCATCGAGCGGCGCGCCGGTCACGGCGTTCGTGATCGTGAAGCGCACCTGCCCCGCGGGCTCGAGCCCGCGGAGGTCCAGCCGACGGTCCTCGCCGGGGGCGAGCGCGACGCGGACGCTCGCGCTGTCGCTGGCGTCGTGCCCGGTCGCATGGATCGCGTAGCGACCGACCGGCAGTTGGAAGTCGTATCGCCCGTCGTGCCCGACCGCCCACGCGTAGGTCGTCCCGCGGCGCTCGGCGACGATCACCGGGCGTGGGACCGGCGTGCCGTCCGCGAAGCTGACGCGACCGTGGATCCGTCCATTCGGGAGATGCTCGCGCTCGATCGACTCGCGCACCACCGGCGCGAGATCGTCGCGCACGCCCACCTGCAGCCACGCGTCGAAGCGTTGGGTCGCACCGGGTGCGAGATCGTGACGGCGAAACAGGTCGCGGCAGCCGTTCGCGACGTGATCGAGATACGGCGCGTGCAGCGCGATCGACCAGTGCGGGCCGTACGCGACGACGCGGTCGGCGAGCGCGCCCGTCGCGGGGCCGTGGTCACAGGAGGCGACGCCGGGCAGGCCGAAGCGAAAACCGCCTTTTTGCCACAAGGTCATGCCCGACAGGAGGCCGCGCAGCGGCGCGGTGCCGCGATTCTGCATCGTCGTCGTGATCGCGATCGTGTCGGATCCGGCGGTGAGGGTATACGTGGTCGTGATCAGCACCGCGCCCCAGTCGCGCACCGCCCGCACGACGACGCGCCGCGGGTCGTGCTCGAGGACCGTCACGCGATGGACGGTGTTCGGCCACGCCGACCACGCGTTCGGGATGAAGTCGGCGAACACCACGTGGTCGTGCCCGATCACCCCGTCGCGGACCGCGGCGACGTCGACGAGCGCGCCGCGCGGCACGCCGTACGGGACCGGCGAGTCGACCGCGATCGCGAACGCCAGCGCGTCGTTCACCACGGTGATGTCGTGGGCGGCGCGCGCCTCGCCGCCGGGGATCGGGGTCGGGCCGATGATCACCCGGACCCTCGCGCCGGCCGGCGCTCTCGCCGCGTGGGCGGCGTTCGGCGCGAATGCGGCGATCAGGAGTGCGGCGGCGAGCGCGGCGAGACGGTGCGTGGGCGGGTGGCGCATCCGCGGCATCATACGCGGTCGTGCGATGCGCCAGTCGGGCCGGCGCGGCCCGGCTCAGCCGAACGGCACCGGCGTGTCGAGGTCGATCCCGCAGATCTCGAAGCCGCGCCGGAAGTCGCGGACGTGCCGCGCCATCCAGGTGCGGGCGAGCGTACCGTCACGCGCACCGATGGCCGCGACGATCGCTTGCTGCGCGGTCGCGATGCGCTCGCGCGCGGGCGGCGCGGCGTCGATCAGCACCTGCAGCGTCGCCGCGAGGAGCTGCAGGAGCGGCTCCTGCATCAGCGGCAGCACGTGGTTGCCGGTCGCGGCCGCGACCGCGCGGAAGAACTCGGCGACGCCGTCGACCGCGGTGCGTGCTTCGCGGTGGTCGGCGCGGTAGGCCGCGACCGCGGCCTCGATCCGCGCGAGCGCGTCCGCGGTGCGCGCGAGCGCGGCCGCTTCGGCCGCGGGCGGCTCGAGCACCTCGAGCATCTCCCAGACCTCGCGTCCGGTCACGTCGTTCAGCGCGAGCGCCTGCCGCAGTCGCCCCGCGACCTGAGTCGCCGCGGGCCGCGCGACGACCATGCGCTTCGTGCCGCGGCGGCGGGCGATCAGGTCCGCGCTCTCGAGCTCGCGCAAGGCCTCGCGGATCGTCGAGCGGTTCACGCCGAACTGCGTCGCCAGCTCGAGCTCCGGCGGCAAGGGGTCGCCGAGCTTGAGCGTGCGGTCGAGGATTCGCGCGGCGATCTCGCTCGCGACCCGGCGATAGCCGGGCGCGAACGGCAGCGGTTCGAAGGTCGCGCTCACGCGGCCTCGACGAGTTCGCGCCCGATCAGCATGCGGCGGATCTCCTGGGTGCCCGCACCGATGTCGTAGAGCTTCGCGTCGCGCAGCAGCCGCCCGGTCGCGTAGTCGTTGATGTAGCCGTTCCCGCCGAGCGACTGGATCGCCTCGAGCGCGACGCGGACCGAGAGCTCCGAGGCGTTCAGCAGGCATGCGGCGGCCGCGCGGCGGGTCTTGCGGCCCGCGTCGCAGGCGCGCGCGACCTCGTGCACGTACGCCCGCGCCCCGTTGAAGGCGGTGTACATGTCGGCGATCTTACCCTGCATCAGCTCGAAACTGCCGATCCGCTGGCCGAACTGGCGGCGCTCGCGCACGTAGGGCAGCACCACGTCGAGCGCGGCGGCCATGAGCCCGAGCGGGCCGCCCGAGATCACGACGCGCTCGAAGTCCAGGCCGTTCATCAGGACCCGGATCCCGCCGTTCTCCTCGCCGAGCACGTTCTCGGCCGGCACGACGCAGTCCTCGAACACCAGTTCGCCAGTCGAGGAGCCGCGCATCCCGAGCTTGTCGAGTTTTTGCGCGACCGAGAATCCCGGGAAGCTGCGTTCGATGATGAACGCGGTGATCCCGCGCGGCCCGAGCGTGGGTTCGGTCTTTGCATACACGACCAGCACGTCGGCGTCCGGGCCGTTGGTGATCCACATCTTGCGACCGTTCAGCCGATAGCCGTCCGCCGCGCGGCGCGCGGTGAGCCGCATGCCGACGACGTCCGAGCCGGCCTCGGGCTCGGACATCGCGAGCGCACCGACGTGCTCGCCGTCGATCAGCTTCGGCAGATACCGCGCTAGCTGGGCGTCGTTGCCATTGAGTCGCAACTGATTCACGCAGAGATTCGAGTGCGCGACGTAGGAGAGGCCGACCGCGCCCGAGGCGCGCGAGATCTCGGTCATCGCGACCGTGTGCGCGAGATAGCCGAGCCCGGCGCCGCCATGCCGTTCGGGGACCGTGATCCCGAGGAGCCCGAGGTCCCCCAGCTTCGGCCACAGGTCCCGCGGAAAGACGTCCTCGCGATCGATCGCGGCGGCGCGCGGGGCGATCTCGGCGGTCGCGAAGCGCCGGACCGCGGCGCGCAGTGCGCGGACGTCCTCGTCGAGTCCGGTATCGAGGTCTTCCTCCGGGCAGAGCTCCACGGTGGACATGTTGGTTTCCTTGACGGGCTGAGATAGTATAATTGTCCGACAATCAGGCGGTCGAGGGCAAGATGCTCCGGATCGAAACTGAAATCGACGTCAAAAGTACAGAATTCGCCGCTAATGCCGCCGAAATGAAAGCGATCGTGGCGGATTTGCGCGACAAGACCGCGCAGATCGCGGCCGGCGGGAGCGCCCAGGCGGCGGCGCGCCATCGTGCGCGCGGGCGACTGCTGGCGCGCGAGCGGATCGACCGACTGCTCGACCCAGGCGCCCCGTTCCTCGAGTTGTCGGCATTCGCCGCCTACGGTCTGTACGATGGCGAGGTGCCGGCGGCGGGAATCGTGACCGGGATCGGGCGGATCGCCGGGCGCGAGTGCATGATCGTCGCGAACGATCCGACCGTGAAGGGCGGCTCGTACTACCCGCTCACCGTGAAGAAGCACCTGCGCGCGCAGGACATCGCACTCGAGAATCGCCTGCCCTGCGTGTATCTCGTCGAGAGCGGCGGCGCGTTCCTGCCGCGCCAGGACGAGGTGTTCCCGGATCGCGACCACTTCGGGCGGATCTTCTACAACCAGGCGAACCTCTCGGCGGCCGGGGTCGCGCAGATCTCGGTCGTGCACGGCAACTGCACCGCGGGCGGCGCGTACGTGCCGGCGATGTCGGACGAGAACGTGATCGTCCGCAATCAGGGGCAGATCTTCCTCGGCGGTCCGCCGCTCGTGCGCGCGGCGACCGGCGAGATCGTCGACGCCGAGAGCTTGGGCGGCGCCGACGTGCACTGCCGCGAGTCGGGGGTCTGCGACCACTACGCGGAGAACGACGCCGACGGGCTCGCGATCGCGCGGCGCATCGTCGCGCGGCTGCGTCCCGGCCCATCGACCGCGCCGCCGGCGCTGCCGCGCGAGCCGTACTACGATCCGGCGGAACTGTACGGGATCGTGCCGACGAACCTGCGCACGCCGTACGACGTGCGCGAGGTGATCGCGAGGATCGTCGATGCGTCGGAGTTCGACGAGTTCAAGCAGCTCTACGGCAGCACCCTGGTGACCGGCTTCGCGCACGTCGGCGGCTATCCGGTCGGGATCCTCGCGAACAACGGGATCCTGTTCTCGGCGAGCGCGCTGAAGGGCGCGCACTTCGTCGAGCTATGCTGCCGCGAGCGCATACCGCTCCTGTTCCTGCAGAACATCACCGGCTTCATGGTCGGCCGGCGCGCCGAGGTCGGCGGGATCGCGCGCGACGGCGCGAAGATGGTCGCGGCGGTCGCGGCCGCGCGCGTGCCGAAGCTCACCGTGATCATCGGCGGCAGCTACGGCGCCGGGAACTACGCGATGTGCGGTCGCGCGTACGCGCCGCGGCTGCTGCTCCAGTGGCCGAACGCGCGCACCTCGGTGATGGGCGGCGAACAGGCCGCGATGGTGCTCGCGACGATCCGCCGCGAGCAGTTGCAGGCGGCCGGCAAGGACTGGAGCGAGGCGGAGGAGCGGGCGTTCACCGCGCCGATCCGCCAGCAATACGAGACCCAGGGACACCCGTACTATGCGAGTGCGCGGCTCTGGGACGACGGCGTGATCGATCCGATCGACACGCGCCGGGTGCTCGCGCTCGCGCTCGCGATGGTGCGCAACGCGCCGTCCGAGGAGACCCGGTTCGGAATCTTCAGGATGTGACCCATGCCGGAGATCTTGATCGAGTCGGAAGCGGCGCCGGGGATCGTCCGGCTGACGCTGAATCGCCCCGAGGCGCGTAACGCGCTCGACCGCGCGCTGATCGAGGCGCTCGCGATGGCGATCGCGCACCACGCGGCGCGGAGTTCGACCCGCGTGCTGCTGATCGCGGGATCGGGCAGCGTGTTCTGCGCGGGCGCGGACCTCGCGTCGATGCGCGCGCTCGGCACCGCGAGCTACGCGGAGAACCTCGCCGACGCGCGCCGCCTCGCGGATCTGCTCGCCGCGCTGCACGACTGCCCGAAGCCCTCGATCGCGTGCGTGCAAGGTGCGGCCTACGGCGGCGGACTCGGTCTCGTCGCGGCGTGCGACGTCGCGATCGCGGCCGCGGACGCGCGGTTGCGGCTGCCCGAGGTGCGACTCGGGCTCGCGCCGGCGGTGATCTCGCCGTACGTGCTCGAGGCGATCGGCCCGCGCCAGGCACGGCGCTACGCGCTCTCCGGCGAGACGATCGACGCCGACCAGGCGCGGCGGATCGGCTTGGTGCACGAGGTCGTCGCGCCGGCCGAACTCGGCGCGGCCACGCTCGCGCTCGCCACCGAGATCGCGAGCGGCGGCCAGGCGGCGCTCGCCGCGACCAAAGGGCTGTTCGCAGACGCCCGCCGTACGGAACCGGCGACCGCGACCGCCGAGCGCACCGCGCGCGTGCTCGCGGAGCTGCGCGCGGGGCCCGAGGCGCAGGAGGGCCTCGCGGCCGCGATCGAGCGGCGCCGGCCCGCGTGGATCCGCTGATGTTCGCGCGGCTCTTGATCGCGAATCGGGGTGAGATCGCGTGCCGCGTGATCCGCAGCGCGCGCCGTCTCGGGATCCGCACGGTCGCGGTGTATTCCGACGCCGACGCCGACGCGCGCCACGTGCGGCTCGCCGACGAGGCCCGGTGGATCGGCCCGGCGCGCGCGCGCGACAGCTACCTCTCGGCCGAACGGCTGCTCGAGGCCGCGGCGGCATCCGGCGCGGACGCGATCCATCCGGGCTACGGCTTCCTGTCGGAGAACGCCGAGTTCGCCGCGGCCTGCGCGGCGCGCGGGATCGCGTTCGTCGGCCCGCCCGCGGCGGCGATCGCGGCGATGGGCTCGAAGATCGCCGCGAAGGAATCGATGCGCCGCGCGGGCGTACCGGTGCTGCCCGGCTATCAGGGCGCGGATCAAAGCCTCGAGCGCTTGCACCGCGAGGCGCGCGCGCTCGGCTTTCCGCTGATCATCAAGCCGAGCGGCGGCGGCGGCGGCAAGGGGATGCAGATCGTGCGGGAAGCTGCCGAGCTCGACGCGGCGCTCGGCGCCGCGCGCCGGCTCGCGAGCAGCGCGTTCGCGGACAGTGCGCTGCTGATCGAGCGCTATCTGCCGGCGCCGCGTCACGTCGAAGTCCAGGTGCTGTGCGACGCGCATGGCAACGCGCGGCATCTCGGCACGCGCGACTGCTCGGTGCAGCGGCGTCATCAGAAGTTGATCGAAGAGGCGCCGGCGCCGGATCTGCCGCCGGCGCTGCGCGAGCGGCTGCACGCGGCAGCGCTCACCGTCGCGCGCACGGTCGGCTACGTGAACGCCGGCACGGTCGAATTCCTGGTCGCCGACGGCGAGTTCTGGTTCATGGAGATGAACACCCGGCTGCAGGTCGAGCACGGCGTCACCGAGCGCATCCATGGGATCGATCTCGTCGAGTGGCAGTTGCGGATCGCGGCCGGCGAGCCGCTGCGCTTCGCCGAACACGAGCTCGCGGCGCGCGGCCATGCGATCGAGGCGCGGGTGTGCGCGGAGGATCCGGCACGGGAGTTCGTGCCGAGCGCGGGGCGCCTCGAGCGGCTGCGCTGGCCCGCCGAGAGCGAGCGGCTGCGGGTCGATGCCGGGTTCGACGCCGGCGACGAGGTCTCGAGTCACTACGACTCGCTGCTCGGCAAGCTGATCGCGTTCGGCGAGGATCGCCGCGCGGCGATCGCCACCTTGCGCGAGGCGCTCGAGCGCTTCCGCGTCGTCGGCGTCGCGAGCAACGCCGGCTGGCTCGCCGCGGCGCTCGCGACCCCCGACTTCGCGGACGCCGCGCCGACCACGCGCTTCGTCGACGCGCATCCGGAGCTCGCGGCCGCGGAGCCTGTGGCGGATCCGGACGAGATCGCGCTCGCGGCCGCGGCGATCGCCGCGGGGATCGATGCGCCGGTGGCCGCCCTGGCCTCGCCCTGGGAGGCGCGCGACGCGTTCCGGGTGAACCTGCCACCGATACGAACGGAGCAATTGCGAACCACGACCGACAGCCACTCGCTCGAGCTGTGCCGCGAGGGCGCGGCGTGGCGGGTGCGCGGGCGGTTCGGCGAGCGCACGCTGCGGTTCGCACCGGGGTCCGATGCGCACACGCTGGACGCGTGGATCGGCGGCGTGCGCCGCCGCGTCGACTGGGAGCGGCTCGACGATCGGCTGTATCTGTGGCGGGGTGCGGAGCGCGTCGCGATCGTGATCGAGGATCTGCGGCGCGGCGCTGCGCGCGCGACCGCGCGGGAAGGCGAGCTCGTCGCGCGCTTGCCCGGCACCGTGGTGGCGGTGCCGGTTGCGGTCGGCGAGGCGGTCGCCGCGGGCGCGACCCTGCTCGTGGTGGAAGCGATGAAGATGGAGCACGCGATCCGCGCGCCGTACGCGGGGGTCGTGCGGGCGGTGCACTTCGCGGTCGGCGCGCGCGTGACCGAGGGTGCGGTGCTCGTCGACCTCGACGCCGCCGGGGCCGACGGCATCGGTGGGCCGTCGGGTGCGGCGGGTTCGTCGAGCGTCGCGGACTCGTCGAGCATCGCGGACTCGTCGAGCGTCGCAGGTTCGCCGCGCACGCCGGAGGCCTAGCGCTGCGGTCGCGGTCGGTGGGATGATCCGCCGATGCGCGAGGATCTGGTCCGCTGGGGCTTGCTGCTGTTCGTGTCCGCGCTCGTCGCGATGCTGACGCGGCGGCTGCGACTGCCGTACACGGTCGGGCTGTTGCTCGCGGGCGTCGCGTTGTACTTCTCGCCGTTCCGCGCCGGCTTCCCGCTGTCGCGCGATCTGATCTATTTCGTGTTCCTGCCGCCGCTGGTGTTCGAGGCGGCGCTCTACATGCGCTGGCCGGAGTTCAAGCGCAATCTGCCGGTCGTCGCGCTGCTCGCGACCGTCGGCCTCGCGCTCGCGGCGATCGTGACCACGGTCGGCATGCATGCGGTGGCCGGCTGGCCGTGGGGAACCGCGGCGCTGTTCGGAACGTTGATCGCCGCGACCGATCCGGTGTCGGTGATCGCGACCTTCAAGGACGCCGGCGTGCACGGGCGGCTGCGGGTGCTCGTCGAAGCCGAGAGCCTGCTGAACGACGGCACCGCCGCGGTCGCGTTCACGATCGCTGCGGCGCTCGCGACCGGCGCGCATGCCGGTCTCGCGTCGGTCGCGGGCGAGTTCGCGTGGACGATCGGCGCCGGCGTCGCCTGCGGCGCGGCGGTTGCCGTCGCGATGCTCGCGCTCGCGGGGCGGACCCGCGATCACCTCGTGCAGATCACGATCTCGACGCTGACTGCGTACGGCGCGTTCATGCTCGCCGAGCAACTGCACGCGTCCGGCGTGATCGCCGCGCTGACCGCGGGGCTCGTCGCCGGGAACGCCCGCGCGGACTCGCGCGAGGCGGCGGAGCGGCGCGTCGCGGTGGAGTCGTTCTGGGAATACGTCGGCTTCGTGGTGAACTCGCTGGTGTTCCTGCTGATCGGTGCGCACGAGGCGCAGCTGCGGTTCGCGGGGGTGTGGCCCGCGCTCCTCGCGGCGGTCGCGTTCGTGACGCTCGGTCGTGCGCTCGCGATCTATCCGCCATGCGCGTTGTTCGCGCGGACCGGGTTGCGGGTCGAGCGCACCCACCAGCACGTGCTGTTCTGGGGCGGACTGCGCGGGGCGCTCGCGCTCGCGCTCGCGCTCGAATTGCCGACCACGCTCCCGGAGCGCGAGGCCGTGGTCACCGTCACGTTCGCGGTCGTCGCGTTCTCGATCGTCGTGCAAGGCCTCACGATGACGCCGCTGCTGCGCCGGCTCGGCGAGCTCGATGAGGTGGCGTTGCCGCCGTTCGAGCGGCTGTCGTGAGCGCTCTCGCGCTCAATAATGGAACCGATATCGGACCCCCGCGTAGATCTCGCGCGGGGCATTCCAGTGCGTGCCGTCGAACGTCAGGCTGTCGTCGATCAGCCGGTGCTCGTCGGTCGCGTTCAGCAACGTGAGCGAGGCGGACCAGGCGTCGTCGAAGCGCTCGTCGAGCGTGAGGTCGAGCGTCGCGTGACCCGGCAGGTGGCTCGGCGGACCGTTGCCGTTCGCGAATCCGGACCCGACCGCCAGGTTCGCGGACACGGCGGCGCGCCACGGCAACTCGGCGCGAAACCCGGTGTCGAGCGTGTTGCGCTGATCGTGATCGAGCGCGTACGCGCCGTTCGGCGCCGCGAAGTCGGTCAGTCCGCCGGTGATCGCGCCGAAACCATCCGCAGTCTGGTTCGAGTAGGTGAGGTACGCGCGCACGCGGCCCCAGAGGCGCGGCGAGCGCACGCTGAGTTCGTTCCCCCGGATCAGCGCGCCGGTGATCGTGATCGGCAGGAACACGTCCGAGGCGCCGATCGGATTGTGGTCGAAGAAGTTGCGCGAGGCGGTCCGGAAGTGGTTCACGTCGATCGTCCAGCCGGCCCAGGGGACGGTGAGACCGACCTGGTACTCCTCGTCTCGCTCGCCGTGCAGCGGCAGGAACGCGAGCGCGCTGCTTTCGGCGTACGCGAGCAGCGGCCCTGAGAGCGTCTCGAGCGGCGGTGGCTGATAGAACTTGCCCCAGAATCCGCGCAGCACCCAGCCGAGCCGGGGCAGTCGGATCATGGCGCCGAGCCGCGGGTCGATCGCGTGCTCGGTCGTGGGGCCGGCGAAGTGGGTCTGGCGCAGGCCTGCCGAGAGCGTGAGCCACCGGCTCGTGCGGACCGTGTCCTGGAGCCAGGCCGCCTCCAGGTGACCCGTCGGGCGCAGGGCCTGCGCGAGGTTCGGGTGGCTCGCGTCGTTGAACCGCACGTCGAACGATTGCGCGTCGCGCTGCGAGAAGCCGTAGAGGCCCGCGTCGAGGGTGTTGCGGCCGGCTGCCCAGTGCAGGTTCTCCTCGCCGCCGAGATAGCTCGACGTACGCCGGGCCGTCGTGCTGATCGGCTGATCCCAGGGCGCGCCATCGTCGTCGGCGCGGTTCACGTGCTCGAACAGCGAGCTCGTG
>JAJYFF010000102.1 GCA_021785405.1 Pseudomonadota bacterium | reverse complement strand
AACTGACTTGCAAACTCATAGTTGCCAACGAAGACAACTACGCTCTAGCCGCCTAATCGCGGCTGAACCTCGACCGGCCTGTGCTGGTGCGGACGACTCGAGGGTAGCGCTCACCAGCTAGCGGGATAAACGGGTCCTGGGTGGATCCCGCGAATCGTCACAGGGCTGGCTGCCTGCTTTCCCTGCCCGTCGGGGCAGCGGGCGGCGAGAAAAATAGACTGGGCTACGTACGTAGGTCTTGGAACGTAGGGCTTCTGGACGGGGGTTCGATTCCCCCCGGCTCCACCATTTCGCGATCCCGCCGCGTTGGGATCGATGCCGATCCGTGCCCGGGTGCCGGCTACCGCGCCTGCTCGTCGATCCCGACCGACGCGACCTGCGGGACGACCCCGGCGGTCGATCGACGGAAGATCGAGCGGCGCAGCGCGATCGCGAGCAGCACGCACGCACCGCCGCTGATCAATGCGTCGGCGCCCAGCGCACCGCGGACGCCACCCCACGCGAACCCCCGACCATCGACGAACTCCATGTAGATGAGCGGCAGGTTACCCGCCGCGATCAACGACGCGTAGATCGTCGCGGACAGCGGGTTGCCGGACCCGATGATTTCGAAAATGATCGCGGTGGAGACGCTGAACGCGGCGCCCTGGAAGACGTTCTCCCCGACGAACGCCGCGCCGTAGGTCCATGGCGTGAGTGGCGAGAGCAGCAGGCTGGCCGTGAACGCAGCCCCGACGAGCCCGATCGACAGATACAGCGGGCGCAAGGGTACGCATCGCGCGAGCCGCGGAACCAGCGCGCAACCGATGATGCCGGCCGCGCCGCTGCCGGCACCTCCCAGGAGGCTCACCTGCGCGGGAACGGCGTGAAAACTCGCGCCCCAACCGCCGAGCACGTTGGTGAGCGCGAAGGAAGCCGAGGGCAGCGTGAACAGCACCAGCGCGATCCACACGTCGTGCCGCTCGAGCAGGGACACGATCTCGCGCGCGAAACGGCCGAATCGCTGGCGGGCGAGCGTCGCGTCCGGCGCCGGCGCCGGGATCAGCGGAATGATCGAGAACGGCGCGAGCAGCACGACGAACATCGCAACCGCCGCCGTCTGCGGGGGAAAGTGCTGGGTCGCGTAACCCGAGAACAGGATCCCCGCGCCGCCGCCGCCGATGTTGAAGACCGTGGTCCATACGCCGAGGCTGGTGTTCTCCGTGGCATCGACGAGGCTCCCGATCCAGCCGCCGAGCGCTTCGGAACACTTCGCCGCCGCCGCGACACCGACGAGCATGACGACCTCGACGCCGCGGATGGACTGGTGATGAATCACGGTGAACGCGGTCGATGCGCTCGCCAGGGTGGCGAAGAACACCGCATAGGTGCGGCGGCGGAACCAGAGATCGAGGACCGGCGCGAACAGGAAACCCAAAAAGGTCGGTATCGTGACGACGGCGACCACGGTGGCGATGCGCCCGCCCGGAATGCCCTGTGCCGCGAGCATCTGCGGCAACGTGACGATCGCGAAACCGAACACCATGCCGAACGAGAGGATCGGCAGCGCCAGGACCCAGGTCGGTGGAATCGATCGTCCGGGATCTCGCTGCATTCGGCCCCTCGGTTCCTCGGAAACCGATCGATCCGGCCCGGTCGATCGCGGCTCCGGCCGTTCGAGAGCTCGCGCGGACCGGCGACCGCGTTATCGCATGGCGGTCGACGGACCGTCAATCTCGCGGGTCCGCGGCGTCGCGCGCGTGCCCCGATGTGAGCGCGGGTGCTCGCGTTCGCGTACTCCGCTACGGGGGCGAGACGCGCCGCGCAAAATCGCCGAAGGGCTCGCCGTCGCGGCGCCCGGTCGCGTACGCGGCGATCACCGTCTCGAGCGCCGCGAGGATCTCGGCGTCGGCGAGGTTCTCCCGGTAGCGCCGGTTCAAGCGCGAGCCGTCCGGCGCGCCGCCGAGCCACAGGTCGTAGCGACCGGGGCCCCGTCCCACCAACCCGATCTCGGCCAGATAGGGCCGTGCACAGCCGTTCGGGCAGCCGGTCATGCGGATCGTGATCGGCTGCGCCGCGAGCCCGTGCCGCGCGAGGATCTCGTCGATCCGGGTCACCAAACCCGGCAGATGACGCTCGCTCTCGGCGAGCGCGAGACCGCAGGTGGGCAGGCCCACGCAGGCCATCGCGCCTTGGCGCAACGGCGAGACCTTGAGGTCCGCGCGATGCTCGGCCAGCAGCGCATCGATCCGCTCGCGCTCGGCGTCGGTCGCCCGCGCGATCACGAGGTTCTGGTTGGCCGTGATCACGAAGCGGCCGGACTCGGTGAAGCCCTCCAGGCCGGCGATCGCGGCGAGCGCCGACTTGAGGTGACGGCCGTCGCGATCGGCGATGCGGCCGCTTTCGATGGACAGCGTCAGGTGATGCAGGCCGTCCGCCCCGCTCACCCAGCCGAGCGCGTCGTTGTGGGTCGCGAACGCGAATGGACGCGGCGGCTCGAGCGGTGAGTGCATTCGCCGCTCGATCTCGGCCTTGAACCACTCGAGCCCGCGAGAGTCGATCGTGTACTTCAGGCGGGCGCGCTTGCGGTTCGCGCGGTCGCCGAAATCGCGCTGGGTCGTGAGCACCGCTTCGGCGACCTCGAGCAACCGCTCCGCGGCGCAATAGCCGAGCACGTCGCCGACGCGCGGATACGTGTCCGGCTCACCGTGCGTCATGCCCATGCCGCCGCCGGCGAGCACGTCGTAGCCGGTGATCGCACCATCCTGCACGATCGCGACGAAGCCGAGATCCTGCGCGAACACGTCGACGTCGTTCGCCGGCGGCACCGCGATCGCGATCTTGAACTTGCGCGGCAGATAGGTCGCGCCGTAGATCGGCTCCGCCTCCGGTTCGCCGCCGCGCACGCGCTGATCGCCGATGAAGATCTCGCGCCACGCGCCGGTGCGCGGCAGGAAATGCGCCGACAGGCGCGCCGCGGCCTCGGCCGCGTCCGCGTGGGCGCGCGAGCGAAACGGGTGCGATGCGGCCATCACGTTGCGATTGACGTCGCCGCACGCCGCGATGGTGTCGAGCAGCGCCGCGTCGATCGACTGCAGGGCGGCGCGCACGTTGTGCTTGATGATCCCGTGGAACTGGATCGTCTGCCGGGTGGTCAAGCGCAGTGTGCCGTTGGCGCGCTCGGTCGCGAGCCGGTCGAGCGCCAGGTACTGGCGCGGCGTCAACACGCCGGCCGGGATGCGCAAGCGCGCCATGAACGACAGCGCGCGGTCGAGCTTGCGCTTCGCGCGTTCGCCCCGCAGGTCGCGATCGTCCTGCACGTACATGCCGTGGAACTTCACGAGCTGGCTCGCGTCCTCGCTCAAGCCGCCGAACGCCTCTCGATCCAGCTCCTCGCTCAAGGTGCCGCGCAGGAAGCGGCTGCGCGCCTTGATCTCCTCGTTGCGCGAGAGCGGCGCGGGAGCCGCGGCGCCGATCGCGGCCTCGGCCGCGGCGTCCGCGCGCCCGGTCTGCGATGGGACATCGCTCATCAATACACGTCCTTCCGGTACCGACCGGCGGTGATCAGCGCATCCAACGCCGGCTGGCCGAGGATGCGCACGAGGGTCGCGTCGACGTCGCGCGCCATCGACCCGGCGTCGCCGCACAGGTACAGCGTCGCGCCTTCGTCGAGTCGCGCGCGCAACGCATCGCCTCGCTCCCACAGCACGTGTTGCACGTAGCGCTTCTCCGGCTGATCGCGCGAGAACGCGAGATCGATCTCGCCCAGCACGCCGGATTTGAGCCACGCCTGTACATCGAGCTGGTAGAGGAAATCGTGCGTGTAGCGCCGATGGCCGAAGATCAGCCAGGAATTCCCGACCGCGCCGAGCGCCTCGCGCTCTTGCAGGAACGCCCGGTATGGCGCGATGCCGGTGCCCGCGCCGACCATCACGATCGGCGTGCGCGGATCGGCCGGCAACCGGAAGTGCGGATTCGTCTTGACGTGGATCGGCAGCGTGTCGCCGGCGCCGAGGCGTTCCGCCACCAGACCGGACGCGACGCCGATCCGATGCCGCCCGGCGCTGTGGTACGCGACCTTGGCGATCGCGAGGTGCGCGCTCTCTCCGACCACCTTGCGCGAGGACGCGATCGAATAGTAGCGAACCGGGAGCTTGCGCAGGAGTCGCAGCAGTTCCGGCGCCGCGAGCCGGTGCGGGAACGCCTCGAACAGGTCGATCACCTGTCGACCGGCAATGAACCGTGCCCGCTCGGCCTCGTCGGCGGCGAGCGCGCGCAGGCGCTCGTGCCCGGTGAGCGCCGCGTAGTCCGCGATGAGCTTCGCGCTCAAGGTGCTGATGTCGCGCTCGCGGATCAACGCGTCGCGGGCGGCATCGTCCCCGTCGAGACCCGTCGCCGCGAGGATCGACGCCGCGAGCGCTGGATCGTTGCGCGGCAGGAGCCCGAGCGTGTCGCCCGGCTCATACGAGAGCCCGGAACCGGACAGGTCGAGTTCGAGATGCCAGGTCTCCCGATCCGACCGTGACGAACTGATCGGGTGCCGCACGGCGACCGGCGCGTCGAATCGCTCGAGCTTGCCGGTCGCCGCGCCGTCGGCGCGGTGGAAGTCGACGTGGATCACCGACCCCGCCTCCGCCGGCGGCGCGATCGCCGCGAGGACCTGCTCGATGAACGACGCCGCGGGCGCTTCGTAGTCGAGGTCGCAGTCGATTCGCTCGGCGATGCGCGACCCGCCGAGCGTCTCGAGCCGCGCGTCGATCTGCTTGCCGACCGCGCAGAATTGCGCATACGCGGAATCGCCCAACGCCAGCACGGCGAAGCGCACGCCGTCGAGCCGGGGCGCGTCCTCCGCCTGCAGCGCGCGCACGAACGGCGCCGCGCGCTGCGGCGCCTCGCCTTCGCCCCAGGTCGAGACGATCGCCAGCAGATTCGACGACTCCCGCAGCGCGGCCACCGACACGTCGGCCATGTCGAGCACGCGCGGCGCGAACCCGCGCCGCGCCGCCTCCCGTTGCGCCGCATGGGCGAGCGCCTCGGCGTGGCCGGACTCGGTCGCGTACAGGATCGTGAGTTTCGTGCGGTCGATCGGCGCCGGC
>JAJYFF010000039.1 GCA_021785405.1 Pseudomonadota bacterium | reverse complement strand
AACCGCGTGCTCGAAAACGTCGTCCCAAGCCCTATCCCTGGCTGAAACGGCCGCGGGCCGAGGCTCGTGAACGAGTGCGTAGATATGGACATTTATAGTGCTATGGGCTTATGTAAGTGCCATTCGAGTTAAGACACATGTCCGTGCGTCATTTAAATATGATGCAAATTTAAGTCTTGTACTCATGTCTCCGTGTAGCCGGACAAATCTGGGCAGATGACACGCCAACTCGATGGTGCAAGGCTCAAGATTGTCCGGGCGCAAGGGCATCTGGACGACCTCAAAGTGAGGATAAGAGAGTACCTCGATGAGCCGCCATACACGGTCAGCCCTTACGTAACCGGCACTGGTCCGGTTACACGCACGATTAAGGTTCACAAGTCGCCGCCCGACGAGTGGAGCACCATCGTCGGCGATTGCGTAACGAATGCCAGAGCCGCTCTCGACTACATCGCTTGGGAATTGGCTGGCTCATATTTTTCTAACCCCCCTCGCTCGATCGACGATCGGAACTGGCTCTCGTTCCCGATTTCCAAAAACCCTTACTCTGCAACGCCGACGCCGGACGCGCAGGGGTACGTGAACAGAATCAATCGTCTTTCGAATCGCGGAGTCCCCCCGGATATTCTTTCTAAGATCATGACGGTGCAACCCCACAACGCTGGCTATGAACCTCTTTGGTGGCTGCATGAACTAGTAAACACGGACAAGCACCGGACGTTGCTACTCACGACCGCGAGACTCGGGGATGTCTCAATTAGCTTCAAAGAAAGTACCTTCGTTGAGTGCAGCTTCGTTAGCTCCCGCGGTGTCAATAGCGTCTCGCTTAGTAACACACAAGCGGAAACTATCACTCTCAAAACAGATCCCGTGGAGATGGATGTGCAGGCATCCGTCCACGTTTTCCTGAAGGATATTCGAACGCCAGGGGAACGTATTGAGATTGCGCTTGAGCAAATCGTCAAAACGGTCGGGAACGTCGTCACGAAATTTGACGGTTTCTTCGCCTGATCGGCGCGCTTGGCAGGATTAGTCGGAAATGATCTTGGTCGGAGACCAAAGGTCAGCGTATTCTCAGATTAGTTCCTGGTCCCGAGTACCGTCTGGTACCGCTCCCCCTAGCGCCTCGGAGGACTCTCCGACATCGTAATCACGATTCGGCGCGAGTTGGGGAGCGAGCAATACTAAGTTCGTACCCCAGAATGTACCCCATGCCCCGATATAAAGGATCCGCTTTTTATATCTTGTTGAATAAATTGGTCGGGGCGACAAGATTCGAACTTGCGACCCCTTGCACCCCATGCAAGTGCGCTACCAGACTGCGCCACGCCCCGACCGTAAAACGAATGATAACGCAAAGCCGCGCCGGAATCAGGGCGCGCTCGCGGCGGCGCGCTCAGCGTCGCAGGATCTTGACGAGCTCTTCGAGCTCGATCCGCATCTGGTGGATGAGCTGCTGGCTGTGGTTCAGGTCCGTCTGCGCATCGTCGCCCATCAGCCGATTGCGTGCGCCGCCGATCGTGAACCCCTGTTCGTACAGCAGGCTGCGAATCTGGCGGATCACCAGCACGTCCTGCCGCTGGTAGTAGCGACGGTTGCCGCGCCGCTTCACGGGCTTGAGCTGCGGGAACTCCTGTTCCCAGTAGCGCAACACGTGCGGCTTCACCCCGCACAGGTCGCTCACCTCGCCGATCGTGAAGTAACGCTTGCCGGGGATCGCCGGCAGTTCGTTATTGTTGCTTGGTTCCAGCATATGCCTCGACGCGAGCCTTCAGTTTCTGTCCCGGACGGAACGTGACCACGCGACGGGCGCTGATCGGAATCTCTTCGCCGGTCTTCGGGTTGCGGCCCGGCCGCCGGTTCTTGTCACGCAGATCGAAATTCCCGAATCCGGACAGCTTGACCTGCTCGCCCGACGACAGCGCGGCACGAACCTCCTCGAAAAGCAGATCGACGAGTTCCCGCGCCTCCCGCTTGTTCAGCCCCAGCTGATCGAACAGGGCCTCGGCCATTTCGGCCTTGGTCAGAGCTGCCATGAATTATTGGTCTCTTATCGTGGCGCTGAAAACATCCCGGAGCCGTGCGACCACCGCGGTCACCACGGCGTCGGCATCGACGTCGGTAAGAGTGCGCGAAGAATCCTGTAAAATCAACCCTAAAGCGACGCTTTTTCGTCCGGAATCTATACCGGGACCCCGATACACGTCGAAGACCACGAAATCCGCGAGCAGCCCCGCGGCGCTCGCGGCCACGGCATCCCGCAATTGCGCGGCGGAGACCGATTCGTCAACGACGATCGCCAGATCTCGACGGAGCCGAGGATAGATAGAAATAGCATTATATTTCGATATGTTAGATGTTAATCCTAACTCTGTTTCTATCTCGAAGAGCCACGGCGCCGACACCCAGCCGAACTGTTTCACCAGCCGCGGGTGGAGCTCGCCGAGCCAACCGACAGGCCGGTCTCCCCGCCACAATCGTGCGGTACGACCGGGATGCAGACAGTCGAGCTCCGCCGGCTCGTAGCGAATCGCTCGGACGTCGCCCGTCAACGCGAACACGGCGTCGACATCGGCCTTGACGTCGTAGAAGTCGACGGGCTCACGGGCGATCCCCCACTGCTCCGGCCAGCGCGTGCCGCTCGCGAGTCCGCCGAGCGTCTCGACCTCCTGCAACGCGCCGGCGTCGAGGAGGAACTTTCGCCCCGTCTCGACGAGCCGGATCCGCGGCTGCTGCCGCCGCGCATTCTCGCGTCCTGCCTGCAGCAGGCCGGGCCACAACGAGACGCGCATCTCCGCGAGCTCGGCCGATATCGGGTTCGCGAGCGCGAGCGCCGCGCGGGCGGGGAACAGGGCTCGCTGGATCGTCGGATCGACGAAACTGTAGGTGATCGCTTCGTGATAGCCGCGATCGATCAGCACGCCGAGCGCGCGCTCCGCGGAGACCCGCTGCTCGCTCGCATCGCCGGCGAGCTGTGGCGCGACCGCCGGGTGCTCGGGAATGCGATCGAATCCGCGCAATCGCGCGACTTCCTCGATGAGATCCGCCTCGATCGCAATGTCGAAGCGGTGCGAGGGCACGCCGATCTCCCAGCCTTCGCCGATCGCCTCGACGCGGTCGCCGATCGCCGCCAGCAGTTCGCGCACCTCCTCGTCCGGGATCGATGTGCCGAGTAAGCGCTCGAGTCGGCGTCGCCGCAACCGCACGCGCGCTGGCGCGGTGGCGCCGGCCGCGCGCGCCTCGGTGAGCGGACCCGGGCGACCGCCGCAGATCTCGAGCAGCAGCGCCGTCGCCCGCTCGATCGCCCGGCGCGGCAGCTCCGGATCGACGCCGCGCTCGAACCGCTGCGCCGCATCCGTCAGGAGCCCGAGCCGCCGCGCGCGCCCCGCGATGCTCTGCGGCGTGAAGTGCGCCGCCTCGAGGAACACGTCCGTCGTGCCGTCGGCGATCGCGCTGCCGCGACCGCCCATGATCCCGGCGAGTCCGATCGGTCCGTTCCTGTCCGCGATCACGAGACAATCGTCCGTGAGCGCGAGCGTCGCCTCGTTCAACAGTTCGAGCGGCTCGCCCGCGCTCGCGAAGCGCACCGTGATCGGCGCCGCCAGACGCGCGGCGTCGTACGCGTGCATGGGTTGACCGCTGTCGAGCATCACGTAGTTCGTGACGTCGACGATCGGCGAGATCGGATTGATCCCGACGCGCCGCAGCCGCTCGCGCAGCCACAGCGGCGTTCGCGCGTCGACCCGGATCCCCTGGATCAGTCGCCCGACGAACACCGGGCACGCCTCGGGCGCCGCGAGCTCGACAGGAATCGCGTGCGCGTGCTCCGGCGGCACCGGCTTCGCGGCGTAATGCAGCCGTCGCCGGCGCGTCGCCGCGTGGTCGCGTGCGATCCCGAACACGCTCATGCAATCGCCGCGATTCGGCGTGGCGTTGACCTCGATCACGGTGTCGTCGAGATCGAGCGCGGCGCGAACATCGCGCCCGATCTCGAACTCCGGCGGCAATTCCAGGATGCCATCGTGCTCGCTGCCGATGCCGAGCTCGCGGGCGGAGCAAAGCATCCCCTGCGATTCGACGCCGCGCAGCTTCGCGCGCTTGATCGCGACCTCGCCCGGCAGTCGCGCTCCGACCTTCGCGACCGCGACCTTGAGTCCGGCGCGCACGTTCGGCGCGCCGCAGACGATCTGCAGCCGATCGGCGCCATCGGTCGTGACCTCGCACACGGACAGCCGTTCCGCGTTCGGATGGCGCGCGCAGGCGAGCACCTCGCCCACCACGACGCCGGTGAACGGCGGCGCCGCGGGCGCGAGCGACTCGACCTCGAGTCCGGCGACCGTCAACTGCGCCGCGAGCTCGGCCGAGGCCCCCACGTTCGGCGAGAATTCCTCGAGCCAGTGGTGCGTGATCTTCACGGGAATTGCTTCAGGAACTGCAGATCGTTTTCGAAGAACAGCCGCAGGTCGTCGACGCCATAGCGCAACATCGCAAGCCGCTCGATGCCCATGCCGAACGCATAGCCTTGCCAGCGCTCGGCGTCGATGCCGACCGCGCCGAGCACGTTCGGGTGCACCATCCCGCAGCCGAGGATCTCGAGCCAGCCGGTCTGCTTGCACACCCGACACCCGCCGCCGCGGCAGAAGACGCACTCGATATCGACTTCGGCCGACGGCTCGGTGAACGGGAAGTACGACGGGCGCAGACGCATGCCGAGCGGCCGCTCGAAGAAGCGTTCGACGAACGAGTGCAGCATCGACTTCAGGTTCGCGAAGCTCACCTGCTCGCCGACGACGAGCCCTTCGACCTGATGGAACATCGGGGTGTGCGTCATGTCGGAATCGTTCCGATAGACTCGCCCCGGCGCGATCAGCGCGAGCGGCGGCGGCCGCACGCTCAGCGCTCGGATCTGGACCGGCGACGTGTGGGTCCGCAGCAAGCGCCCGTCGGGAAAATAGAAGGTGTCGTGCATCGCTCGCGCTGGATGATTGCGCGGGATGTTCAGGGCCTCGAAGTTGTGGAAATCGTCCTCGACTTCAGGCCCTGCGGCGACGTCGAAGCCCGCTTGCCCGAAGATCCGTTCGATCCTGAGGCGCGTCCGGGTCACCGGATGCATCGTTCCCGGCGTCTGCCCTCGCCCAGGCAAGCTCACGTCGATCCGGCCCGCCGCGAGCGCGGCATCGAGCGCGGCCGCGTCGAGCGCGGCGCGACGCTGTTCGAGCGCCGCGACGATCTCGCTCTTGGCTTCGTTGATCCGCTGGCCCGCCAGCGGTCGCTCGGACGCCGGCAGCGCGCCGAGGGACTTCAGCCGCTCGGTCAACTGCCCCTTCTTGCCGAGCAGGTGCACCCGCACCTCCTCGAGCGCAGCGAGGTTGGTGCTGGCCGCGACGTCCGCCAGTGCGCGGGCTACGAGCGCCGCGAGAGATTCGGTTTCGGCCATCGGGGATGGGGCCACCGGCGCGAACGCGTCCGGCCGTCCGGACTTCCGCGCGCGCAGGCGGCCGTTCGCCGTTCAGGCCGCGAGGCTGGCTTTCGCGCGCTCCGCGATCGCCGCGAAGGCCGGCAGATCGTGGACCGCGAGATCCGCGAGCACCTTGCGATCGATCTCGAGACCGGCCTTGTTCATCCCGTCGATCAATCGGCTGTAGGACAGACCGCTCAAGCGGGCGGCCGCATTGATGCGCGCGATCCACAGCGCCCGATACTCGCGCTTCTTCTCACGGCGGCCGCGGTAGGCATACTGCCCGGCCTTGATGACCGCCTGCTTCGCGGCTCGGAACACCTTGCGACGGGCGTTGAAATAGCCCTTCGCCTTCTTCAGGATCTTCTTGTGTCGCCGTCCGGCGATCACGCCACGTTTGACTCTAGCCATGTGATGTCACTCCTTCGGAGGGTCGGTCGATTCAGGCGTACGGCAGCAACTGCTTGATCCGGTTGTGATCGGTCTCGTGGACCTGCATCTCCCGGCGCAGTTGTCGCTTACGCTTGCTCGGCTTTTTCGTCAGGATGTGACGGCGGTGGGACTGACCGCGCTTGAAGCCGTCCGCCGTCTTGCGGAAACGCTTCGCCGCGGCCCGATTGGTCTTCATCTTGGGCATCATCGACTCCTCGATTCTTATGGCCCCGTTCACAAGCGCCCTCGCGCACCACTTGTCGTGGGCGCCTGAGCACCGCTACGGGCGGGACGGCGAATCCTTCAGGACTCGCCGCTCACTTCTTCTTCGGCCCGAACACCATGATCATCTGCTTGCCTTCCATCAGCGGACTCTGCTCGACGACCGCGTGCGGCGCGAGATCCTCCGAGATCCGTGACAGAAGCTTGCGACCGATGTCCTGGTGCACGAGCTCGCGGCCTCGGTAACGCAACGTCACCTTGGCCTTATCACCCTCGGTCAGGAAGCGGATGATATTACGCAGTTTGACCTGGTAATCCGCCTCTTCCGTACCGGGACGAAACTTCACTTCCTTGATCTGAATCTGTTTCTGCTTGCGTTTCGCCGCGTGCGCCTTCTTGTTCTGCTCGAACAAGAACTTCCCGAAGTCCATCACTCGCACGACCGGCGGTTCCGCCATCGGCGAGACCTCGACGAGGTCCAGAGACTGGGAACTGGCCAATTGCAGAGCTTCCGCTCGCGACATGACCCCGGCTTGGCTCCCATCCGCTGCGATCACCCGCACCGAAGGGGCCGAGATCTCTTCATTGCGCCTTATGCGCTTCGACGTTGCGATACGCGATCCTCCAAAACGATACGGCCGCGGCTCGCGACTTCCTCGACAAGCCCTGAGGCGAGTGCATCGACACTCATCGTCCCCAGGTCCTTGCCGCCACGCGTGCGCACGGCCAAAGTGCGCGCCTCCACTTCCCGGTCACCCGCGACCAGGAGGTAGGGAACGCGCTGTAATGTGTGCTCGCGGATTTTAAAGCCTACTTTCTCGTTCCTCAAGTCCACTTCGACTCGAAGCCCCTGATTTTTCAGGTTTTCCGCGATTTCATTGCAATAACTCGCTTGCCGCTCGGTAATTCCGAGCACGACCGCCTGCACCGGCGCGAGCCAAGCCGGCAATTTACCGGCGTGATGCTCGAGCAGAATACCCGTGAAACGCTCGAGCGATCCGAACATGGCGCGATGCAGCATCACCGGTGTGTGCTTCTGGCCGTCCTCGCCGACGAACGCCGCCCCGAGGCGTAGCGGCAGGTTCAAGTCCACCTGCAGCGTCCCGCATTGCCAGTCCCGGCCGATCGCGTCGCGCAACACGAACTCGAGCTTCGGCCCGTAGAACGCGCCCTCGCCCGGATTCAAGGTCGTCTCGATGCCGGCCGCGCGCGCCGCCTCGGTCAACGCCGCCTCCGCCTTATCCCAGATCTCGTCCGAGCCGACGCGCTTCGTCGGCCGATCCGAGAACTTGATGCGCACGTCCTCGAAGCCGAAATCGCGGTAGATGCTGAGGATCAGCGCGGTCACCGCGACCGACTCCGCGGTGATCTGATCCGGCGTGCAGAAGATGTGCGCATCGTCCTGCGTGAACGCGCGCACCCGCATCAAGCCGTGCAGCGCGCCGGAGGGTTCGTAGCGGTGCACCTTGCCGAACTCCGCGAGCCGCAGCGGCAATTCGCGATAGCTGCGCAGACCCTGCTTGAAGACCTGCACGTGCCCCGGGCAATTCATCGGCTTGATCGCGAAGGTCCGCTCGTCCGGCGTCTTCGTCATGAACATGTTCTCGCCGAACTTCTCGATGTGCCCCGACTGCACCCACAGCTCGCGATCCATGATCTCCGGCGTATTGATCTCGACGTACCCGGCGGCGGTCTGCCGCTCGCGCATGTACGCGATCAAGGACTGGAACAGCGTCCATCCCTTCGGGTGCCAGAACACCGCGCCGGGCGCCTCCTCCTGCAGATGGAACAAGTCGAGTTCCTTGCCGATCCGCCGATGATCGCGCTTCTCGGCCTCCTCGAGCCGCGTGAGGTACTCCTGTAGCTGCTTGGGGTTGGCCCAGGCCGTGCCGTAGATCCGCTGCAGCATTTCGTTGCGCGAATCCCCGCGCCAATACGCGCCGGCGACCTTGGTCAACTTGAACGCCTTCAGCTTGCCCGTCGATGGGACGTGCGGGCCACGGCACAAGTCTTCCCAGCGTCCCTGTCCGTACAGGCTGATCGACTCGCCCGCGGGAATCGACGCGATGATTTCCGCCTTGTACCGCTCGCCGAGGGTCTCGAAATGCCGCACGGCCGCGTCGCGCTCCATCAGCCGTCGGTGGATCGGCAAATCCTTCGCGGCGATCTCGGCCATGCGCCGCTCGATCGCGGCGAGATCCTCGGTCGAGAACGGCCGCTTGTACGCGAAGTCGTAATAGAAGCCGTCCTCGATCACCGGACCGATCGTGACTTGCGCATCCGGAAAGAGCTCCTGGACCGCGTTCGCGAGCAAGTGGGCGGTCGAGTGCCGGATGATCTCGAGTCCCTCCGGGCCCTTGTCGGTCACGATCGAGACGCGGGCGTCCCGCTCGACGCGATGGGACAAATCGACCAACTGGCCGTCGACGCGGCCTGCGAGGGCGGCCTTCGCGAGGCCGGGGCCGATCGCGGCCGCGATGTCGCCGACCGTGAGCGCATGGTCGAACGTGCGACGGCTACCGTCGGGAAGGGTGATGTCGGGCATACGCGTGCAGTGTAACAAAAAGCGCCCCGATCGCCCGCGTCGCGGCCAGGTCGTGGCCCGCGCCGCGGGTCGCCGAGGGTGGGCGTGGTGCGCGCTAGTGGGATCGAACCACTGACCCCCACCATGTCAAGGTGATGCTCTACCGCTGAGCTAAGCGCGCACGGAGGGCGCGAAAGATACCGGATTCGCGGCCCCGACCGCAACTCGTTCAGGGCACGGGCGCGTCGGGATCGTCCGGACCCGCGACGCGAAACCTCGCGTCGCCGAGCGTCACGACGTCGCCAGCACGCAATCGCACGCGTCGGACGCGGTGACCGTTCACGAAACTGCCGTTCGTGCTGTTCAAATCCTCGAGCACCGCGCCGCCGCGATCGAGCTGGATCAGTGCGTGGTGGCGACTCACCGCGACCCCGTCGACGACGATGTCGCAGTCTGCCGCGCGGCCGATTTGCGTGCGCGCGCCGAGGACGGCGGATCGAGGCTCGCCGTAGTCCGTCCGCTCGAGCATCCAAACGGCCGTGGCCAAGACCGGAATGGCCCGCTCCTCGCGAGTCGTCGCCGTGCGTGCCGTACCCTCGCGTGAGGTCTCCTCCAGCGCCGCGAGGCGCGCACTCATGCGCGCCGTTGCCGCGCGCAGGCTCGCGAGCTCCGCGATCAGTGCGGCGATCCGATGCGCGCCGCCGTCGATCCGCGCCGTCGGGGCCGTGTCCGCCGCTGCTGCGGCGATGTCCGCCGGCGTCGGGGCCGTGTCCGCCGGCGTCGGGGCCGTGTCCGCCGGCGTCGGGGCCGTGTCCGCCGGCAGCGCCGCCGCGCCTCGGGCGCCCGGCCCGGCCACGCCGGAGCGTCGCTCCTCGACCTCGGTCAGGACGGGTATCCCGTCCTCGCGATTCGGGCCACGGGCTGCGCCGGTCGGGTCCTGCCGCTCGCGCATCGCTGGCACCCGCCTCAGCCGACCCGCTCGCGCGGCACGCCGAAGGCCGACTGGCGCAATGCCTGGATCTCGTCGCGGATCCTCGCGGCCTGTTCGAATTCGAGGTTGCGTGCGAGCTTGAGCATCTCTGCCTCCAGCTTCTTGATTCGTCGCACCGCCTGCTCCGGCGGCAATGCCGGCCCACCGGGGCTGGCCCGCTCGGCGCCGCGCAACTCCACGCCTCGGGCGCCCTCGATCGCGTCGCCGACCGCCTTCACGATGCCCCGGGGCACGATCCCGTGGACTCGATTGTGCTCCAGTTGGCGCGCCCGCCGCCGATCGGTTTCGGCGATCGCCCGCTCGATCGAACCGGTGCGCTGATCGGCGTACAGGATCGCCTTGCCGGCGATGTTACGCGCGGCCCGCCCGATCGTTTGAATCAGCGAGCGTTCGGAGCGCAGGAACCCCTCCTTGTCCGCGTCCAGGATCGCGACCAAGGACACCTCCGGCATGTCGAGGCCCTCGCGCAGCAGATTGATCCCGACGACCACGTCGAACTTGCCGAGGCGCAAATCCCGGATGATCTCGGAGCGTTCGACGGTCTCGATGTCCGAATGCAGATACCGGACCTTGACGCCGTGCTCGTCCAGGTACTCGGTCAGATCCTCCGCCATCCGCTTCGTCAACGTGGTCACGAGCACCCGTTCGTTGCGCTGCACCCGCGCGCGGATCTCGGACAGCAGATCGTCGACCTGGGTGCGCACCGGCCGCACCTCGACGATCGGATCGACCAGACCGGTCGGGCGGACCACTTGCTCGACGATGCGCCCCGAGAGTTTGCGCTCGTATTCCGCCGGGGTCGCCGATACGTAGATCGTCTGGGGCGCGAGCCGGGTGAACTCGTCGAATCGCAGCGGGCGGTTGTCGAGCGCCGACGGCAGGCGAAACCCGTACTCGACCAGGGTTTCCTTGCGGGAACGGTCGCCCTTGTACATCGCGCCGAGCTGCGGCACCGTCTGGTGACTCTCGTCGATCACGAGCAGCGCGTTCGCGGGGAGATAATCGAACAAGCAGGGCGGCGGCTCGCCGGCCGCGCGACCCGAGAGGTAGCGCGAGTAGTTCTCGATCCCCGCGCAATAACCGACCTCGCGCATCATCTCGATGTCGAAGGTCGTGCGCTGCTGCAGCCGCTGCGCTTCGACCAGCTTGCCGGCCGCGTGCAATGCCTGGAGGCGACTGCGCAGCTCCCCGCGAATCTCCTCGACCGCCGATTCGATCCGTTCCTTCGGCGTCACGTAGTGAGTCGACGGGTAGATCGTATAGCGCGGGATTCGTCGCAGCATCTCGCCGGTCAGTGGATCGAAGGCGCTCAAGGCCTCGACCTCGTCGTCGAACAATTCGATCCGTACCGCCTCGCGCTCCGATTCCGCGGGAAACACGTCGATCACGTCGCCGCGGACCCGATAGGTCCCCTGCCGCAGATCGAGTTCGTTGCGCGTGTACTGCATGTCCGCGAGCCGGCGCAGGAGCTTGCGCTGGTCCAGCCGATCGCCGCGCGACAAGTGCAACACCATGCTCAAGTAAGCCTGCGGGTCGCCGAGTCCGTAGATCGCGGACACGGTCGCGACGATGATCGAATCCGGCCGCTCGAGCAGCGCCTTGGTCGCCGAGAGGCGCATCTGCTCGATGTGCTCGTTCACCGAGGCGTCCTTCTCGATGAACGTGTCCGAGGCCGGCACGTAGGCCTCCGGCTGGTAGTAATCGTAATAGGAAACGAAGTACTCGACCGCGTTGCGCGGAAAGAAGCCCTTGAACTCCCCGTAGAGCTGCGCGGCCAGGGTCTTGTTGTGCGCGAGCACGAGGGTCGGTCGTTGCACCCGCTGGATCACGTTCGCGATCGTGAAGGTCTTGCCCGAGCCGGTCACGCCGAGCAGCGTCTGGTGCGCGAGCCCCTCCGTCAAGCCTTCGACGAGCGCGTCGATCGCCTGCGGCTGATCGCCCGCCGGCGGGTAGTCGGCGCGAAGTTCGAAAACGGCGTCCATCGGCTCATTTTCGCATGGAACGCCGGTGCGTACGGCATACCGCCTCGTCCGCGGCCCGGGTGGCGCCGCGGCGGGCGCTGGCGAGGGGCGGCGGTTTTTCGTAAACTCCGGCGCCCGGCGAACCCCACTCAGGAAGCACTCCCTTGACCGTATCCCTGTCGCAGCGCGTGCAAAAGGTCAAACCCTCGCCCACCCTCGCGGTCACCGCGCGGGCTGCGAAGCTCAAGGCCGAGGGCAAGGACATCATCGGCCTCGGCGCCGGCGAGCCGGATTTCGATACCCCCGCCCACATCGCGGCAGCCGGCATCGACGCGATCCGCCAGGGGATCACCCGCTACACCGCGGTCGACGGTACGGTCGAGCTCAAGGATGCGATCGTCGCGAAATTCCAACGCGAGAACGGCCTGACGTACGATCGCGGCCAGATCATCGTGTCCTCCGGCGCGAAGCAGACCTGTTTCAACGTCTGCGCGGCGGTGCTCGATCCGGGCGACGAATGCCTGATCCCGGCCCCGTACTGGGTCTCCTACCCCGACATGGCGCTGCTCGCCGACGGGGTGCCGGTGAGCCTCTACGCCGGCCCCGAGCAAGGCTACAAGATCACCCCGGCCCAGCTCGCCGCGGCGATCACGCCGCGCAGCAAGCTGCTGTTCCTCAACAGTCCGTCGAACCCGACCGGCGCGGCGTACACGAAGGCCGAACTCCAGGCGCTCGGCGAGGTCCTCGCGGCGCATCCGCGGATCGTGATCGCCGCCGACGAGATGTACGAGCACATCTACTGGGCACCCGAGCCGTTCACGAGCTTCGCCGCCGCGAATCCGCACCTCTACGACCGCACCGTGACGATCAACGGGGTCTCGAAGGCGTACGCGATGACCGGCTGGCGCATCGGCTACTGCGGTGCGCCGCGCGAACTGGTCGTCGCGATGAGCACGGTGCAGGGGCAGTCCACCTCGAACGCCTCCAGCATCTCGCAGCGCGCCGCGACGGTCGCGTTGAACGGCGACCAGTCCTGCGTGGCCACGATGAACCGCGCGTTCCAGGAGCGCCACGACTACGTGTTCGCCGCGCTGAACGCGATGCCCGGGATCTCCTGCCGTGCCGGCGCGGGCACCTTCTACGCGTTCGCGGACGTCACCGGCGCGATGCGCGCGCTCGGCATCGCCGACGACAACGCGTTCGCCGAGCACCTGCTGGTCCAAGGTGGGGTCGCCGTGGTCCCGGGCAGCGGTTTCGGCGCGCCCGGGCACATGCGGATCTCGTTCGCCTGCAGTCTGCAGACGCTGCACGAGGCGATGCGGCGGATCGAACGCGCGATCGGCACGCACCCCGCACCGCGCGCCTGAACCGCCGGTCGGCGTCGCGGCCCTCTCGAGCCCCGACGCCGACCGCGTTCACTTCTCAGTCTTTCCCGATCGATCAAAACTTGACCGTGACCGTTCCGTAGAACGAGCGCGGCGCACCCGGGAACGCGAGCACGTAATTCGCGTACGGCGGCGAACCGGTGCCGTTGGCGGTATTGTACAGACCACCGCTGGACAGCTCCTCGAACGTGTTGTAGCGATGATCCAGCGCGTTCATGACTTCCAGCTTGAGCTTGACGGACTTGACCAGGCTGCCGTACCAGGAACTCGGCAGCGTCGCGGCGAGCGCGAGATTCAGCACGCCGTAGGACGGCTGCGTCGAATAGGTCGGCGCCGACAGGTAGTTCGACCACAGGTATTGCTTGCCGACGTACTGGTACCACGCGCGCGGCTTGATCGCGACGCCGCCGAAGAACGTGTGGGTCCAGTAGGCACCGATGTTGAACGTGGTGTCGGGAACGTTCGACACCGGCGCCCCGTTGTAGTTGAACGCCGCGCCCTGCCCCTGGACGGGAAAGAAGCTGTAGTTGTTGAAGTACGCTTTCTCCACGTTCAGGTTGCCGAACAGCTTCAGCTGGTCGAGGTTCGCTTCCGCGGAGAAATTGAAGCCGTGGTAGAGCGAATCGCCCGTGCCCTCGCCGAGGAACGCACCGGTGGAACTCTGGGTCGCCCCGATGAACTGGTTGCTGAAGTGTGTGTGGTAATAGTTCAGGTTCATCAGGACCTTCGAGAATGCGCCGATCGTGGTCCAATGGGCCTTGACGCCGACCTGCCACTCGACGCTCTTCTCGGTGATGTCGCCGATCACCGGGACGCTCTGGTAGAGCCCGCCGCCACCGCCGACCTGCGGTAGGCGGTAAGCGGTCGCCCAGTTGCCATAAACGGCGAGCCAGTGCATCGGTTCCCAGCGCGCGCTGATCGACGGCTCGGTCTTGGCGTAGCTCGTATGGGTCGCCGGCAGGCTGCCCTGATCGTGGCCCGAGAACACGCCCGCGGCATCGAGGGCGTCCGCCTCGGCGAAATACGTGCCGCCGTAAGGATAGTAGTCGGTGCGGAAGCTCACCGCCCGGATGCCCGGCGTGACCGTTAAGCTCGGAACCGGCGTGATCGCGTCCTGCACGTACGCGGCGAGATTGGTGATGTACCACAGATCGCTGCGATGGTTCGCATTCGGCACCGACACCGAGCCGCAAACCGTCGTGCCGGCCGGTACCACACCGCCGATCCCATAGTTCACGTCCGCGGTGGTCGTGCCGCAAACCGCCGGGTTGAAGAACGAGTTGCGCGAATCGTAGGTCGTGTTGATGAAGTAAGCGCCGACACCGACCGTGTTGTACGGCAGGTAGATGTCGCTCCAGAGCTTGTCGCCGAACATGTGCGAGTACGGGTTGTTGTGCTCGTAGAGGTTACCGGCGCCGGGCACGAAGTTGTTGTAGTGCACGTGCAACCGGTCGCCGCGCCGATACCAGGTCTGGTTGTGCAGCGTCACGCGGCTGTCGAGACGGAAGTTCTGTCGCGCATACACGAGCCAGGTTCGGTTGTAATCCTTCTTCGCCCACACGTTCTCGTTCACGGCGCTGTAGAAGCCCGAGGTCGGCTGGCTGAACAGCGGCCCCGGATTCGGCGCGCCGCTCGCGTTCTGGCCGTTGACGCTGATCAGCGGATTCGCGACCACCGGGATCGGGGTCGGCCGCCAGCCGTGCCCTTCGCCGATGTAACCACCGAAGCTCGCATCGCCGTTGCTGAACACCTTGCGGCTCTTGAAGAACCCGGCGAAGTTGCGTGTCGGCCAGGCATAGCCGTCCGGCGACGTGCGGAAGTTGTTCGCGCGGCCTTCACCACCGGCGATTACGGTTTCCCAGCCGCCGATCTCGCCGGTTTGCAGGATCAGATCCGCGTTCTCGGTGCTGAAGCTGCCGCCGGTCAACTGCACCATGCCGCCCGCGGTCCGGCTCGGCTGCACCGGCACGAAGTTCACGCCGCCGCCGATGTTGTTGTACCAACGCGTCGACGGATCGCCAGGGCCGTACGTGACTCGTGCGCCCTCGAGCAGCGCGGTCTGCGGAATCTGCGGCGTCTCCCACAGTCCCGTCGCGGCATTGACCATCGGAATGCCGTCGAAGCTCACCGCGATACTGCCGTTGTCGATCGTATTCCCGGAGAAGCCGCCCCAGCCTTGCTTGAACCCGTTCATGCTGATCGTCGCCTTCGTGCCACCGGTCTGGCCGTAGCCGGACACGCTGATTCCGGGCGCGAACGTCAGCGCCTGCGCCGCCCCGCCGACCACGCCCGCGGATTTCAGTTGCTGCCGGTCGAGCGCCTTGTCCGCATACGCGGACTGATAGATCGCCTTCTGCAGCAAGCTCTTCAGCTGCAGCTTCTTGCCGGTCACGATGACCTCTTGCAGCGTACCGCCATCGAGCGATTGCGCCGCATGCGCGAACGCAGTCGCTGTCGACAGGATCGCGGCAATCGCGATCGCAATCTTGGTGCTGGTGGACGGGAAGCCATCATTCGGTGATGTCATGGTTGGAGCCCTTGATTCGGATTGTGGCGAATGCGCAACACATTCGTGTGCGGCAGCGAGGCGCACGTTAAGGGCGTGGCATTGCGGTCTGATGACCGCTGGGTTGCAGATTCGTGGCATGGGCGCCGCCCGGCGCCCCCCTCGTGTCGCCGTCCTCGGCGATCGGTTTCTTGACTTAGGGCGCGCGGTTCCCGAGAATCCGCGCCTCGCGATATTCCCCGGTAGCTCAGCGGTAGAGCGTCGGACTGTTAATCCGTTGGTCGTCTGTTCGAATCAGACCCGGGGAGCCAACCCTTCCTCGCCGCGGCCGGCCAACCGGCCGGCCGATCACGGCGTCAGTCGAGCCCGAACCGGCGGTGGAACCAGGTCTTCATCAGGTGGGTGAGCCCCAGGTACGCCACGAGCATCGCCGCGAGCAGCGGCCAGTAGCCGGGCGGCAACGCGCGCAATCCCAGCGCGGCACGGAACGGCGAGTACGGCAGCCAGACCCCGACCGCGCACGCGACCAAGCCCGTCAGCATCAGCGGGACGCTCGCCCGGCTCTCCACGAACGCCAGCCGGCGCGTGCGGATCACGTGAATGATCAGCGTCTGTGACAGCAGCGACTCGACGAACCAGCCGGTCTGGAACAGCGAGGCCTGCGCGGGTGTCGTCGCACCGAAGACGAAGTACATCGTGAAGTAGGTCGCGTAGTCGAACAGCGAACTGATCGGACCGATGAACAGCATGTAGCGGCCGATATTGCCGATCTCCCAGCGCCGCGGCTTCGCGAGGTATTCCTCGTCGACGTTGTCGGTCGGGATCGCGGTCTGGGAGAAGTCGTACAGCAGGTTGTTGGTGAGGACCTGCACGGGCGCCATCGGCAGGAACGGCAGCCACGCGCTCGCGCCGATCACGCTGAACATGTTGCCGAAATTCGAGCTCGCGCCCATCCGGATGTACTTGACGACGTTGCCGAACACCTTGCGGCCTTCGATGACGCCTTGATCGAGCACCTGCAGGCTCTTCTCCAGCAGGATGATGTCGGCCGACTCCTTCGCGATGTCGACCGCGGAGTCGACCGAGATCCCGACGTCCGCCGCCTTCAGCGCCGGACCGTCGTTGATCCCGTCGCCGAGAAATCCGACCACGTGTCCCTGCGCCTGGAGCGTCTCGATCACCGCCGCCTTCTGCAGCGGCGTGAGCTTCGCGAACAGTTGGGCTTCGCCGACCAGGGCCGCGCGCTGCGCTGGCGTCGCCGCCTCGAACTCGGTCCCGACGACGGCTCGAGTCACGCCGAGACCGACCTCCCGGCAAATCTTGCGGGTCACGATGTCGTTGTCGCCGGTCAACACCTTCACGGCGATCCCATGGGCCGCGAGTTCCGCGATCGCGCGCGCCGCGCTCTCCTTCGGCGGATCGAGAAACGCGACGTAACCCATCAGCGTGAGATCGCGCTCGTCCCGGACGTCGCACACCTGCTGCTCCGGCGGGAGTTCCTTGCTTGCGACCGCGACCACGCGGAAGCCCTCGCCGTTCAGGGCCTCGACCGTCTGCTGCAGCAGGGTTCGATGACTCGCGTCGAGCGGTACGGTCTCGCCGCCCGCACGACCCCAAGCCGAGACGGCGAACACCTCCTCGACCGCTCCCTTGCAGATCAGCAGGTGCCGACCGTTCAGCTCGACGGCGACCGACATCCGGCGCCGCGCAAAGTCGAACGGCACTTCGTCGAGCTTGCGGCTCTCGGTCGTTCGCCGCGTCAGATCTTCCATATCGCCACGCGCGAGGACGGCGACGTCGAGGAGATTCCGCAACCCCGACTGGTAGAAGCTGTTGAGATACGCGTAGAGGAACACCTCGTCGCTGTCCTTCCCGAACAGATCGACGTGCCGCTCGAGGATCACGCGGTCCTGGGTCAGGGTCCCGGTCTTGTCCGTGCACAGCACGTCCATCGCGCCGAAGTCCTGGATCGCGTTCAAGCGCTTCACGATCACCTTGCGGCGGGACATCGCGATCGCCCCCTTCGCGAGGTTCACGGTCACGATCATCGGCAACATCTCCGGAGTCAGGCCGACCGCGACCGCGGTCGCGAACAGCAGCGCCTCCACCCAGTCGCCCTTGGTGAGACCGTTGATCAGGAACACCAGCGGCGCCATGACCAGGATGAAACGGATCATCAGCCACGCGAAGCGGTCGACGCCCTTGTCGAAGCTCGACGGTGCGCGTGCGGCGGCCACGACCTGCGCGACGCCGCCGAAGTAGGCCCGTTCGCCGGTGAGCGCGATCACCCCGGTCGCGCTGCCGCTCACGACCGCGGTTCCCATGAAACAGACGTTCACGAGCGCGGCGATCTCCGGCGTCGCCGGACTCGCCGGGTCGGCGTGCTTCTCGACCGGCAGGGACTCGCCGGTCAGCGGCGCCTGGTTCACGAACAAGTCCTTCGCGGCGATCACGCGCAGATCTGCGGGAATCAAGTCCCCGGCGGACAGGTGCACGATGTCGCCCGGCACCAGCTGCTCCAGCGGCAATTCCACGGGCGAAGCCGGGATCGATGCGCCGCCGGCCGCGGCGTTCGAGCGCAGCACCATCACCGTCGTGCGCACCATCGCGCGCAGGCGCTGCGCGGCCGCGCTCGAGCGGCGCTCCTGGACGAGCGCGAGCGTGAGGCTCAAGAGCACCATCGCGACGATCATCCCCGCCGACTCGTGGTCCCCCATCGCGACCGAGACCCCCGCGAGGCTCAGCAGCAACAGGTTCAAGGGATTGAGGAGGCGCCGCAGGAGCTGCACCGGCAGCGTCTCATGCGCCTCGTGGGCGACGCGGTTCGGCCCGAACCGGGCGCGGCGCGCGTCGACTTCCGCCGGCTCGAGCCCGGTCGCGCGGCTCTGCAAGCGCTCGAGCGCGGCCGAGGCGGTGAGCGGCGCGAGTTCGAACAGCAACGACGGCAGCGCGCCGCGCGGCCCACTCGCGGACTCCTGACCGTGCTCCCGGCCAAACGGCCGATGGAAGACCGGGTTGCGGATGGCCCTGCCCTCGGCGACGCAGCCTGCGCCGCGAATCCCACTCGGGATCTTCGCAGGCGGGTGGCGTCGACCGCAGTAGGGATTATCCCCTAGCCGCGCGGACGAGAGCCCTCAACGCTCGGCGCCCGTCGCCCGTCGCGTATCGACGCGGCTGACCCACAGCGCGCCGAAGGTCCCGAGCGCACCCGACAGCAGGTAGAGCCCGACGTAGCCGACGCCGAGCGTCTCGGCGAGCGCGAGCGCGACCAGCGGCGCGAACGCCGCGCCGACCAGCCAGCTCAAGTCCGACGTGATCAGGGCGCCGGTGTAGCGGAAATAGCTGCGGAAGGTGGAGTTGATCGTGCCGGCGGCCTGCGCGTGGGAGAACCCGAGCAACGCGAACCCGAGGATGATGAACAGATATCCCTGGACCGTGCCTCCCGAGAGCAGTACGGGCGTCCAGCCGCTGTAGATCGCGATCAACACGGCGAACAGCGCGAGGGTCCGCGGTCGGCCGATCCGGTCCGCGATGACCCCGGACGCGATCATGCAGGGGATCGCCACCACGGCGCCGACGATCTGCACGAGCAGGAAGGTGCTGGTCGACTGCTTCGTGAACAGCAGCGCCCAGGACAGCGCGAAGATCGTGACCAGATGGAACAGCGCGTAGCTCGCGAGCGGCGCGAACGCGCCGAGCATGATGTTGTGACCTTGTGTGCGCAGCAGTTCGCCGATCGGCGAGGGCTCGAGCTCGCGGCTCTTCAACAGCTCGGCGAACTCCGGCGCGATCACCAGGCGCAGCCGCGCGAACAGCGCGACGACGTTCACCGAGAGCGCGACGAAGAACGGGTAACGCCAGCCCCAGTCGATGAACTCCGCCGGGGACAGGTTCAGTTGCAGGTATGCGAACAACGCCGCCGCGAGGATGAAGCCAATCGGCGCGCCGAGCTGCGGGATCATCGCGTACCAGCCCCGCCGCCCTTCCGGCGCGTTCAGCGCGAGCAACGAGGGCAACCCGTCCCAGCTGCCGCCGACCGCGAAGCCCTGTCCGAGACGAAAGAGCACCAGGGACAGGATCGACCAGTCGCCGTGCACCGCGTAGCCGGGCACGAACGCGATCCCCGCGGTGGTGCTGCCGAGCAGGAACAACGCGACGGTGAGCTTGCTGCCGCTGCCGTAGCGCAGATGCAGCCACTTGAAGAACAAGGATCCGACCGGCCGCGCGACGAACGCGAGCGCGAACACCGCGAACGCGTCGTACATTCCGCCGAGAGGGCTCGCGAACGGAAAGAAGACCTGCGGGAACACCAGCACGCAGGCGATCCCGAACACGAAGAAGTCGAAGAACTCCGAGATTCGCCCGATAACGACCCCGATCGCGATGTCCCGCGGCGACACCGCATGGCGATGCGGCGAGGCGCCCCCCGCACGGTCGAGAACGGCGCGGCTCGGGGCGGATGCGGCGGGCGGGGTCGGCATGATCGTTGGGTACTCGGCGATTCGCGGGTTGATTCGTGCGTCAGCCGGCGATTCTAGGACGAATGGGCGATTCGCGCACTAGCACGACGCGCTGCGGCGCGACGCGCCGCCGCGCATTCATGAGCTAACGGTAATATTCAAGGTGTCGGAACGCGCCGCCCGCGCGCGTGAAGGCGACGCGAAGCTCGGCAGACCATCGCCAGACGGTCCGATGATCGGTAAGATACGCGATCTTCGATTTCGGCCAAGCTCGGATCACATGCGTTCGAAATTCCTGCGGAACCTGCTCGCCGCGCCGCTCGCGCTGAGCTTGGGCGGGTGCCATCTCGTCTTGCTGCACTCCGCCGGCGCGGTCGCGGCGCGCCAGAGCGGCCTGATGATCGCTTCGGTGTTCCTGATGCTGCTGATCATCGTGCCCGTGCTGATCGCGATCGCGGTGATCGCCTGGCGCTACCGGGCCTCGGCGAATCCTCCGGATTACGATCCGGACTGGGAACACTCCTCGACGCTCGAGCTCCTCGTCTGGGCCGCCCCGTTGATGATCATCATCGCGCTCGGCGCGATGACCTGGATCGGCACCCATCAGCTCGACCCCTACCGCCCGGTCGACCACGCCGACTATCCACGGTCGGTGATCGCGAACGTGAAGCCGTTGCGGATCGACGTCGTCTCGCTGGAATGGAAGTGGCTGTTCCTGTACCCGGACTACGGGATCGCGACGGTGAACCAGGTCGCCGCCCCGGTCGGGGTTCCGATCCGGTTCCATCTGACCGCGGCGACGATGATGGACTCGTTCTTCGTGCCGGCGATCGCGGGCCAGATCTACACGATGCCGGGCATGCAAACGGTGCTGCACGCGGTCGTCGACCGCCCCGGAAGCTACCGGGGCTTCTCGGCGAACTACAGTGGATCGGGCTTCACCGACATGCGGTTCCGCATGCTCGGCATGAGCGCCGGCGATTTCGCACGCTGGGTCGCGCAGGTGAAGGCCGCGGGCGGCGATCTGAATCGCGAGACCTACGCGCGGCTCGCGCTGCCGAGCCGGGCCGAGCCGGTCCACTACTACGCGACGTTCTCGCCGGATCTGTATTCCCGGATCCTCGATCGCTGCGTCCAACCCGGCGAGACGTGCATGAGTCGAATGATGGCGCGCGACGCCGGGCGCGCGACGCCCGCGGGCCGGCATCCTGCGGGTCGGCACGGCAGAACGGAAACGAACCTATGACCCCGCACCGCTCCGCATGGCTCCACTTCCTGCTCGGGCGTCTGACCCTGAGCGCGATTCCGTACGACAACCCGATCATCCTGTGGACCTTCGTCGTGGTCGCAACGCTCGGCGCGGCCGTGCTCGGCGCGATCACCTATCACCGCCTCTGGGGCTACCTCTGGCGGGAGTGGTTCACGAGCATCGACCACAAGCGCATCGGGATCATGTACCTGGTGCTCGCGATCGTGATGCTGCTGCGCGGGTTCGCCGACGCGGTCATGATGCGTACGCAGCAGGCGATCGCGTTCGGCAGCCATCTCGGCTACCTGCCGCCGCACCACTACGACCAGATCTTCACCGCGCACGGCTCGATCATGATCTTCTTCGTCGCGATGCCGCTGATCGTCGGCTTGATGAATTACGTGATGCCGATGCAGATCGGCGCCCGCGACGTCGCGTTCCCGTTCCTGAACAACTTCAGCTTCTGGATGACCGTCGCCGGTGCGGTGCTGTTCATGCTGTCGCTGTTCATCGGCGACTTCGCCCGCACCGGCTGGCTCGGCTACCCGCCGGTCTCGGAGCTGCGGCAGAGTCCGGGGGTCGGCGTCGACTACTACATCTGGGGCCTGCAGATCGCGGGCGTCGGGACCTTGCTGTCCGGCATCAACATGGTCGTCACGATCCTGAAGATGCGCGCACCCGGGATGACGCTGATGCGGATGCCGGTCTTCACCTGGGCGGCGCTGTGCTCGAACGCGTTGATCGTCGCCGCATTCCCGATCCTCACCGCAGCGCTCGCCCTGCTCGCGCTGGACCGCTACGCGGGAACGCATTTCTTCACGAGCAGCCTCGGCGGCAACGTGATGATGTACATCAACCTGATCTGGATCTGGGGTCACCCCGAGGTCTATATCCTGATCCTGCCGATGTTCGGCGTGTATTCGGAGGTCGTCGCGACGTTCTCCGGGAAGAGATTGTTCGGCTATTCGTCGATGGTGTACGCGACCGTCGCGATCATGATCCTGTCCTACCTCGTGTGGTTGCACCACTTCTTCACGATGGGATCCGGCGCGGACGTCAACTCGTTCTTCGCGCTGACGACGATGATCATCTCGATCCCGACCGGCGTGAAGATCTTCAACTGGCTGTTCACGATGTACCGCGGTCGCGTCCGCTACGACGTGCCGATGCTGTGGACGATCGGCTTCCTGTTCACCTTCACGATCGGCGGCATGACGGGCGTGATGCTCTCGGTCGCGCCGGCGGACTTCATGCTCCACAACAGCCTGTTCGTGGTCGCCCACTTCCACAACGTGATCATCGGTGGCGTCGTGTTCGGCGCGTTCGCCGCGATCAACTACTGGTTCCCGAAGGCCTTCGGCTTCCGCTTGGACCCGTTCTGGGGAAAGGTCTCCTTCTGGTTCTGGTTGGTCGGTTATTGGGTCGCGTTCACCCCGCTGTACGTGCTGGGCCTGATGGGCGTCACGCGGCGTCTGAGCCACTTCACCGATCCACGCCTGCAGATCTGGTTCCAGATCGCGGCCGTCGGATCGGGGCTGATCTTCCTCGGGATCCTCGCGTTCCTCGTGCAGATCTACGTCAGCATCCGCCGTCGCGAGGCCCTGCGCGATGCGACCGGGGATCCCTGGAACGGGCGCACGCTCGAGTGGTCGACCTCGTCGCCGCCGCCCGCGTATAACTTCGCGTTCACGCCGCTCGTGCACGATCGCGACGCCTGGACCGACATGAAGCGCCGCGGTTTCGTGCGGCCGACGAGCGGATTCCGGCCGATCCACATGCCGAAGAACACCAGCGCCGGCGTCGTCCTCGGAGCGCTGTCGCTGTGCTGCGGCTTCGGACTCGTATGGCACATCGCGTGGCTCGCGGTCGCCGCCTTCGTCGGGATCGTCGCGGTCGCGATCGCGAACAGCTTCGATTACCACCGCGACCATCACATCCCGGCCGAGGAGGTCGATCGCGTCGAACGCGAGTACCGCCGCCGGCTGGCCGCACCGGCCTCCACCCCATGAGCACGACGACTCACGACTCCGTGACCCGCGACGCAACGCAGTTCTACTGCACCGAGGAGCCCCACCCGGAGAACGGGACGCTGCTCGGCTTCTGGATCTACTTGATGAGCGACTGCTTCATCTTCGCGTCGCTGTTCGCGTGTTACGCCGTGCTCGGCACCCGGTACGCGGCCGGACCCTCGCCGCGCGACCTGTTCGACTTGCCGATGCTGGCGCTCAACACGGCGCTCCTGCTGCTGTCGTCCGTGACTTTCGGCTTCGCGATGCTCGAGATGGCGAGGGACCGGCGCGGGCCGACCCTGGCCTGGCTCGCGGTCGCCGGCGCGTTCGCGGCCGGATTCGTCGCGCTGGAGATCCACGAGTTCGCGAGGATGATCGCCGCCGGCGCGGGCCCGGATCGCAGCGCTTTCCTGTCGTCCTTCTTCACGCTCGTCGGCACCCATGGACTGCACGTGACCGTCGGGATCGTGTGGCTCGTGACGCTGATGACGCAGATCGCCCGCCATGGTCTCAACGAAACCAACCGACGCCGGCTGAACTGCCTCAGCATGTTCTGGCATTTCCTCGACTTGATCTGGGTCGGCGTGTTCAGCTTCGTCTATCTGGTAGGAGTCCTGCGATGAGCGCCCCCGGCGACGAGATCGACGCGACGGTCGGCGACCCCCGCGTCGCCCACGGCCACCACGGCGACGGCGAGGTCACCCATGCGTCGCTCAAGGGTTATTTGACGGGTTTCATCCTCGCCGCGATCCTGACCGTGATCCCATTCTGGCTGGTCATGGATCACGTGATCGCCGACGCCGGAGTCGCGAGCGCGGTCATCCTGGGGCTGGCCGCCGTGCAGATCGTCGTCCACGTCGTGTACTTCCTGCACATGGACACGACCTCGGAGCACGGCTGGAACATGCTCGCGCTGATCTTCACCGCGGTGCTCGTCACGATCGTGCTCGGCGCCTCGATCTGGGTGATGTACACCGAGAACGCGAACATGATGCCGATGGCATCGTCGGCCATGCAGCACGCGATGGCCCGCTGACGGGCGCGGCGGCGCGACTGACGGGTCATCGACCCGCTCGAAGCCCTTGCTCGCGAATGCCTGATCGACCGCGCGCGAGTCGCCGCGGCCACGGCGTATTTACAATTCGATATGCATCATAGAATATAACGTTTTGGCCGTTGGAGACCGTCATGCTCGAACGACTCGTCCGGTCCTGTTGGCTC
>JAJYFF010000038.1 GCA_021785405.1 Pseudomonadota bacterium | reverse complement strand
ATGGCACACGGCCCGCGAACCCGAGCCCCGCTTCGCCACCGCCGCCCCGTTGAACGAGGAACCTCCCCGGCGCGCCGGCGGCGTCAGGCTGCCGGCGCGCGACGTCGCGATCCCCGTCGCGGTCTCCGCGCGTCACGTGCACCTCACGGAGCGCAGCGTCGAAGCGCTGTTCGGGCCTGGGGCGACGCTGCGCGTGCATGCGATGCTCCGCCAGCCCGGGCAGTTCGCAGCCGAACAAACGGTCACGCTGATCGGCCCGAAAGGGCGGGTCGAACACGTCCGGGTCGTCGGACCGCCGCGCACCCAAGATCAGGTCGAACTGTCCCGCAGCGACGAACTCGTCCTCGGGATCGACGCGCCGCTGCGCGAGTCCGGGCACCTCCAGGGAACGCCCGGGATCACGCTCGAGGGGCCCGCGGGGCGCGTGCCGCTCGATCACGGCGTCGTGTGCTCGCTGCGGCACCTGCACGTGAGTCCCGCCGATGCGGTCGCACTCGGCCTGAAGGATCAGCAGCGGATCGCGATCCATGTCGCGGGCGAGCGCGCGCTCACGTTCGACGACATCGTCGTGCGCGTCGCGCCGGACTATCGGCTGGAAGTGCACCTCGATACCGACGAAGGCAACGCCGCGGGCATCGGGCCGCAGGGCGCGTTCGGCCGACTCGACCTCGACCGACGCTAGAAGATTTCAGAGAGGCGTTGCTAACGCGCGATGAATAGCCTATAAAAAACGCACGGCGGATGCAGGGAGACCGACGTCAGTGACCCGCAGGGATGGTCGGTATCTGCTGCCAAGTCTCTTGGTCTGCCTCATCGGACTCGGTGCGTGCGCCGCCAATTCTCCGGGCGCTCCCCGCGTGGATGCATCCACGCTGCCCTTCAGCGCTCGGAATGATTCCTTGCAGATTCGCGTCGAAGCACGGCCGCTCGTGCGTGGCCGAATCAACGTGGTCATGGACGTGCTGCCTCGCCGCCGCTTGCGTCGATTGGTCATCGATTTGACGTCGCGCCGTGCCGACCTGCGCGTGCAACCGGCACGCTGTGTGCTCGAGGGCTTGTCGCCGCCCATTGCGCCACCGTCGCGCCGACCGCCATACGCGTTGCCGCACGTCGCGCAATGCAGTTGGGTCCTGAGTGATCACCGATGGGCTCGAACCCCCTTTCCCCTGCGGGTTCACGTCAAGAACGCAACGGGCAGGGACGTGATCGGACCGTTCCGGTTTACCGTTTCGCTACCAGGAGAGTCGCGATGACGATGAAGCGCTGGGCTGCCGCGGTGTTGTTCGTCGGATCGGCAGCGTTCGCCGGCGCGTCCATGCAAGGATCGATGCGTGACGCTCGCGTGCGGGCGGCCGAGGCGGCAGCCTACCGAATGGAATCCTTGACGGGCCGCAGCGGCCGCTATGACGGACGTGCTTATCAGGCGGCGCTCCTCGCACGGGCGCGATTGCTGGCGCGGAGCCGTTCGGCCGCCACACGGCGACAGCCCCTCGGTGCTTCGTCGGCCACGCCGACGACCGTGTCATCGACGATCCAGTGGACCGAGATCGGGCCCGGCAACGTCGGTGGGCGCATCAACGCGATCTGGATCGACCCGAAGAACGCGCAGCATCTGATCGTCGGCGCCGCGGGCGGCGGCCTCTGGCAGAGCAGCGACGGTGGCAACACCTGGACCGCGATTGCGGAATTTCCGGGGTCGCTCGCGGTTGGGGCGATCGGGCAGTTGCCGAATGGCACACTGCTGGTCGGCACAGGGGATCCGTTCAATGAGACCCAGCCGGGCGACGGCATGTTTGCATCGACCGACGGCGGCACGACCTGGACGCCGATCGCCAGTACCTCACCGAGCAATTCTTCGGACGTCTGGCGCTTCATCAACTCGATCGCCGTCAGCAGCAGCGGCGTCGCGCTCGCCGCGACTTGGGGCGGCATCGCGCGCAGCGCCGACGGTGGCAATACCTGGGTGATCGTGTGGCCGACCGGGGGCTACGTCCATCCGAGTGACGACGTCGTCTTCGATCCGAATCGTCCGAACGCCGCGGTCGCGGAGGACGAGGACGGGTCGGCGGTCTATTCGACCGACGGCGGCCTGACCTGGTCCGCCGCCACCGGGTTGCCGGGAACGAAGAACGCACGCAGCTCGCTCGCGTTCGATCCGTCGACCGCCGGTTCGGTCTACGCGCTGGTCGACAATAACGCCGGCACGAGCCCGAGCGGCGAAGTGTTTCACTCGACCGACGACGGCGCGACCTGGACGCTGCTCGCGGGTACCGCCGCGTTCGTGAATCAGGACAGCGGCCATGCCGACGGCGCGCTCTGCGACGACGCCACCGGCCCCCCGGTCGAATGTCAGGGTGACTACGACAACGTCATCGCCGTGATCCCGCAGGGGAGCAACCAGCCACCGCTGATCGGCGTCGGCGGCATCGACGTCTTCACTTCCGTCAACGGCGGCGCTTCCTGGACCGAGACCGGCTCCTGGGTGCCGGGCGACGCGGATTATCTGCACGCCGATCAGCACGCGGCGGCGTATTCGGCGAGCACGGGAACGGTGTACGTGGGCAATGACGGCGGCGTGTTCGTGCAGCCGGTCACCGGCGGGGCGTGGACCGCGAGCAATGCCGGCCTCGCGGTCACGCAGTTCTACAGCGTCTCCGGACATGCCGGTGTGACCGCATCGCAGAACACGGTCAACGGCGTGCCGATCACGCCGATCCTCGCCGGGGCCCAGGACAACGGCATGCTGCTCTACGAGGGCTATGCGCCGTCGGCCTCACCTCAGCCGAACGACTGGGTTGCCGCGGCCGGTGGCGATGGCGGCATCGCCGTCGTCGACCCGGCGAACGGCAATGACCTGTACGGTGAGTACGTGTACCTGAGCCCCGAGTACTCGACGAGCGGCGGGCCGAGTCTCAACAACATGACACCGCCCCCCGACAACGCGACGCAAAGCGCGAACTTCATCGCACCGTTCGCGTTGGTGCCGAACGGGGGTCAGTCCTCGACCGAGATGCTCGCCGGCGGCGCCACGCTCTGGCTCGGCAGCAACATCCAGACCGGCACTCCGACCTGGACGTCGCTCAACAACGGCGTCTTGCCGGTGGGTGCCGTTGGTTCTTATATCAGCGCGATCACGATCGATCCGAACAATGCGGCGAACGTCTGGGTCGGCTACGGCGACGGCTCGGTCTGGCACACCTCGAATGCCACCGCGACGGCGGGTCCGACGTGGACGCAAGCGACGATCACCGGTGCGCCGGGGGCGCCGGTGACCGACTTCTGGGTCGTCCCCGGGAATTCGAATACGGTCTACGCCACTTTCGGCGGTCTCACGAACGCGAACGGTAGCGTCTATGTGACGAGCGACGGGGGCCAGACCTGGATCGCGATCGGCGGGGGCCTGCCGCCCGGACCGGTCTACTCGCTGGTGACGCATCCGGCCTATCCGCAGATTCTCTATGTGGGTACGCTGACCGGTGTCTATTCGAGCCTCGACGGCGGTCAGATCTGGATGGCCAGCAGTCAAGGACCCGCGAATATCTCGGTCAATCAGCTGAGTTGGTTCGACACGTCGACGCCGAACACGCCGGTGCTGCTCGCCGCGACCGACGGGCGCGGTGCGTGGATGGGTTCGCCCGGCTACAACCCGACGCCGACGGTGACCTCGTTGAGTCCGGCGCAGGTGGTGGTCGGTGCGGCGAGCACGGTCACGCTGACCGGCACGGGCTACGTGGCCGATAGCACCGCGACACTTGACGGGACCGCGATCGCGGCGACCTCTGTGTCCTCGACCGAATTGCAGGTCACGGTGCCGGCGGCGATCGCGAGCGTCATCGGCACCCACACGTTCGTCGTCAGCAATCCGATCCCGGGCGGCGGGACGTCGGCGGGCGCCAATCTGACGGTCGTGTATCCGCCGCCGACGATCTCGTGGCTGACGCCGAACTCGGTGACGATGGGCGCCGCGTCATTGACGTTGACGGTCGCGGGCAGCGGATACGCGCCGGTCTCGACGATCGAATGGAACGGCACGCCGTTGTCGACGACCTACGTGTCGAGCAGTTCCCTGACGGCGGTCGTGCCGGCGGCCGACCTTGCGGCCGGCGGCAATGCCATCGTGACCGTAACGACGGCTGCGCCTGGCGGTGGGAGCGCGACCGCGACCTTTGCCGTCGACTACCCGGTGCCGACGCTGAGTTCGCTGTCGCCGGCGTCGGTCCCACAGGGCTCACCCGCGGTGGCGCTGACCGCCAGCGGCAGCGGCTTCGTGCCAGGGTCGACGATCGATTGGAACGGTAGCCCGTTGCCGACGACCTACCTGTCTGCGTCCGAGTTGAGTGCGACGATACCCGCGTCCGATGTGATGAGCGCGACGCAGGCGTCCGTGACGGTCGTATCGCCGACGCCCGGCGGCGGCAGTTCGTTTGCCGAGGGCTTCACGGTCGCGGCACCCGGGAGCGGTGGCGGCGGGGGCGCATGGGGTCCTTTCGAACTCATCGGCTTAGGGGCGCTGTGGGCGCTGCGATCAGCGCGGCGTCGCACGGGGTTCCGCGGTCGTCCGTGAGCGGCCGGGTCATCGGACCGCGCGCGGTACGTGTCGGCAATTTTTACATCCGGCCGAGGATCGCTCGACGAGTTATTCACAACCATTTGTTTTCATTGGTCATTTCATGATTGGCATGCGACTTGCTGCAAGTTGCTCAGTGGCGGCTCACACGCCGCCGTCATAACGATTACAGGGGATCACCATGATTGCGAGCTCGGAATTTTTCGATGCGCCGACGAGCGCTTGGGCGAAACGCGCCGGATGGGCCGTGATCGCCGCCGGCGTGCTGGCGTTCGGCAGTGCCTACGCGGGTTCGGTCACGGTGCCGGGTTCCGATGGCAATTTGAATTGTTACCCGTTCGACTGCACGGGCGACAGTAGCGTGAATAGCGGAGCAGATAATACCCAATATCAGCAGGTTTACGCGGCGTCGGCGTTCAGCGGCCCGACCGTGATCTCGTCGATCAGTTTCTTCCAGGCGCTGTCGCAATACCCGAGCTCGATCGGGGTCGTCCCGGGCACCTATACGATCTCGTTCTCGACGACCTCGGCGGCCGTGGACGGCCTCTCGCCGACGTTCTCGAGCAACCTCGGCGGGGACAACCAGACGTTCTTCTCGGGCACGCTCGGCGGCCTCGGCAACACCTTGACGATCACCGGCACCACGCCGTTCGATTACAACCCGGCGAACGGCAACCTGCTGCTGAACGTGTCGATGAACTACGACCAGTCGGTGCTGAACGGCAGCGGCAACACCTACATGGAAGCCAATTATTCGGGCGTACTTTCCAGCCGTGTCTGGGGTTCCGGAACGTCGGGTACCGCGGACAACCTCGGGTTGGTGACCGAGTTCAACACGAGGCCGGCGACCGTGCCGGAGCCGGCGACCTGGGCGCTGTTCGCGGCAGGGCTCGCGGGTCTCGGCCTGATGTTGCGACGGCGAACGCGTTCCGTTTGAGGGGTTGATCGTCGCGGCGGATGGGGGCTGCCCCGACCGTCAGGCCAGGAAAACGCCCGCCGCAAGGTGGGCGTTTTCATTGGGCGATCCGGCGGCGGGGGCGGGAATGGTGAAAGAGTCGATAGGCGGCCCGGTAGACGCCCGATAGAATCATCGAAGGTCTCCGATTGACGGGACGGTGATGGCGTCGAATCCGAGCGTGTCCGTGATCATCCCGACGTTCAATCGGGCGGAATTCCTCCGTGAGTCGGTGACGAGCGTGCTCGCCCAGACGCGCCCGCCCCTGGAGGTGATCGTCGTCGATGATGGGTCGACCGACGAGACTCGCGCAGTCATCCAAGAATTCGGTCGCGACGTCGTCTACGTTCGCAAGGACAATGGTGGCAAGGCCGCAGCGATCAATCTGGTATTGCCACGAGCACGAGGGGACTTCCTGTGGTTCTTCGACGATGACGACGTCGCGCTGCCCGATGCGATCGAGCGGCGGCTGGATGTCTTGAAGCTCCGACGGGAATTACCCTGGATCTTCAGTTCGTTCTATTTTGGAAATACCGGTCCGGACGGGCGCATCCTGCGCGGTGCGAAACGAGAAATTCAGGTCCTGCCCGAAGACAATCTATTCGAGCGTATATCGATCAACTGTTTCTTCACGCTCCCAAGCTGTTTGATTCGCCGAGAGTGCATGGCCCAAATCGGTAACTTCAATGAGTCCTTACTGCGCTCGCAAGACTACGACGTGTTGATTCGTCTGGCCCATCGGTTTAGATTTTCCGGCATAGAAGACCCTACCTTCATTGTGCGGCTTCATGACGGCTTGCGGGGTCCACTGGCCGAACGTCATGCGGTCGCGAGTCGCCGCCGAGTCTGGACCAAATACGATCGCAGCATCGGTCGCTGGATGCGCGACCAGTGTAAGCTCAGCGACTTTACGGCGAATCCATGGGACGCCTCTGCGAGCGTCCCGTTGGATGTCCGGCTGGCCTTATTCAAGCGAGCGGTGGTAATGGCCAGCAAGGGCCTGATACCGGAGATGATCGAGGATTGCGTCGCCGCCTGTGCGGTACGCGCAGAACCCCTCGGCAGCGAAGAGCGAATGTTATGTGAGCGCCTGCTGCGTTTTCCGACGTTCCGGTTCGCGTATGTGGGCATCGCGCCCGCGTTCTGGCAGGGCGTGCGCTCGCTGATCAAAACGGCCGTGGGTCGCGAAGTCTTGATGGCCTATTCCAAGGCCTTGTGGCATCAAGCCAAGTGCCACGATACCCGCTGGTCAGAGCGTGCCCACCACGTATCGATGTCCTTGCGGATTCTCGTCGAATGTGGACTGCTGGGCTGGCGTTACGCTGGCTGATGACGCAGCCGCGGATTCGGCGGCGCCGGTGTCGAAAATGTTGATACCGCGACATTGCGCCGCGCCGTTCGAGTCCGCCGAGCGAGGCTCAGACCAAGGAAACGCCGGTCGTGGTGCGGGCGCCTTCTCGTGCGGGCCCGAAATCCAGTCCGTAAGACTCGAGGACCTTGCGCATCGGTGCGAACGAGAACTCCGCCGTGAGTCGTCGTAGGCGGTCCTCGCAGCCGTGCAGGTTCGTGTAATGCCGGATCCGCGATAGGCCCGAGACCGCGACCCGCGGCTGATCGGGATCGATCTCCCAGGGGTGCAGGTAGAACGTGAACGGCCGTCCTTGCGCGTTGATCTGCCGCAAACCCCAGCGCGTGACCGAAAACGGCAGCAATCGAAAGTAGCCACCGCCCGACACCGGCACGCGAATCCCGCACCAACGGGCCGCCGACATCGGGAATTCAATCAGCGTCGCACCGGAGGGTGCGGTCACTGGACCCGGCGCCTCGGCCGCTCCGGGGATTCCATAACGGTCGTGACGAATCGGGAAGATCGAGGAGTCGTAGCGGAAGCCGAGCTCGACGAGCACGTCGAGCGCCCAGAGGGAGCGCCGGGTGATCGAGAAGCTCGCCGCACGGTAGCCGAGCACCGCGGCGCCACTCAAGTCCTCGAGCAGATGTTTCGACCGCACCGTCTCGGCGCGGAACTCGGCCGGACTCTGGGTGTAGATCAACTGGTGCGAGTAGCCGTGGCTCGCGATCTCGTGGCCCGCGGCCGCGATCCGCTGCACGAGGGCCGGATGGCGCTCGGCGATCCAGCCGAGCACGAAGAACGTACCGTGAATCCCGCGCTCCTCGAGCAGCGCGAGGATCCGATCGGTATTGCGCTCGACCCGGGACTCCCGATCCGGCCAGGATTCGCGCGGGACCGCCGCCGCGAGGGCGGCGACCTGGAAATAGTCCTCGACGTCGACCGAGAACGCGTTGACCGGCTTGTCATGCATCGTCGTGAACTATACGGCGGAGTGCGGCAGCCCACCAGAACGGGGTTCGCGGACGTGTGACGACGTGATCACGAAACGGCCGGGCGGATTCGTTGCGGCGAGCCGCCATCGGTTTTCGGGATGCACAAAAAAAGATGCCGCCTTGCGGCGGCATCTCAGTGATCCCAGTGGATCTTGTCGCGATCGGATCAGCTCTGCCGGCGGCGGCGAATCGTCCAGCCGAGGCCGAAAAGGCCGACCGCCATCAGCGCGAGCGCACCGGGCTCCGGAACCGTGGTCGCGGACATCAACACGAGGTTGTTGTCGGAGTTGGTGTACGCGGTGTTCGTCATCGTTTGGCAAGTCGTGTGGTTCGCGCAGGGCACGTACACCACGTACGAGCTATACGGTGCCAAGCCCGAAACGGTCAGCGACGCACCCGATGCGCCAACACCCGAATCGAGAACCGTGCAACCGCCGTAGCCCGTGCTGGTCGAGGAGCAGCCCGCGACCGCCCACGACTCGCCCATCTGGATCGAGCCGATCGTCAAGCTGCTGATGTGCGAGCCGGGAGACGCCGTCAGCGCGATACCGTCCGGGTTGAAAATCTCGTTGTTCACATTCGGTGTGAGGCCGAGCCCGGTCTCGGTCGAATCATTCAACAGGACCTTGTTGTACAGGCAAGGCGTCGCGGCTGTGCAGCTTCCCGAGCTGTTCGTCCATGCGGGCTGGATGACCGCCGCGGCGTACAGCCAGTTAGAGCCTTGATTGAACGTGTAGTTGTCACCGAGGGACGTGTTCGCCGTGGCGAGCGACCCGAAGTTCCAAATCACGTCCGCCGATGCGGTGCCGGCGACCGCGGCGGCCAAGGCCGCGACGGCGACCATCGAACGAAAGAAGCGCTTGTTCATCACCATATCCTCGTTTGATCTGAATCCTGGCGATAATCAAGCAATCGGCGTGCCAACATTAATTTCATCAATTAAACCATCGAGTTAACAGTTATGACGCAATGCGATACCCGGTCCGTGCGGTGAAAGTGTAAAGTTATCCGACACTCAGTTGAGCTCGAAGACGGTCCCGAGGCTGTTCGCACCACCCAGCACCGTCGTGCCATAAATCCCGCCGTTGTTCGCCTGCACGAGACTGCCGTAGGGCTCGCTGCCATCGCCCGATGCACCAAAGGAGTGCAATATGGTCTCCGTTCCGCTCAGGCTCATCCGGAAAAGAATGCCGAAATTGTGGGCGCCGCCGAGCTCGGCGAGTCCATAGAGGTTCCCGTCGGACGCCTGAATCAGGCTGCCGTACGGATGCAGTCCGTCGCCGCTGCCGCCGAAGTTATGCAGCACCGTTTCGACGCCGACCGAAGTGAGCTTGAACGCGATGCCCGCGTTGTTCGCGCCACCGCTCTGGGTGAGTCCGTAGAAGTTGCCGTCGTTGGCCTGCAGGAGCGCGCCGTACGGACTGGCGCCGTCGCCGGTTGCCGCGAACGAGTACAGGACCGACTCGGTGTCCGCCGGGAGCGAGATCTCGATCACCGCACCCGTGCCGCTCACGCCGCCGCCCGCGGTCATGCCGTAGAGATTCCCATCGCGCGCCTGAATCAGCGTGCCATAGGGCGCGGCGCCGTCGCCCGGTGCACCGAACGAGTGGATCACGGCTTCGGTCCCCGTGAGCGAGACCTTGAACACCGCGCCGGCGTTGTTCGCGCCGCCGCTCGCCGTCAGGCCGTACAGGTTGCCGTCGCTCGCTTGGACGAGGCTGCCGTGGGGGTTCGCACCATCGCCGGTCGCCGCGAACGAATACAGGATCGATTCGGCGCCCGCCGGCGTGAGCTTGATCACCGCACCCGTGCCGTTCGCGCCGCCGGCGGGCGTCAGTCCGTAGAAGTTGCCATCGCTCGCCTGGATCAAGCTTCCCTGGGGGTTGGCACCATCGCCGGTCGCCGCGAACGAATACAGCACCGATTCGCTACCCGCCGGCGTGAGCTTGATCACCGCACCGGTGCCGTGCGCGCCGCCGTACTGGGTCATGCCGTACAGGTATCCGTCGGTCGCCTGGATCAGGGCCCCGTAGGGCTTGGCGCCATCGCCCGCGGCACCGAGCGAGTCGAGCACCGACACCGAACCCGCGACGCAGCCGACCGACACGCTCGTGACGTTGCTCGCCGGCATCGTCCCGGTGCCGTTCGTCACGGTGCAGTTCAGCGCGGTCGGTACGCGCGCGACCGCCACGTCGTACGGAGACCCGGCGGCCACCGGGGAACTCATCGTGAACGTGGTCGCGTTCGCGGGGATCGTGGTCGGGTCGTTGCCCTCATTGGTGAGGATCAGGCCACTGTTCGCGCCCAACCCCGAGATCGTACCGCCGAGCGAGTAATTTTGGTCCGAACAGGTGACCACGACGTTCGTGACGTTGCTCGCGGGCATCGTCGTCGAGGGGTTGCTCGCGGAGCACAGGAGTCCACTGGGCTGGGTCGTCACCGTGATCGCGTAAGCGCTCCCGTATGGCACGCTCTGCGGCATCGTGAACGAGGCCGAGTTGGTCAGGAACGTGTAGGTGTCGCCGTTGCCGGTATTGGTGAGCACCAGGCCCTGATCACTCACCGTGACGCCAGTCGGGGCGTTGATCGTGACGGTGCCGCCGAGCGTGTAGGTATTGGTCGAACAGGTCACCGCGACGTTGCTCACGTTCGCGGTGATGGTGCCGGTTCCCCCGGCGACCGAGCAGGTCAGGCCCGCGGGCGAGGATTGCACGCTCACGGCATACGCCGTGCCGCTCGCGAGCGGTGTCGGGAAGCTGAACGTCGTCGCGCCGGCCGCGATCGTGAGCGTCGTGCCGCCATTCGCGAGCACGAGCCCCGTGTTCTGACCGAGTCCGGAGATCGTGCCGCCAAGCGTGAAGCCCGTCGGCGGCGGCGTCCCGCCACCGCTGCCGCTCGTGCCGCCGCCACCGCCACCGCAGCCGCTGAGCAAGAGTGCCGCGCCGACGATCACGGCACCGATCGCGTGAAAACCGGTGGATCGGGTCATCGAATGAGCGAGAGGTCGCATGCGGGGGGTCTCCTGTGCCGAACAGCGCGGGTCTCGAGCCGTGAGTCCCGCCCAAATTATAGACAATCGCGGCGACCGTCGTGCGGGAACCGGTCCGCATTTCCGGCGACGATCGGCCGCAATTCACAGCCATCCGCCCGGCGCTTACAGTAGCATCACGACGTGCTCGGGTACTTATCGTCTGCCATCGCTTACGCGCTGTTGCTCGCGGCGTGCCTCACGTTGTGGCGCCGCCGCTTGACCGGTTCCGCGGTCCCGACCGCGGTCGCTGCGCAGTTGGCTTGGTCGCTCGTGCTCGCGGCGGGTGCGGGGCGTCCGATCATCGCGGCGTCGGTCGTGATCACCGCCGAGTACCTGCGCGACCTGGCGTGGGCGCTCGTGCTGTTGCGCTCACTCGGCGATCCGCGCTCGTCTCCGGTCGCGCGGATCGCGCAGCGCGTGTTGACGGTGCTCGTCGTGCTCGTCGCCCTGTGGGCGGCGGGCACGTTCGTGCGCGGCACGGCCGCGCCGCTGGTCGCGTTCGCGCACCGCTACTGGCTCTGGGGCGCGTTCTTGCTGTCGGTGGCGGGCCTGGTGCTGGTCGAGCAGGTCGCCCGCAACACCCGGTCGAGCCACCGCTGGGAATTGAAATACCTGTGGCTTGCGATCGGCGCGCTGTACGCGTGGGACCTGTGTCTGTACTCGATCGCGATGCTGCACGGCAGTCTCGCCGACGTGTTCTGGGCCGACCGCGGCCCCGTGAACGCGGCACTCGCGGGGTTGCTCGCGCTCGGGATCAGCCGGGTTCCGGAATGGGAGTCGGCGGCGTTCCTGTCACCGCGGATCGTGTTCTTCAACGCGACGCTGCTCGGCGCGGCGCTCTATGCGCTCGTGATGGCGATCGGCAGCTACCTCGTCCGGCGGTTCGGGGGTTCCTGGGGCGCCGCGGGGCAAATACTGTTCCTCGCCGCCGGCGCGATCGCGCTCGCGGTCGCGGCGCTCTCGGAGCAATTTCGGGCGTGGTCGCGGGTGATGGTCGCGAAGTATCTGTTTCCGTACCGCTACGATTACCGGCGCGAATGGCAAAAGCTCACCCGGGCGCTGTCGGAGACCGGCGACACGCCGGTGTACGAGCGCATCGTGCAGGTGATGGCCGGGTTCCTGAGCGCGGCGAACGGGGGGCTGTGGCTGCGCGATGCGGACGGCGGGTATGCGCCCGCCGGTGGCGAGTTCGCGCCCCCGGAGGCACCCCGCGAGCCGGGGCATGCGGATTTCTTCAACTATCTGCTCGCTCACGAGTGGATCTGCGACCTCGACGAGGCGCGTATGCCGCACCACAGCAAGCCGGTGCCGGCGCCGCCACCGTGGATGCTCTCGAACCCCCGCCTGTGGGCCGTGGTGCCGCTGATCTGCGAGGGGGCCCTGGTCGGCTTCGTGATCATCGGCCAACCCCTCGTCGCGGTGCGCCTGTCCTGGGAGGAACTGGATCTGCTGCGCGCCGCCGGCCGGCAAGTCGCGAGCTTCCTCGCGTTCGAGCAGGCGGCGAAGCGGCTCGCCGAGGCCCATCAGTTCGAAGCCCTGAACCGCCTGTCGGCGGTGTTGATGCACGACCTGCGGCATTTGATCGCGCAACAGGCGCTGGTCGTGCAAAACGCCGCACGCCATCGCGGCAACCCCGAATTCTTCGACGACGCGATCCTCACGATCGAGAATTCGGTAAAACGGATGACGCGCTTGATGGAGGAGCTGCGCAGCGGCGTCCTCACCGAGCACGCGCATCGGATCGCGCTCGCGGAGCTGTGCGCGGAGGCGGTCAAGCGCGCGGCGGGTGGCGTGCCGCGAGCGGTGCTCGAGGCGCGCGAGCGTCCCGAGGTCGTCGTGAATCGCGAGCGTTTGCTGCAAGTGCTCGAGCACCTGATCCGCAACGCCCAGGAGGCGACACCCGCGGAGGGATCGGTTACTGTAGTGCTGGATCGGGTGGACCACCAGGCGGTCATCGAAGTGGTGGATACGGGCAGCGGCATGGATGCGACCTTCATTCGCGAGCGGCTGTTCCGGCCGTTCGACTCCACCAAGGGCGAGCGCGGATTCGGCATCGGCGCGTACCAGGCGCGCGAGTTCGTGCGCAGCTGCGGGGGCACGATCGAGGTCGACAGCCTGCCCGGGCGCGGGACGCGCTTCGTGTTGCGCCTGCCGCTCGCACCCACGCTCACGAGCGCTTGAGCCGAGAGGCGATCCTTGCCAATGTCCGCCGAACTCAAAACACGGATCCTGATCGTCGAGGACGATCCCGGGCTGCAGCGGCAGCTCAAATGGGCGCTCGACGGCTTCGAGGTCGATTGCGCCAGCACCCGCACCGAGGCGGTCGCCGTGGCGCGTCGGTTCGAGCCCGCGATCGTGCTGCAAGACCTCGGCCTGCCGCCGGATCCGGATGGCGTCGAGGAAGGGTTCGCCACGATCAGCGAGCTGTTGCGGATCGGACCGACGATGAAGATCGTCGTGGTCACCGGGCGGGAAGGGCGGGAGCATGCGCTGCGGGCGATTCGCCTCGGGGCCTACGACTTCTGCCAGAAGCCCGTCGACCTGCCGGTGCTCGCCCACATCATCGATCGCGCGCGGCGGATCCACGAGCTCGAGGAGGACAATCGCCGGCTCGCCGAGAGCCGTCCGGCGAACGTGCTCGACGGCGTGATCGGCGCCAGCGAGCCGATGATGAAAGTGTGCCGGCTGGTACGCAAGCTCGCGCCGACCCAGGCGACCGTGCTGCTGCTTGGCGAGAGCGGCACCGGGAAGGAGCGTCTCGCGCAGGCTTTGCACGCCCTGAGCGAGCGTGCGCCGCAGCCGATGGTCGCAATCAACTGCGCGGCGATCCCGGAGGCGCTCCTCGAGAGCGAGCTGTTCGGCTACGAGCGCGGCGCGTTCACCGGCGCGGTGAAGCAGACCCGCGGCAAGATCGAGCTCGCCGATGGCGGCACGCTGTTCCTCGACGAGATCGGCGACATGCCGCTCGCGTTGCAGGCGAAGCTCCTGCGCTTCCTGCAGGAACGGGTGATCGAACGGGTCGGCGGCCGCGAGCTGATCGCGGTCGACGTGCGGATCGTCGCCGCGACCCACCGTGACTTGCAGGCGGCGATCGCGGAGAAGGCGTTCCGCGAGGATCTCTTCTACCGGATCAGCGAAGTCGCGGTGAACATTCCGCCGCTGCGTGAACGGGGTGCGGATGCGGTGTTGATCGCGAACTACCTGCTGCAGGCGGCTTGCCGGCGACATGGCAAGCCGCTGCTGAAGCTCGCGCCCGATGCGATTGCGGCGATCGAGCAGTATCGCTGGCCCGGCAACGTCCGCGAGCTCGAGAACCGGGTGAACGCGGCCGCGATCATGGTCGAGGGCAAGACCGTCACGGCGGAGGACCTGTCGCTCGATCCACCGACCGAGGAGACCGGCGTTCCGTTGTCGCTGCGCGAGGCCCGGCGCCACGCCGAGAACGCCGCCGTACAGCGCGCGCTCGCGGTCGCCGGCGGCAACATCTCGAAGGCGGCGGAGCTCCTGGGCGTCACGCGCCCGACGCTCTACGAGATCCTGGAGCGGACGTCGCCGACGCTCGCGAAGTGAGCAGGGCCCAACAGGGCGGGAACTGCGATCCAGTTCCTGAACTCGGCGGGCGCCGTGGGCTCTAATGGGTCTTTGAGGCAAGGAACACGCACTACGGCGAACGGGCGCGATGCCTGGCGCCGTGACATCGCAAGGGAGTCGCTCGATGCGCGTCGAGGAACACGTCGGGAAACACATCGACAAACAAGAGAGTTCAAGTCCCCCGATGACCCGGGGCCGGTGGCGCGGCGGAGCGCTCGGCGTTACGGTCGCGGCGCTCGCGTTGGCGGGCTGCGGGGCGTTCATGACCCCGAAGGCGCACATCGCGCGCGCCCGACGCGAGATGAGCCAGGGGAACTGGCGCGACGCCGCGTTCGATCTGCGCGCGGTCCTGCACAAGCAACCCGGCAACACCGAGGCCTGGCTTCTGCTCGCGCGGTTGTCGGTCGATGCCGCGGACTTCAACGGCGCCCAAGCGGCGCTCGCGCATGCGATCCATGCGGGCGCCAAGGGCCCGACGGTCGATCAGACCCAAGCGCGGATCTGGCTCGAGACGGGTCAGGCGCATTCGCTGCTCGATGCGCTCGCGCACGGCCAGCTCTCGCTGCCGGAGCCCGACCGTACCTTGCTATCCGCGCGCGCGCTCCTGGCGACGGGCCAGACCGCGCCCGCCGCCGCGCTGCTGCAGCCGTTGGTCGCGAGCCAACCCGACCTCACCGAGGCCAGAGATCTGCTCGCCGAGAGCTTCTTGCAGGCCGGCCGATTGCCGGAAGCGCTCGGGCAGTTGCGGACCGCGATCCAGCGGGCGCCGAAGGCCGCGGAGCCGCGCGTGATCGAAGGCCGCGTGCTCGCCTGGCAAGGTCAATTCGCTGCGGCCGAGCGGGTGCTCGACCAGGCGCTCGCGCGCATGCCGCCCGCCGAGCCGGTCGCCCATCGCTTGACGGCGCTGGTCGCGCTCACCGAGGCGCAGCTCGCGCTCGGGGAGACCGATGCCGCGGTGAAGAGCCACGCCGCGCTCGCGAAGCTCGAGCCGGCGGCACCGATGACGCAACTGCTCGATGCGCGGATCAAGCTCGCGCACGGCCAGATCCAGCCTGCGACCGATGAACTCGAGCGCGTCGTCGTCGATGCCCCGGGCTTCGTCGAGGCGCGGATGCTGCTCGGCGCCGCGTTCTTGCAGCGCGGCGATCTGCAACAAGCCCAGCAGCAGCTCCGGCGGGTCGTCGCGCAGACGCCCGACAACGTGCAGGCCCGCAAACTCCTGGCGCAGGTGCAGCTGAAGCTCGGTCAACCGAACGAGGCGCTCAGCGTGCTCACGCCGGCGCTCGAGACCCAAAGCGGCGATCCGCAACTCCTGGCGCTCTACGGCAACGCCGCGAACCAGGCCGGCGACCCCTCGGCGCTCGTCGAAGCCCTCGAGCGCAGCGCCAAGGCGCATCCAAACGATCCGGCCGTCGCCCTGAACCTCGCGGCCGCCTATCTCGGCGGCGGGCATGCCGCGCGGGCGCTCGCGCTGCTACAGAAGATGCCGGATACCGGGGACTTGCGGCGCGACCAGTTGCTGATCACGGCGCTCGCGGCAGTGCGCGGCCCGAACGATGCGTTGCAGGCGGTCGACGAGCTGCTCGCGAAGCACCCGCACGATCCCGGCGTCGTGAATCTCGCCGCCTCGTTTGCCGTCTCGCAGCACGAACTCGGTCGCGCGCGGCTGTTGCTACGCAACGGGCTTGCCGCGAATCCGGGGAACGCGCCAATGGCCCTCGCGCTCGCGAAGGTCGACCAGGCGGATGGCGACCCGACCGCGGCGCAGCGACGGCTCGATGCGTTGCTCGCCGCGCATCCAGAGGCGTTGGCGGTGCGCCTTGCGCTCGCGGATTCCTTGGCCAGTACGCGCGCTTTCGCGAAGGCGCGCGCGGTGCTCGACGGTGCGAAGGACGCGGCGAAAGAGCCCGCGGTGCAGTTCGCACTCGCGCGCTTGGCGTTCCTGCAGGGCGACGCGCCGGGCGCGAAGGCCGCGATCGATCGCGCGGTCGCCGCCCGGCCGAACGATGCGGTGGTCATCGAGGACGCCGGTCTCGTGTTCATGCAGGCGAACCAGCCGGATGCGGCGCTCGCAAAATTCGCGCAAGCGACCACGCTCGCCCCGGGTAATGCGGGTTACTGGCTGAACTCGGCGCGGGCGCAGCTCGCGTTGAACCAGCCGGCGGCGGCCCGCGCCTCGCTCGCGAAGGCGGACCAGTTGCAGCCGAACTGGCTCCCGGTCGTCAGCGCGCTCGCATTGATCGACCTGCGCGAGGGACGGGGCGCGGCCGCGCTCGCGCGGGCCGAGGCGCTGGTCGCGAAGGACCCGAACGATCCGGGGGCGATCGAGTTGAAGGGCGATGTCGACGGGGCGATCGGACAGCCGGCGGCGGCCGCCGCGGCGTATGCCGCCGCTGCGCGGCTGCGCCCGAGCGCGACGCTTGCGGTGAAATCCTTCCAGGCGCAGGTGGCGCTGCACGCGGCGCACCCGACCGAACCGCTCGAGGCCTGGCTCGCGCAGCAGCCCCGCGACTGGCGCGTGCACGATATTCTCGGCAACTACCTGCTCGCGACGCATCATGCGGCGCAAGCGGCCCCGCATTTCCAAGTGGCGGTCGCGGAGAACCCGGGGGACGTCGTCGCGCTCAACAATCTCGCATGGGCGCTGAGCGAGGCACACGATCCCGGGGCGCAGGCGATCGCGCAGCGCGCATACGCGCTCGCGCCACAATTGCCGGCGGTCAACGACACGCTCGGCTGGATCCTCGCGCGCGGCGGCGATAACGCGAAGGCGCTCGGTTATCTCGCCCGTGCCGCAGCGCTCAATCCGAAGGATCCGGAGGTCCAATACCATTACGCGTACGTGCTCGCGAAGGTGGGGCAGGGCGCGAAGGCCCGGCAGATCCTCTCGAAGGTCGTCGCGAGCAAGACGCCGTTCGAGTCGCGTCAGGACGCCGAGCGCCTGCTCGCCTCGATCCGTGCCTGAGCGCGCCCATGAGACAATGCCCACAGACAAACGGTCCATTTTTCATTAGGCTGAAACCCATGTTGCGATCTGCGTCACGAATTCTGGGTCCTTCGCTCCTCTGCGCGCTGGTCGCGTTCGGCTGTGCGATCGCGGCACCGCCGCCGCCAGCCGCCGCACCGCAACCGGTGGCCAGCGGCGGTGCCGCTCCGGCCAAGAACTACGTGATCGGCCCGGGCGACGTGCTCGACATCTTCGTCTGGCAGAACCCGGATCTTTCCCAGAAGGCGGTGCCGGTTCGACCCGACGGGCGGATCTCGACGCCGTTGATCGCGAACCTCGTCGCCGCCGGCAAGACCCCGGTCGAACTCGCGCAGGACATGGACAAGGCCTTGAGCGCCTACATCCGCTCGCCGCGGGTTACCGTGATCGTCAGTCGTGCGGTCGGGATCTTAAGCCAGATCCAAGTGATCGGGCAGGTGCTCCGCCCCGAATCAATTCCCTACCACGAGGGCATGCGGGTGCTCGATGCGGTGCTCGCGGCCGGCGGCCTCACGCCGTACGCGGCCGGCAATCGAGCCAAGCTCGAGCGCAAGGTCGACGGTCGGGTCGAGACGCTGCACCTCAAGCTGTCCAACCTGATCAACAAGGGCGATCTCAGCCAGAATCTCGCATTGCAGCCCGGGGACGTGCTGGTCGTCCCCGAGTCGCTGTTCTAAAAGGTCCGACCAACCCATGGAAAATAAATCCTTATCCGCCGATCTCGCCGGGCTGCTCGATCAACTGCGCGGCATCTGGCGATTTCGCTGGACCGCGCTCGTCGTCGCGTGGGTCGTTGCCGTGCTGGCGTGGACGGTCGTGTTCCTCTGGCCGAACACCTACGAAGCACGCGCGAAGATCTTCGTGGACTCCAAGACGACGTTGAGCCAGGCGACCCAAGGCATCAGTCTGCAAAACAACGTCAACGACGAGATCGATCGAATGACCGCCGAACTCCTCGGCACGCCGCAGCTACTGAAGGTTGCGAGCGAGACCAACTTGATGGCGGGTGCGATCACCCCCAAGGCGCAACAGAAGGTCGTCGACGCGCTGCGCAAGAACATCGCGATTGCAGCCGACGTGGACCCGAAGAAACCCACTGCGACGCCGACCCTGTTCACGATCAGCTACGAGGACACCAACCGGGCGCGCAGCATCGAGGTCGTCGATCGCCTGCTGAACGATTTCGTCGAAGGCTCGATGACCAACAATAGCGAGGGATCCCAGCAAACCGAGCAATTCCTGACGCAGCAGATCGCGGACTATGGTCGGCGCTTGTCGGACACCGAGCAGCAGCTCTCCGAGTTCAAGAAGCGCAACATCGGCTTGGTCCCGGGCGAGCAGGGAGATTACTTCTCCCGGCTCCAAGCCGATGAGAACTCGCTGAACCAGTTGAAGCAGAGCCTCTACGTCGCCCAACGTAAACGCGATGCGATCGCGCAGGAACTCAAGACCGGGCAACAGTTCACCACCGCGGGGAATTCCAGCGTGCCCTCGGCGACGAGCGCGGCCGCGCTCGACACCCAGCAGCAGATCGCGGTCACGCAGCAGCGGCTCGATCAAATGCTCCTCAAGTACACCCCTCAATACCCGGACGTGATCGCGCTCAAGGAAACCCTGACGGAACTCAAGGCGCGGGAGCAAGAGCAACTCGCCGCCGCGAAGAAGGGCGACCTCGGGGCCGCGACGGCACTCGGGCTCTCCGCGAATCCCGTCTACCAGAAAGTCGAGGAGCAGTACAACGACGAGATGGTCGAGATCGCGTCGATTCAGCAAGCGATCGCCGATCGGGAGCAGGATATCGCGAAGGCGAAGGCGATGATGAGCAATGCGCCGGCCGTGCAAGCGGAGTACGCGCAACTCACGCGTAACTACGATGTCACCAAGAAGCAGTACGATGCGCTCCTCTCGCGGCTCGACAGCACGCGCTTGGGGCAACAAGCCGCTTCGACCGGGCTCATGAAGTTCCAGATCATCGATCCGCCGTCGGCGCGGTTCCAGCCGGTGTCGCCGAACCGGCCGCTGCTGATCGTCGGCATGTTCTTCCTGGCGCTCGGCGCCGGGGCCGGACTCGCGTACCTGCTGCACCTGTTCCGACCGGTGTTCGTGAGCACGCAACAATTGGGCTCGGTCACCGGCCTCACCGTGCTCGGCGCGGTGAGCATGGCCTGGGCCGACCGACACCGCGTGGAGCGGCGCCGCAGCGACCTGCGTTATGCGGCGCTCGCGACGGGGCTCCTGCTCGCGGGGGTTGCGGTGTTGGTGGTCGATCTCGTAACGAACGATGCGGTTTCCAACGCCATCAGAGAGTTCTTCACATGAGCGTCGTCGAAAAGGCCATCCAGAAACTGCGCAGCGAGAAAGTGGCTGCCGGCGAGGCACCGACCGCGCCGCCCCATTCCGCGCCAGAGGCATCGGCGGTCCGCGAGCCGGCGACGGTGCCCGTGACCGGCGCCGCGCGCGCGACCGGAGCGGCGATCACGCTCGATCGTGCCGCATTGCGCGCCGCGGGCTTGATGCCTCCCGAGGAAGAATATAGTTTGATCGCGCGGCAATACCGGGCGATCAAGCATCCGCTGATCGCGCCCGCGATCGGTCGCGGCGTGCCGCGCGCGCCCAAGGGCTATCTGATCATGATCGCGAGCGCGATGCCCGGCGAAGGCAAGAGTTTCACCGCGCTCAATCTCGCGTTGAGTCTCAGCGTGGAGAAGGATATTCGGGTGCTGCTCGTCGATGCCGACGTCGCGAAGCCGCAATTGAGTCGCGAACTGGGCCTTGCCAAGGCGCCGGGACTGCTCGATGCGCTGCGCGACACCTCCATCGACGTGGAGGCGTTGATTCATCCGAGCGATGTCCCGACGCTGTCGTTCCTGCCCGCCGGCAGCGGTGCCGAGGAAGCGACCGAACTCCTCTCGAGCGCACGCATGCAGCAGATCGCGAACTCGCTCGGGCAGCGCGACGCTCAGCGGATCGTCGTGTTCGATTCGCCACCCCTGCTGCAGACGACCGAATCGTTGGCGCTCGCGCGCATCGCCGGGCAGATCGTCGTCGTGGTGCGGGCGGAATCGACTCCACAGCCGGTGTTGCTCGATGCGCTGAAGACGCTCGGGAATCACCCGGCGATCTCGCTGGTGCTCAACCAAAGCGAACACGGCGGGACGTCGGGATACTATTACGGCTACGGCGGCGAGCGCACGGCGCCCCCGGGGGCGTGAACGAAGCGGCTCGAAGCGGCCGGAGAACGCTCGAGGGGAACGCACGCATCCGTCGATAGGGCTGCAACCACCATGAAACCGATCACGCGCTATTCCGTCATCGTATTGCTCGCCTGTGGATGGCAATCTCGCGCCGGTGCGCAGGTCGCCGGTCCGCCGGTCGGTTCCTCGGCCACCGGCACGGGCTACGTGGATCTACTCGCCGGGCTGGCCTATACCGACAACGGACTCTTGTCCCAGGGGCATCGACAGAGCGACGGGGTCGGCACCGCGGGACTCGACGTCGATTACGCCCGCCAAGGGAACCTGAGTCTGAATTTGCTCGGCAACGTGGAACGGGTCGAGTACCTTCGCGGATCCTTTGCGGGTAGCTTCTACGGTCATTTCTACGGCTCCGGAGTCTTGGGCAAACCGACCGATCTCTTGCAATGGCAGTTGAGCGATCGGTTCGGGGAAGGGATGACGGATCCGCTTGCCGCACCCACCCCCCTGAATCTGCAGACGATCAACGACGTCTCGACGGGTCCGATCGTGAATCTGCACTTCGGATCCCAGGATCGGCTGTCGCTCTACGGCCTTTATTCGCGGACGAGTTATCAGCGATCACCGTACGATTCGCAGTCCTATCTGGGCGGTGCGGAATTCTCGCACCTGCTGTCAGGGGCCTCGTCGGTCTCGCTGCAGGGTAGCACCGAGCGAATCGACTACTTGAATCGAACCGCCGCGCAAAATGCGCTGGCGTCGACCGTCGCCAACTTCGATCTGCGCCAAGCCTCGGTCTCCTATCAGACGAATCTGGTCCGCACCCGATTTTTGCTGCGTGCGGGCTATAACCAAATCGACTACGGGTCCGCCGGGCGTCACGGCGCGCCCCTCTACGACGTCCAGATTCGCCGGGAGATTTCGCCGGACTCGACCGTATCCCTCACTGGCCAGCAGGCGTATTCGACGAATGGCACGTCGATGGGGACCGCCGATCAGCAGTACTCGCTGCAGGCCGGTGGATCGCTCGCGCCGGGGCTCGCGATCGCGGAGCCGTACCTCGAACGATCGGGCGCTGTCGGCTGGAATTTTTCGAGGGCGCGGACGAATCTCTCGCTGATCGGATCCATCCGACAGTCCGTTTTCACGCAGTCCGTCACGACGAAGAACTACAATCATCGCGACGAAAGCGTCATCGCGGCAATCGGCCGGAACCTGCGACCGACCCTCACACTCGAATTGCGTGGGCAGGGTGACTTCGAGCGCTACTCGAACATTGATGCCCGCACGCAGTGGTATTCGGTACGATTGACGCTCGCAAAGCATTTCCGCCGGCTCGCGATCTGGGCCTACGCGGAACGGCGCCACCAGAGCGGTTCGTCCGGCGTCTCGAACTTCCTCAGCGCAACCTATGACGACAATCGGGTCGGCGTGTATTTCACCTACGATCTGTTTGGTGCACACGGGGTGGGAAGTTCCCTGGGCGGGCTTCCGAGTATGGGGGGTGGGGGCTGGTGAACCGAGCGCCGGCGCGTTGCGGACGCGACGTTGCCGTCGTTCAAGACCCGTAACCGACGGCGCGACGCACGGCGCGGGTCGCGAGATCGAGCAAAAGTCGGTCCGCCATCGGGAGCTTGTGCCGACGCTTGGCCGCGGCTGTCGAGTAGGCGTCGGGTTCCCGGATCCGGCGCATCGCCGAGGATCGCGGTACGGTCCACCCCAGGTATGTCTGCAAGCGATCGACTACCGCGGGATCGTCGAGATCCTCGTAGCGAACGAACAGGGCCTCCACGTCGGTGCGCGCGTCGAGGAATCCCCGGGTAATTCTCGCCCATAGACGCCCGAACGAGTGCGGCGTGGAAATCGGTTCGTCGGGCCACTTGCTGAACCAACCGGAGTCCCAGTTCCGGTACGAGAGATACGCGTCGAACGGATTGCGGCACAAAAAGATGATCTTCGACCGCGGATAGAGAAACCGGAGATAGGCGGCATCGTCGACCGTCAGGCAGACGTCCTTGAATCCCCAGTTTCGCCGTCCGCACTCGGCGGCCGCGTCCGCAAACAAGGTCTTGTAGAAGTTGCGATGAGCGTCGACGAGCTTCTCGATGTCGGGATAGAGATTCGCGACCCAAGAGTCGGTCAGGTTTCCCGGGTCCTTTTGAGAGATCAGAAAGACTTTGGGAGGCCAGCGATCCGTGAATGCCCGAAACTGGCTGTCCAGCGTACCGACGAGGTTGCAGCGAGAAAACGGCTCTCCCCAGATCATGATGTCGTCGTTGTTTTCCATGATCATTCGCTGCAGAAGCGTCGATCCCGAACGCCAGCCCGCGGACAGCAGGAAGACGGGTTGATCCTCGGCGCCTGCGCCGTCAGGTCGCAGCCGACGGCGCAGGTCGCGGAGCCGCCCCGGGAGATCCCGCTGTAGCCGCCGCGCGTGCCCTCGCAGGCCCCAGTTGCTCGGAGGTCCCAGGATCGCACGCGCCGTGTCCCGTATCGGCCGGGTCAGGCCGGTCCAGGACTTCGCATCAACTACCATGGGTCACTCCGAGCGAGCGATGCCATTGGCCGGCACCGAGGCTGCGTTGCCCGCGACGGCCAGTCGCCCGAGCGCCGGCTGCAGCACCCTGCTCGCAGCGGCCAAGCGAACACGCGCCGTCCGACAATCGTTCGAGCAATCGGTCCGCAGCGCCGTCAGGGAAGAGATCGGCGGGTTCACCAGCGCGCGGAGCCCGTACCACAGTTGCGAAAGACGTGGCTCCACGAAGGGTCGTGTCCCGATGCGGTAGCGCATCCAGATCAACGAACGCCCGCCGGACGCGTCGATGACCCGCAGTTCTCGCCAGCGACCGGACGGCGCCTCCGCAATCCGTTCGGCTGTCGCGCGAAGGTGTCCGGCGCCCGCCAGGAGATGATTCCAGTAGCTCAGCAATTTCGCGTCCTGGGTTTGAATGCGGTACGCCACCACGAAAATCTCGACTGCGTGACCATCGGCATCGGTATACCGACGAAGGGCTTCCGCGCCGGGGTGGTGGAATCTCGGGGTCCACTCGCCGAGGAACGCCTCATCGGAACGCCGCCAATCCGCCGGCGTGCTGGGCCATTCGATCCCGATTCCGGTGTTTTGGGTCGCCCGGCTCCCATCGAGCGCGTAAGCGCTCATTGGCAACGCCGCGAGCAACGCGAGCGTGAGCGTCAATCGGCGCACACCGACGCTGGCCATCTGCGACGCTCCTTGAGCGGGTGCGTGCGCGTCGCGGTCGACTGCGGACGGTTCGCGCTGGGACTTGCGGCCCGTCCACCACAAGAAGATCGCGAAAGCACCCGCGAACAGCCACCAACCGAGCCAGTAATGGTGCCGCACGAGGGAACTGTGCATCTCGGTGTAATAAGCCGCGGTGATCACGGTGAAGATGCGGATCCAGTTCACGATCAAGGACAGCGCGCCCATCACCGCGATCCACAGCCAGCGGCGCCGCGGCGATACATCCGCCACGTACCCATACAGGGCTGCGAGCGCGAGACCCACGATCAGCGCATGGAGGCCGCTGCAGGTCCCCGCGATCTCGATCGACCCGCCCGGGAGTTGCACGTAATCGCCCTGCATGAACGCCGGCAGACCCGTCAGAAAAATCAATGCACCGGTCATCTTCGCGCTCAAATTTTGCACGAGACCATTGATGTCGCTCCAGATCGGCATCGCGAAATACAAGTAGCCGATCGGGAACGCGAGCACTCGCGCCCGGCGCCAGCCGATCGCCGCAGCGATCGCGACGTACCAAATCAGCGGCAAGAGCAATTCATGGGCTTCCTGGATCGCCGCTCGCCAACAAAATAGCCATAGGGCACTCAACGCCAGCAGCGCGAACATTGCGCTCGGCGCCCGCTCGAGAGGCGTCGACGCGACCCTTTTTCGCGCCCGGAACACGAGCCACAGGGATATCGCCAGGATCAGATACCCATGCGTGAATGCCTCTTCGTGCTTGGGGCTCGTCCACAACCGATCGAGATCGCGGGCGGTTGGCCAGTAGACGGCGGCGACCGCGGCCCAGAGTCCCACGACGATCGCGAGGGTCTCGC
>JAJYFF010000101.1 GCA_021785405.1 Pseudomonadota bacterium | reverse complement strand
CCGATCTGTCGCGCCGGCGCCGGCGACGCCGGGGGCGGCGGACCGGAACGCCGCCGGCCGCACCTTGAGAGGTCCTGAAGGCGCGGTGACGGACGTGCTCTGGCGGCCGGCCTATGTCGCGATCGGCAGCAATCTCGGCGATCCGCGCGCGCGGATCGCAGAAGCGTTCGAGCGGCTCGCGACCCTCGATCGGTCGCGGCTCCTCGCACGCTCGCGGATCTACCGCTCCCGCCCGATGGGTCCGCAGGACCAGCCGGAGTTCCTGAACGCCGCCGCCGGCGTGCTGACGACCCGTGGCGCCCGCGAATTGCTCGACGGCTTGCTCGCGATCGAGCGGGCGATGGGCCGGCGCCGGACCGAGCGCTGGGGTCCGCGCGTCATCGATCTCGACTTGATCTGGATCGCGGGTGCGCCGATCGCCGAGCCGGGACTCGTGGTCCCGCATCCGGGCGTTCGCGAGCGCAATTTCGTCCTGTATCCTCTCGCCGACATCGCGCCGATGCTGCTGATTCCGGGCTACGGTCGCGTGGGCGAATTGAAGGATCGGGTCGGCGGCGAGGGGATCGGCGTGCTGGATGAGCAATCGAGTGGCTGAGTTGCGCGCGAATCCGCACCGATTGATCGCGATCGAGGGTCCGATCGGCGTCGGCAAGACGAGCCTGGCGCGTCGCCTGGCGCAGTCGATGGACGGCAAGCTGATCCTCGAGCAGGCCGACCAGAACCCGTTTCTCGAGCGTTTCTATCGCAACCCGCGGGCCGCGGCGTTCCAGGCGCAGCTGTCGTTCTTGTTCCAGCGCGCGCGCCAGATCGAGGAACTGCGGCAAGCCGACTTGTTCGATGCCGTGCGGGTCGCGGACTACCTGCTCGAGAAGGACCGGCTGTTCGCGCGCGTGACGCTGGACGATGCCGAGTACGCGCTCTACGAGCAGGTCTACTCGCGCGTCGTCGTCGATGTGCCGAAACCCGACCTGGTCGTCTACCTGCAAGCGCCGGTCGACGTGTTGTTCGACCGGATCGCGAAGCGCGGGATCCGCTACGAGCAGTTCATCGAACGCGAGTACCTCGAGCGCCTGTCCGAATCGTACGCGCGCTTCTTCCACGACTACGACGCCGCGCCGCTGCTGATCGTGAACGTGGCGTCCATCGATCCGATCGGCAACGACGCCGACTATCGCCAGCTGTTCGCCCACATCACGAAGATCCGCCGCGGCCGGCATTTCTTCAATCCGGCCGGAGGCGGGCTACTGCCCGAGGTTTGACGAGCGTCGCGAGGCCTGCTCGGCGAGCGCCCAGCGCACGTGCTCGCGCACGAGCGCGGAGGGGTGGTCGCTGCGCGCGGTGAGCGCCCGCACGACGGCCTCGGTGCGCGGCGCATTGCCGAGCGCGACCGCGAGGTTGCGCAGCCAGCGCTCGTGGCCGAGGCGGCGGATCGCGCTGCCGGCGGTCTTCGCGAGGAACTCCGGCTCGCTCCACCCGAAGAGCTCGACCAGATCCGGCCGGTCGAGCCCGGCGCGCGGCGCGAAGTCCGCCTCGCGGGTCCGCCGCGCGAACTTGTTCCACGGGCACACGAGCTGACAGTCGTCGCAACCGTAGATGCGGTTGCCGATCGCGCGGCGGAATTCCACCGGGATCGCCTCGTGCAACTCGATCGTCAGGTACGAGATGCAGCGGCGCGCGTCGAGGCGGTACGGAGCGACGATCGCGCCGGTCGGACACGCGGGCCGGCACGCCTCGCAGCTGCCGCAGTGCGCACTCGCCGGCGCGTCCGCGGGCAGGTCGAGATCGCAGTAGATCTCGCCGAGGAAGAAATACGAACCGGCATCGCGGCTGATCAGATTCGTGTGCTTGCCGATCCAGCCGAGCCCGGCGTTGCGCGCGAGCGCCTTCTCCAGCACCGGCGCGCTGTCCGCGAACACGCGATACCCGAACGGTCCGATCGCGGCGGCGATCCGGTCGCAAAGCCGTTGCAGGCGCTGGCGCACGAGCTTGTGGTAGTCGCGCCCGAGCGCGTACCGGGAGACGTAGCCGCGATCCGCTGCGCCGAGCACCGCCAGGGCATCGGCGGCGTCGGGCCAGTAATCCATGCGCGCGCTGATGCAGCTCACCGTCCCCGGAACGAGCTCCGCGGGACGGGTTCGCTTGGTGCCGTGGCGCGTGAAATACGCCATACGGCCGGCGAAGCCGGCGGCCAGCCAGTCGTGGAACCGGGATTCGTCGGCGCCGAGATCGATCGCGGCGATCCCGGTCGCGCCGAAGCCGAGCTCGGCGCTCCAGCGCTTGATCGCGGCGACGAGTTCGGTGCGTTCGGCGGCGGTCGGCGATGTCACGTTCGTATAATGCCCCACGATGACCCGATTGACCTTCGATCTGCCGGACGCCGCCGCGACCGACGAACTCGGCCGAGCGCTCGCGCGCACCTTTCCCGGCGCGAGCGATGCGTGCCGGGTGGTGTACCTGCAGGGCGAGATCGGCGCCGGCAAGTCCTCGCTGGTGCGCGCGTTCCTGCGCGCGCGCGGCGTGCGCGGCCCGATCCGCAGTCCAACGTACACGCTCGTGGAGCTCCATCCGGCGGGCGATACGACGTTCGTGCACGTCGATCTGTATCGCGTGCGCGATCACGCCGAGATCGAGGGGCTGGGTCTGCGCGAGTCCCTCGAGGCCGGGCGGGCCTTGCTCATCGAGTGGCCCGAGCGGGTCACCGCCGCCTGGCCGGCACCGGATCTGCGCATCCGCCTCGTCGACCGGGGCGCGGGCCGTCGTGCGGCGGTCGACAGCGGGACGGCCGCCGGCGACACTTGGCTTCGATATTTAGCGTCCGATGAGAGAACAATCTCCTATCTTTCTAATTTAACTTGAAAAATGATCTTCACCGGCGTTAACGTAATGTCGCATGAAGTGGACGGCATCCCGATGGCCTTGGCTCCTGTGCGGATGGATCGCAAGCGCCGTTCCCGCCCACGCGGTCGCATTGCGCCAGATCCACCTGCGACCGAGCCCCGCGGGGACCGAGGTGGTATTGGATCTGTCCGGCCGGGCGGACCACGACCTGTTCTTGTTGCGCCATCCCGATCGAGTGGTCATGGACTTTCCGCAGACGCGGATGGGTCCCGGCGCGCAGGTGAACCCGGCGCGCGCGGGAATCGTCCGTGACGTGCGGTACGCGGAACGGGCCGGCAGCACGCTGAGGGTGGTGCTCGATTTGCGGTCGGCCGCGACCGCGCACAGTTTCTTGCAGGCCCCGAGCGCGGGCCGTGGCTATCGCCTCGTCGTGAATCTCACCGGCCATGGCGCCCGCGCGATCCCCGCGGTCGCGATTCCTCCGACCGCGATCCCCGCGACCGCGATCCACGCGCCTCGCCGGGCCCGCGACGTCGTGATTGCGGTGGACCCCGGCCACGGCGGCGACGACCCTGGTGCGACCGGCGTCTACGGCACCCATGAGAAGGACGTGGTGCTCGCGATCGGCCGCGACCTCGCGGCCGACATCGATGCGCAGCCGGGGATGCGCGCGTACATGACGAGGGACGGGGACTACTTCGTGCCGTTGCGGGAGCGGATGCGCAAGGCCCGTGCGCACGACGCGGACCTGTTCGTGTCGATCCATGCCGATTCGATACGCGACCACAGCGTCGCCGGCGCATCCGTGTACATCTTGTCGCAGCGAGGCGCGACCGACGAGGCGGCCCGCTGGCTCGCGGAGCGCGAAAACGCGTCCGATCTGATCGGCGGCGTGTCGCTGGAGAACAAGAGCCCGGTGCTCGCCTCGGTGCTGCTCGACCTGTCCCAATCGGCGTCGATGACGGAGAGCGAACAGGCAGCCCAGGATGTCCTGCATTCGCTCGCACGCGTCGGGCAGGTGCATTACGACCGCGTGCAGCAGGCTCGATTCGTCGTGCTGAAATCGCCCGACGTGCCGTCGATGTTGGTCGAGACCGACTACATCTCCAATCCCCGCGAGGAACTGAAACTGCGGACCCGCGCGAAGCAGATGAAGATCGCGCGGGCGATCCTCGCCGGCGTACGGCAGTACTTCTACGCGAACCCGCCGCCCGGCACGCGGATCGCACGCTGGGTCGCGGCGCGGGCTCACAAGACGCTGATGGCCGACGGGGCCGGCCGGGCCGGCACGGGGTCGGACGGGGACCGCCGAGCCGAGGCCGAGCGACGCTGAGCCGCGGCATCCCCTCGCGCTCCGGGCAATATGCGAACATAGCCCGTTCGCGAGGTTGCCGGTGCCGATTCGAGTACTACCCGAAGAGTTGATCGATCAGATCGCCGCCGGCGAGGTCGTCGAGCGCCCGGCTTCCGTGGTCAAGGAACTCGTCGAGAACGCGCTCGACGCCGGCGCGCGGCGGATCGAGGTCGAGCTCGAAGCCGGCGGTGCCGCCTCGATCCGGGTGCGCGACGACGGTCTCGGGATCGTGCCGGCGGAGATTCCGCTCGCGATCGCGCGCCACGCGACCAGCAAGATCGCGTCGCTCGCGGATCTCGAGCGCGTACGGAGCCTCGGCTTTCGCGGCGAAGCCCTGCCGAGCATCGCGTCGGTCGCGCGCTTCACGCTGACGACGCGCGCGCCGCAGGAGCCGCACGGCTGGGCGATCGAGCCGCGCGACGGTGCGCCGGCGGCGCCGCGCCCGGCGGCCCACCCGTTCGGCACCACGGTCGAGGTCCGCGACCTGTTCTTCAACGTTCCGGCCCGGCGCAAGTTCCTGCGCGCGCCGCAGACCGAGTTCCAGCACGTTCAGCGCACGCTGGAGCGGCTCGCGCTGTCGCGTTTCGACGTCGCGTTTCGTCTCGATCACCAGGGGCGGCGGATCTTCGACCTGCCGACCGCCGTCACCGCGCCGGAGCGCTTGGCGCGCGTCGCCGAGATCACCGGAGAAGACTTCGCGGCCCACGTGCTCGAGGTCGACCACACGACCCAGAGTCTGCACTTGCACGGCTGGCTCGGCTTGCCGACGTTCTCGCGCGGCCAGGCGGATCTGCAGTTCGTGTACCTGAACGGTCGCCCGTTGCGGGACAAGTTGCTCGCGAATGCGGTGCGGCTCGGGTATCAGGACGTGCTGTTCCACGGGCGCTTCCCGGCGTACCTGATCTATCTGGAGCTCGATCCGGCGATCGTCGACGTGAATGCGCATCCGCAGAAGCTCGAGGTGCGCTTTCGCGATCCGCGCGCGATCCACGATTTCCTGTTCCGTACCGTCGAGCGGGCGCTCGCCGAGACCCGGCCGACCGAGTCGGCGGACGGCGCGGCCG
>JAJYFF010000100.1 GCA_021785405.1 Pseudomonadota bacterium | reverse complement strand
CGCGGTGCGCGCGTGGCTCGAGAGCGGCCGCGGCGAGTCGGTGAAGCCCGGCGATCCGCGGCTGCGCGGCGCGAGCGCGCGCCTGATCGCGACGCCCCAGGCCGCGCTCGAGGCGGCCGCGGCCACGGCGCGCGCGGCGGGGCTCGACGCCCACATTCTCGGCGACGCGATCGAGGGCGAGGCCCGCGAGGTCGCGCGCGTGCTCGCGGCGCTCGCGCGCCAGGTCGCGCGGCGCGGCCAGCCGTTCGCCCGCCCCTGCGTGCTCCTGTCCGGCGGCGAGACGACGGTGACCGTGCGCGGCCCGGGCCGCGGCGGACGCAACGTCGAGTTCCTGCTCGCGCTCGCGCTCGCCCTCGACGGGTTGCCGGGCGTGCACGCGCTCGCGGCCGACACCGACGGAATCGACGGCGCCGCGCCGGTCGCCGGCGCGCTGATCGCACCGGATACGCTCGAGCGCGCGCGAGCGCTCGGTCTCAGCGCGGCCGACGCGCTCGCACGCAACGACGCGCACCCGTTCTTCGCGGCGCTGGGTGACGGGATCGAGACCGGGCCGACGCGCACCAACGTGAACGACTTTCGCGCGATCCTGATCGACTGATCGCGCGCTCAGTCGCCGCGGGCACCGCCGAGCAGCATCGCGGGCAGCTCCGCGAGCGATTCGATCAGCGCGTCGCCCGCGAGCAGCCGCGGATCGCGCCCCTCGTCGTAGCCGTACGGCACGCACAGGATCGGCATCGCGGCGGCGCGCGCGGCCCCGACGTCGTTCGCCGAGTCCCCGACCATCAGCGCCGCGGTCGGCGCCACCCCGAGCTGCCGACAGGCATGGAGCAAAGGCTGTGGATCGGGCTTGCGCCGCTCGCAGGTGTCGCCGCCGACCACGAGATCGACCCAGCGCGCGAGCCCGAGGTCGCGTAGCAGCGCATCCGCGAACCGGAACTGCTTGTTGGTGACGACCGCGATCTTGAGCCCCGCCGCGTGCAGGCGTTCGAGCGCGGCGGTGGCGCCCGCGAACGGACGCGCCGCACGCTCGCCCCGCTCGTGCAACGCGCCGTACTGCGCGAAGAAGTTCTCGAGGATCCGCGCCTGCTGCGCGTCGTCCGACGGGCGCCCGAGATACTGCGCCGCGCGGCGCACCAGGCTCGGCGACCCCCGGCCGATCATCGCGCGCACCGCATCGATCGGCACCGGCGGCCAGTGCTCCTCGGCGAGCGCGCGATTCAGCGCGAGCGCGATGTCCGCGAGCGTGTCGAGCAGCGTGCCGTCGAGGTCGAACAGCACCGCGCGCAGCGGCCGATCCCGCCAGCGCGGACCGACCGACGTCATAGCTTGTAACTCGACAGCAGCAGGCTCGTCTCGGTGCGCGTGATGCTCTCGATCGAGCGGATCCGATTGATCACCTCGTCGATCGCCTCCAGGCTGTCGGTGCGCAGCTCCGCCACCAGGTCCCAGCGACCGTTGGTCGAATGCAAGGCCGCGACCGCCGGATCGCCGCGCAGGGTGCGCACGACCCGCTCGAGATGGTTCCCCTCGACCGCGATCGTCATGATCCCGCTGACCCGGTCGACGTCGGTCTGCGGCTTCAGGCGCACCGTGTAGCCCGCGATCGTCCCGTCGGCCTCGAGCCGCGCGATCCGGTTCTGCACGGTCCCGCGCGCGACCCCGAGCCGCTTCGCGAGCGTCGCGATCGGCGCGCGCGCGTCGATCCGCAGCTGCCCGATCAGGCGTCGATCCAGATCGTCCATGGCGTCCCCGCTCCCCGACCCTAATGAGTCAATTTGCTGGTTTGACTGATCATAATGATCAATATATCTCATTTTGTGCGCAGTTTCAGGGCTTCCTGTTGGCCCGGGATCCAGGAATGATGCTTCTTTAGCAGCCCGGCGCAGGGCCGGGGGGAGTGGCTGTCATGGTCGACTACATCGGCGTCGGCGACGTCGTTCGCTTGATCCAAGCGATCGGTCCCGGCGAGTTCATCGAGCGCCTGTCCGCGGAGATCCTGGCCGACTACCGTCGCTGGGACGAGTTCGAGAAGTCCGCGCGGGTCGCGAGCCATTCCGCGGTCGGCGTGATCGAACTGATGCCGACGACCGACGGCAAGCTCTATTCGTTCAAGTATGTGAACGGTCATCCGCAGAACACCGCCGCGGGCCTGCTCACCGTGACCGCGTTCGGCGTGCTGGCCGACGTCGCGACCGGCTATCCGCTGCTGCTGTCCGAGCTCACCGTGACGACCGCGCTGCGCACCGCGGCGACCTCGGCGCTCGCGGCACGATTACTGGCGCGGCCGGCGCCGCGCACGATGGCCCTGATCGGCAACGGCGCGCAGAGCGAATTCCAGGCGATCGCGTTCCACCGGATGCTCGGGATCCGCGAACTGCGGCTCTACGACGTCGACCGCGCCGCGACCGCGAAGCTCGAGCGCAACCTCGCCGCGATCGAGGAGCTCGCCGACCTGACCTGCGTGCGCGCGACGAGCGCGGCGGACGCGTGCCGCGGCGCCGACATCGTGACGACCGTGACCGCCGACAAGCGCAACGCGGTGATCCTGACCCCGCCGATGGTGCGCGCCGGGATGCACCTGAACGCCGTCGGCGGCGATTGCCCGGGCAAGACCGAGCTGCACCCGGACGTGCTGCGGATGCCCGAGGCGCGGGTCGTCGTCGAGTACCCGCCGCAGTCGCGCGTCGAGGGCGAGATCCAGCAGATGCCGCCGGACTATCCGGTGATCGAGCTCGCCGCGATCGTCGCGGGGCGCACGCCGGGCCGCACGAGCGAGCGCGATCTCACGATCTTCGATTCGGTCGGCTTCGCGCTCGAGGATTACTCGGCGCTGCGCTTCCTGCACACGCTCCTCGAGGAAGGGCACATCGAGCGGCGGCGGATCGATCTCCTCCCGCAGCTCGACGATCCGAAGGACCTGTTCGGCGGCACGCTCGGCACGGGCGCGACCCGCCGCCGCCTGCGCCGCAGCGCCTGAGCGCCGCGATGGCCACGCTCCCCCCGCCACCTCGCGTGAGCTTGATCGGCGCGCCGACCGACGTCGGCGCCGGCGCGCGCGGCGCGTCGATGGGGCCGACCGCGCTGCGCATCGCCGGCCTGCAAGCGATCCTCGAGGCGCAAGGCGCCGAGGTCGTCGATCGCGGCGACCTCGAAGGCCCCGCGAACCCCGGGCTGCCGCCGGTCGACGGGTATCGGCACCTCCCCGAGGTGCACCGCTGGTGCCGGACCGTCCACGCCGCGGTGCAGGCCGAGCTCGCGGCGGGACGGCTGCCGATCCTGCTCGGCGGCGATCACTCCTTGAGCATCGGCTCGATCAGCGCGGTCGCGCGCCATTGCCGCGCGCAAGGCCGCCCCCTGCGCGTGCTGTGGCTCGACGCGCACGCGGACTTCAACACCCACGCGCTGACGCCGAGCGGCAACCTGCACGGGATGCCGGTCGCGTGTCTGTGCGGGTACGGCCCGGCCGAGCTCGTCGAGCTCGGCGGCACGCGGCCCGCGCTCGCGCCCGCCGAGATCCGCCAGATCGGCATCCGCAGCGTCGATCAAGGCGAGAAGCGCTTCGTGCACGAGGTCGGTCTCGAGGTGTTCGACATGCGCTACGTCGACGAGGTCGGGATGCGCCGCACGCTCGAGATCGCGCTCGAGGGGCTCGCCGCCGACGCGCACGTGCACGTGAGCTTCGACGTCGACTTCCTCGACCCGGACATCGCGCCGGGCGTCGGCACCACGGTGCCGGGCGGCCCGTCCTACCGCGAGGCGCAGCTGTGCATGGAAATGATCGCGGACACCGGCCGGATGGGATCGCTCGAGATCATGGAGCTCAATCCCGCGCTCGACCTGCGCAACCGCACCGCCGAGGTCGCGGTCGACCTCACCGCCTCGCTGTTCGGCAAGAGCACCTTGATGCGCCGCTGAGCCGGCGGGCTCAGCGGCTACGTCGGCCGCGCAGGTAGGTTGCCCGTCCGGCGAGGATGTGCGCGTGCATGATGCTCCGCGCCCATTCGCCGTCGCGCGCCTCGATCGCCTGGACGAGTTCGAGGTGCTGATCGGCGCTGCGCTGGAGCTCGCCGGGCGCGTACTGCGCGAAGGTGCGCAGGATCAGCGGCGCCTCGATCAACCCCGACAAGGTCTTCGCGAGCCGCGGGCTGTCGGCCGCGCGCTGGATCGTGCGGTGGAAGCGGTCGTTCAGCTCGCCGATGCGCGCGAGGTAGCCCGGCGCGCGCCGCGTCGACTCGCCGATCTGCTGTTCCGACAGCGCGCGCAGCTCCGCGACGATCGCGGGCGTCGCGCGCTCGGCCGCGCGGCGCGCGCAGACCGGCTCGAGCAGCGAGCGCAGCTCGAAGATCTCCTCGGCGTCCTCGAGCTCGAACGCCGCGACGACCGCGCCGTGGTTCGGCTCGAACTCGACCAGACCCTCCGCGTGCAGGCGCCGCAGCGCCTCGCGCACCGGCGTGCGGCTCACGCCGGCCGCCTGCGCGATGTCGGTCTCGGTGAGGCGCGCGCCCGCGGCGTAGGTGCCGCCGAGGATCCCGTCGCGCACCGTCGCGTAGGCGCGCTCCGCGGCGCGCATCACGCCGCGCCGGTCGAGGTCGTCTTCCGTGCCCATCGGCCGAAAGTCGGTTGGGTCGGGGGTGCGAGGCCGGTCTCGGCGAGGCAGCGCGCCTTCAACTCCTCGATCGACTGGAAGCCGCGGTCGAACAGCGCGACCGGACCGCGTCGCGCCGCGATCTCGGCGCGCAGCGCGCGCGTCGCCGCCTCGTCGACCGCGCCGTTCGCCCCGATCACGACGCCGTAGCGGCGCGCGCCGTCGCGGGTCACGAGGCCCGCCTGCACGTCGAAGCGCACCTGGGCCGGATCCCGCTCGAGCGGATCGCCGCAGCCGCCGCCGCCCCAGGTATCGGCGATCAGCAGGTCGCCCGCGTCGACCTTCACGTGATCGACCTTCGAGTGCAGCAGCGTGCGCGTGCCGTCCTTGCGCACCAGCGTCTTGCGGCTGCGCGCGCCCGGCAGGCCGCCGTTGACGCCCCAGGGATAGGTCAGCCAGCGGTCGTCGTGGATCGAGATCTCGCCCGGCTCGAGGAAGCGGTAGCCGATCCGCAGCCCGTTGCCGCCGCGGTTCTTGCCCGGACCGCCGGAGTCGGGGATCGTCTCGTAGGTCTCGATCCGCAGCGGAAAGTAGCTCTCGAGGAACTCGTTCGGCACGTTCGTGAACGACGGCCACAGCGAATGGCCGTCCGGCCCGTCGCCGAAGGGCTTGCC
>JAJYFF010000099.1 GCA_021785405.1 Pseudomonadota bacterium | reverse complement strand
ACATCGCGTTGCGCGAGCGCTTGCGGCTGTATCCGACCGAGGAGATCCTGGCGCAGGTGCGCGCGGAGCGCGCGGCCGATCGCGCCGCGCTGCTCGCGGCGCTCGCCGAGGCCGGCGTGCCGGCGGAAGCGCCGGCGACGGTCGCGGCGCCGTACGCGCCGGCGCTCGCCACCGCGATGCACCGCTTCCTCGCGCGCTCCGGCGCGGCGCTGGTCGCGGTGCAGCTCGAGGACCTCGTCGGCGTCGTCGAGCCGGCGAACGTGCCGGGCACCTATCGCGAATACCCGAACTGGCGCCGCAAGATCCCGCCGCCGATCGAGGAACTCCTCGAGCGCGGCGACGTCGTCGACGCGCTCCGCGCGATCGATCAGGCGCGCCGCTGAGCGCGCGCGGCCCAGACCCACCCGAGGCCCGAGACGACGACCGCGGCGGGCACGATCTGCACCGCGGCGGCGAGCGAGGTCGCGTCGGACACCAGGCCGATCAGGAACGGCGAGATCGCGTCGCCGAACAAGTGGATCGCGAACACCGACAGCGCGACCGCGGTCGCCCGTTCGAGCGGCGAGACCAGGTTCACGATCGCCGCGTTCACCGGGCCGGTCGACAGGAACAACAGGAACTCCGCGACCACCATTCCGAAGTAGTAGACCCGCGGGGTGGCCGCGGCGAGCGCGAGCCACACGAACGGCGCGGCCGCGAGCGTCGACAGCGCGCACAGCCACAGGAACGCGGCCGGGGTGCGCCGCGCCCAGCGGTCGCCGACCCAGCCACCGACGAAGGTCCCGAGGAAGCCGGTGATCACGACGATCTCGCCGAAGCTCACGGTCGCCTGGGCGCGCGGCAAGCCGCGCACCCGTTCGAGGAACGCGGGCATCCACGCCGCGAGGCCGCCGACCGCGAACGTGTAGGCGGCGTAGCCCAGCACGGTGAGCGCGTACGGGCGATTCCCGAGCAGTCGTCGGTAGGTTTGCGCGAGGTTCGCCGGGGGCGGCTCGCGCGGCGCGGGATCCTGGATGCCGCGCGGCGGGTCGCGCAGCGCGAGGCACAGCGCCGCGAGCGCGAGCCCGGGGACGCCGGCGACGAAGAACGCGCGGCGCCAGCCGTAGTGGGCGTCGACCAGGCCGCCGATCATGTACCCCAGCGCGGCGCCGACCGGTATCGCGGCGAAGAAGATCGCCATCACCCGGCCGCGCCGCTCGGCCGGGTAGTAATCCGACAGCAGACTCGGCGCGATCGTGCCGTACGCGGCCTCGCCGATGCCGACCGACGCGCGGGCCGCGAGCAACGCGAGGAACGACGCGGCGAAGCCCGACAGCACGGTCGCGACGCTCCACACGGCGACCCCGGCGGCGATCAGCCGCGGCCGCGGGCGGCGGTCGCCGAGCGTGCCGAACACCGGCGCGGACAGCGTGTACACCAGCAGGAACGCGCTCATCAACGCGCCGAGGTTCGCGTCCGACAGGCCGAGGCGCGAGTGCTTCAAGCTCTCGAACAGCGCCGGGACGATGTAGCGGTCGAGATAATTGAACAGGTTGATCAGCGACAGGGTCGCGAGGCCCCAGGCCGCGCTCATCGTCCGCGGTTTCGCGGCCGGCGCTGGCATCGGATCGCTCAGTGCGCGAGCGCGGCGCGCGCCGACGCGCGTTCCCACGCGGCGCGCTGCTCGGCGAACCGCACGACCTGAGCGGCGAGGATCTGCAGCTGCCGGTCGATCGCCGGGCTCGACGGCCGATCCTCGGCGTCGAAGCGGCACTCGCTGGTGTTGACCGCGACCCCGAGCGGCGTCGGCCAACCGCGCAGCGCGTGCACGATCGAGCGCAGCGCGGCGAGCGTCGCGCCGGTCGCTTGCCAGCCGGTCGCGCACGCGATCAGCCCGACCGCGCGGTCCTCGAAGTACGGCGGCTGGTCGTCGCGCAGGTCCTCCGCGTAGTCCAGCGCGTTCTTGATCAAGCCCGACAGGGACCCATGATAGCCCGGCGAGGCGACGACGATCCCGGTCGCCCGGCGCAGCGCGCTGACCAGCGCGTGCACCGCGACGTCGCGCTCGCCTTCGCTCGGCACGTAGATCGGCAGCACGAGCTGCGGTCCGGTCAGGAGTTCGGTCCGCGCGCCGAGCGCGCGCGCGTGCGCGAGCACGTGCCGCAGCGCCCGCTCCGACGCGGATCCCGCACGGGTGGTTCCGCCGATCCCGAGGATCAGCGGCGAGTCGTCGGAGTCGGAGTTCGTCGCCATCGCGCGCCGCATCGTAACAAATCGCGATTCCGGGGACCCGGCATTCGGCGTAGGATCGGAGCTGCCGATGCGCCTCACGACCGCGATTCGCCGCTTCGCCACGCGCCGGCTGCGATCCGGCCGCGGTGCGTGCGGCCGGGGGCTCGCGGCTGCGGTGCCGCTCGCGCTCGCGGGAATGCTCGCGGGTTGCGACGGCACGACGGTGGTCACGCTCGGCGCCTCGCCGGCGCACTTCCTCGCGTACCGGGTGAACCTGGTGTCCGTCACGCTCGCGACCGCCAATGGCGCGAGCACGGTCGTGGTGCTGCCGGCCGGCGCGGTCGTCGATTTCGCGCGCCTCGCGAACCACGACGAAGTGCTCGGCGCGCCCACCGCGGTGCAGGGCCGGTACACCCGCGCAACCGTGACGCTCGACTATCGCGGTGCACAGATCATCGCCGACGACGGCAGTGCGAACGGCGTCGCGCTGACCCCGGTGGCGGCCTCCGGGCTGCCGCTCGGCGAGATCACGCTGAGCCTGAACCTCGACCCGAAGGATCCGCTGCAGGTCGTCCCGAACCGCGATTCGAGCGTCGCGCTCGCGTTTCCGCTCGCGGTCGCGAACTCGGTGAACCTCGCGCTGAAGACCGTCACGGTGCGACCGGTACTGGTCGCGAGCGCGATCCCGCTCGACCAGAAACCCTTGCGCTTGCGCGGGCCGCTCGCGGGCATCGCGGCCGCGAGCGGTCAGTACACGGCCGGGATCACCCCGTTCGACGGGCCGGCGCAGCCCGGCGAACTCGTGGTCACCCTCGGTGCCGGGACCGCCTACGAGGTCGACGGCGCCCCGTCGGTCGGCGCGACGGGCCTCGCCGCGCTCGCGGCGCAACCGCGCGACGCCGCGACGATCGCGACCGGCACGCTGAGCGGCACGGCGACCCTGTCCTCGAACGCACAGAACGTCGCGTTCGTGGCGAGCGAGGTGCTCGCCGGCACGAGCGCCCGCAGCGGCGCCTTCGACCGGCTCGCGGGGCTCGTGATCGCGCGTCACGGCGACCTCGTCACGCTGTCACCGGCGACCGCGCTGTCGGCCGCCGGCGTCCCCTCGATCGTGACCGGGGCCGCGACCGTCACGCTCGGCGCGGGAACCGCGGTCACGACGCAGGGTTCGAGCGCGGCGGCGGCCGCGGCGATCGACTCGATCTCGGTCGGTTCGCGGATCGTCGCGTTCGGCAAGGCCTCGGCCGACGCCGTCGGCGACCTCGCGCTCGATGCGACCGCGGGCCGCGTGCGGCTCGCGCCGACGACGATCGAAGGCGTGCTCGCCCAGTCGCCGACGACGAGCGCCGGGGCGACGCTGCAGCTCGCGCTCGGGACGATCGGCGGGCGCGCCGCGAGCGCGTTCGCGTTCGCGGGCACCGGGACCTCGAGCGCGACCGATGCGACGGCGGCCGATTACCAGGTCGCGACCGGGGCGCTCGCGTTGGCGAGCGGCGCGGTCGGCGATCCGGTCGACGCGAGCGGCTTCGTCGCGCCGTTCGGTGCGGCGCCGCCGGATTTCACCGCGAGCGCGCTCGTCGCCCCGGCGAACGTCCCGGCCGAGCTCACGATCGGCTGGGGGGCCGCCGGCACGCCGCGGCCGTTCGCGTCCTACGGCGGCGCGAGCCTCGTGCCCGATCTCGGCAACGCCGCGATCGGCGCACGGCATACGCTCGAGATCGGCGCCGAGACGATCGATTTGCACACCCTCGGCGCGAATCCGACGATCGTGCCGGACGCCGCCGCGCCCGCGGCGATCTACGCGATCGCGCATGCGGCGAGCGGCGTCGTCGACGATTACGACACCTACGGGGATTTCGCGAATGCGCTGCAGGGCGCGCTGAACGGCGCCACCGCGATGCTCGCGCTCGCCGCCGACGGCACCTACGACGTCGCGACGCGCACGTTCACCGCGAACGCGATCACCGTCTCGCTCGCCAATTAGGCGGGTCTATACTCGAGGCTGGCGGCGCCGCGCGCGTCGCACCACCCAAGGGGACGAGGCATGGACATCGCGATGATCGGTTTGGGGAAGATGGGCGCGAACATGGCGCGGCGTCTGCGCGCCGGCGGCCACCGCGTGATCGGCTTCGACCCGGCGGAAGCTCCGCGCAGCGCGCTCGCGACCGCCGGCGGCGAGCCGGTCGATGCGCTCGAACGGGCGGTCGAGGCGCTCGCGCCGCCGCGCGCGCTGTGGATCATGGTGCCCGCGGGCGCGCCGACCGACGCGACGCTCGATCGGCTGATGCCGCGACTCGCCGCGGGCGACACGATCGTCGACGGCGGGAATTCCTACTATCGGGACACCCTGCGGCGCGCCGCCGCGGCCGCGGCCCGCGGGCTGCACTACGTGGACTCGGGAACCAGCGGCGGGGTCTGGGGCCTCCACGAGGGTTACAGCCTGATGATCGGCGGCGATCCGGCCGCGGTCGAGCGGCTGCGACCGATCTTCGCGACGCTCGCGCCGGCGCCGGATCGCGGCTGGGGGCGGGTCGGTCCGAGCGGCGCCGGTCACTTCACGAAGATGGTCCACAACGGGATCGAGTACGGGTTGATGCAAGCGTACGCGGAAGGCTTCTCGATCCTGGAGCACAAGCACGAGTTCGAGCTCGACCTGCACCAGATCGCCGAGATCTGGCGCCACGGCAGCGTGGTGCGCTCCTGGCTCCTCGACCTGACCGCGAACGCGCTCGCCGACAATCCGACGCTCGCGGGGATCGCCCCGTACGTCGAGGACTCCGGCGAGGGGCGTTGGACGCTCGCCGAGGCGATCGAGCTCGGCGTGCCGGCGTCGGTGATCGCGCAATCGCTGCTCGCGCGGCTGCGCTCGCGCGACGCCGATTCGTTCTCGGACAAGCTCCTCGCCGCGATGCGCAACCAGTTCGGCGGGCACGCGATCAAGCGGGAGTGAGGGCTTCACTGGCGATTCAGTCGCCGAGCGATCTTCGCGAGGGTATGGTGCCGCAGAAATAGCCGGTAATTGTGTTCCGCCCAGTCGGGGCGGTACACGAATTCGTCCCGAGGCGTGTAGACCCTG
>JAJYFF010000005.1 GCA_021785405.1 Pseudomonadota bacterium | reverse complement strand
GGGACAAGCCGACGACGCAAAATGATCAGCGGGCACGCCCCGACCTTGACCATACTGCTTCCTTTGGGGGCGAGCGCGGCTCGAAGGGGCGCGCGGCGGATGCGTTCCCCGACGGCCACGGAGACACACGATGCACGACCAAACCACCGAATCCTCCCGCACCCGACGCGGGAACGGGCGCGACGCCAAGCGTGCCGCGCGTGCGGCACGCGCCGGCGCCTCGGTGCCTTACATCACCCGTCGCATCCCCTACTACGAGGTCCTCGACGAGGAGGCGCTCGCGACGCTCGAGCGCAACGCCGACACGATCCTCGAGGAGGTCGGCATCGACTATCGCGACGACGCCGAGGCGCTCGAGATCTGGAAGGCGGCCGGCGCGGACGTGCGCGGCGAGCGGGTGCACTGCCCGCGCGGGATGTGCCGCGCACTGATCCAGAAGACCGCGCCGCGCGAATTCACGCAGCACGCGCGCAATCCCGCGCGCAGCGTGCGCATCGGCGGCAAGAACACCGTGTTCGCGCCGGCCTATGGGCCGCCGTTCGTGCGCAACCTCGACGAGGGCCGGCGCTACGCGCGGATCGAGGATTTCCGCAACTTCGTGAAGCTCGCGTACCTCGCGAATTCGCTGCATCACTCCGGTGGCACGATCTGCGAACCGGTCGATCTGCCGGTCAACAAGCGCCACCTCGACATGGTGTACACCCACCTGAAGTACAGCGACAAGCCGTTCATGGGGTCCGTGACGGCGCCGGAGCGCGCGGCCGACTCGGTCGCGCTCGCGGACATCGCGTTCGGCGACGACCGGATCGATCCCGAGACGGGCCGTCCGAAGACCACGATCATCAATCTGATCAACGTGAACTCGCCGATGACCTACGATGCGACGATGCTCGGCGCCGCGAAGGTCTACGCGCGGGCGAACCAGGCGACGATCATCACGCCGTTCATCCTCGCCGGCGCGATGTCCCCGGTGACCGTCGGCGGCACGGTCGCGCAGACGCTCGCGGAGGCCTTGTCCGGCTTGGCGTTCGTGCAGCTCGTGAATCCGGGCGCGCCGGTCGTTCTCGGCAGCTTCGCCTCCTCGATCTCGATGCAGTCGGGCGCGCCGACGTTCGGAACGCCTGAACCGGCGCTGGTGCTCTACGCGATGGCGGCGCTCGCGCGGCGCCTCGGCGTGCCGTTCCGCTCCGGCGGCAGCTTGTGCGCGTCGAAGATTCCGGATGCGCAGGCCGCGTTCGAGTCCGCGAACACGCTGCTGCCGACCTGTCTCGCGGGCGTGAATTTCGTGCTGCACACCGCGGGTTGGCTCGAGGGCGGACTCGCGATGGGCTACGAGAAGTTCGTGATGGATGCGGACCAGGCCGGGATGATGCACACCTTGCTCGCGGGGGTGGATTTGAGCGAGAACGGTCAGGCGCTCGACGCGATTCGGGAAGTCGGCCCGGGAAAGCACTTCCTCGGCTGCGGCCACACCCAGGCGAACTTCGAGACCGCGTTCTACCGATCGCCGCTCGCCGACAACAACAGCTTCGAGCAGTGGGAGGCCGAGGGCGCGACCGACATGGCGAAGCGCGCGAACGCGCTGTGGAAGAAGCAGCTCGCCGAGTACGTGCCGCCGCCGCTCGACCCGGCGGTCGACGAGGCGATGCTCGATTACATCGCGCAACGCAAGGCGGCGGCCCCCGACTCCAACATCTGAGCCCGCCCCGAGCACCCCGCCATCGGCCGGGGTTCGGCGGCGGCGCTCAGCGCCCGCCCGGCTTCGGCGCGTTCGCGGCGACGAGGTCGCGGAGTGCGCTCAGGATGCGGGCGTGCTCGGCGAGGCTGAGGCCGCCGCGATCCACCTCGTAATGGGCCAGCGCGGCGATCTCGTCGGCGAAATGGCGGGCGTGCTTCAAGTCGCGCGTGACCTTCTCCCAGGCGGCCTCGAACTCCCCGGTCGAGGCATAGGGTGGCCAGGTGGCCAGGTACTGGCCGCTCTCGCCGATGCTTCGCACCCTGCGCACGAACTGCTCCCGCGTCGTGTGCAGAACTTCGACCGGTTTCGCGTGCGCGACCAAGACGACGATCATCGCCGTCCTCTTTTGCTGGTGCGATGAAGGCGATGGCAGCCTGCCAAGTCCCTTTATGCGGGCCACCACCGCCAGTTCTTCGAGCGACCGCCACGGGTCGCGTCTTTCTGTGACAAAAAAATAGCACAAAGGGAGTCCTGAGCGCCATCCCGCGGAACGCACGGGAGGCGACGACCAGCGGCCGGCCCGCGTCGGCCGGCGCTCGGCGGCGGAGATCAGGGGGACTTTCGGGGGGGCCCGCGCGAGCGGCGCGGGCGAGCGCTCAGGGCGTCGTCCGGTCGTCGCGGCGCGGACGTCGACCGCGGGTCTGCGTCGACGCGATCGCCTCTTTCGGGGCCGGCAACTCGACGACCGCCCGCAAATTGCGGTACTCGGCGGTCTTGTGCGGTAGCGCCATCGCCTCGACGAAATGCTGCTGGAATCGCGGCTCGATCGCCGTTTCCATCTTGTCGATCCGCCGGACCAGCGCCTCGATCACGCCGCGCGAGCTCTGATCGAGCAGCGCGATTCGCGCGCCGGTACCCGCCGCGTTGCCGGCGGAACTCACTTTCGTCAAATCGCAGTCCGGGATCATCCCGAGAATCATCGCGTATTTGACGTCGATGTGGCTGCCGAACGCGCCGGCGAGCCGGATGCGATCGACGTGCTCGATACCGAGACGCTCCATCAACAGGGCGATGCCGGCGTAGAGCGCCGCCTTCGCGAGCTGGATCGCCCGCACGTCGTTTTGCGTGATCTTCAGTTCCAACGCACCCTGGTGCAGCAGGTAGGCGAAAGTTCGGCCGTTCGGGACGACGCGGGGCGAGCGGTCCACGAGGCGCCCGTCGATCACGCCGTCCTGGTTGATGATGCCCGCGAGGTACATCTCCGCGATCGCTTCGATGATGCCCGAGCCGCACACGCCGGTGACCCCGGTCGCCGCGGCCGCGGCGGCGAACCCCGGCTGATCCGACCACAGATCGGAACCGATGATCTTGAAGCGCGGCTCGAGCGTCTGCGGATCGATGCGGATCCGCTCGATCGCCCCCGGTGCCGCCCGCTGGCCGCAACTGATCTGGGCACCCTCGAACGCCGGGCCGGTCGGACTGGAACACGCCACCAGCCGGTCGCGATTGCCGAGCACGATCTCCGCGTTGGTCCCGACGTCGACCAGCAGGGTCATCTCCTCGCCGAGGTCGGGACGCTCGGCGAGCACCATGCCGGCGGTATCGGCCCCGACGTGACCGGCGATACACGGCAGCACGTAGATCCGGGCGTTGCGGTTCACCTTCAGATCGATCTCGGTCGCCCACATCGTCGTCGCCATGTCCGTCGCCAGCGCGAACGGGGCACCGCCGAGCTCGACGGGATCGATGCCGAGCAGCAGGTGGTGCATGATCGGATTGCCGACGAACGTCGCCTCGAGGATGTCCTCGGGCGAGAGTCCGACGCTCTTCGTGACGTCGGCCGCGAGCGTCGACAGCGCTTCGCGGACCGCGGCGGTCATCTGCGCCGCGCCGCCGGGATTCATCATCGAATAGGACACGCGGCTCATCAGATCCTCGCCGAAGCGGATCTGGGGATTCATCACGCCCGCGCTGGCGACGACGTCGCCGGTCTGCAGATCGCACAGATGCGCCGCGATCGTCGTCGAGCCGACGTCGACGGCGAGCCCGTAGGCCTTCTCGTGCAAGCCCGGCCACACGTCGAGGATCCGCGTGTCCGCGTGGACCGCGACGGTCACGGCCCAGCCGCCCGCCCGCAGCGCCGGCTGAACCACCTGCAAGACCCGCAGGTCGGAGGACAGGTCGCGCAGGCCCCATTCCTTCTCGAGCGCGTCGTACAGGCGGCGCAGATCGCCGGACGGATCGTGCATGTCCGGTTCGCGGACCTGCACGTAATGCAGCCGCACGACCGGATCGAGCTCGATCGAGCGTACCTCGGCCTCCTTGCGCACGACCTGCCGATGCACCTGGCTGCTCGCCGGCACGTCGATCACGACATCGGCCTCGATCCGTGCCGAGCACGACAGGCGTCGTCCTTCGGCGAGCGACATGCGCTTCGCGTAGCGCCGCTCCGGCTCGCTGAACGGCGTCAGGCTCGCTTGCGTGGAGCTGATCCCGTGCTTCGCGAATTCGCCTTCGGCCACGAGGACCTGGCAGCGGCCACAGAGGCCGCGGCCGCCGCACACCGAATCGATGTCCACGCCGAGCGCGCGGGCCGCTTGCAGCACCGGGGTGCCGACCGGGAAACGGCCGCGCTTGCCCGAAGGGATGAAGACGATCAGCGGGTCGGCAGTGGTCATCGTGAGATCGTTCCGGCTCAGGCCGACGGCCGCCGCCGCAGGCCGCCTTCGCGCCGTCCGCGAGCCGCACCCTCGCCCGCCGCGCCCGGCGGCGGCACTTCGCGGTACTTGCGGATCCAGCGCGCGCAGTCCGGATCGTGGCCCATCATCACGTCGGCGCCCAGGCACGCGCGCACGACGTCCGCATGCAACGGATTCGCGATCGCCGAGGTCATCCCGGCGCCGATCGCCATCGTGAGGAACGCGCTGTTGATGCCGTCGCGGTTCGGCAGGCCGAAGCTGACGTTCGAGGCGCCGCAGGACGTGTTGACCTTGAGCTCGGTGCGCAAGCGATGCACCAGCCGCAGTACCTGCACCCCTGCGGAATTGATCGCGCCGATCGGCATCACCAGCGGATCGACGACGACGTCGCTCGCGGGTATCCCGTGATCGATCGCGCGCTCGACGATCTTCTTCGCGACCGCGTAGCGCACGTCCGGATCCTCGGAGATCCCCGTCTCGTCGTTCGAGATCGCGATCACCGCGGCCCCGTATTTCTTCACGAGGGGCAATACCGCCTCGAGCCGCTCTTCTTCGCCGGTCACGGAATTCACGAGCGCCTTGCCCTTGTAGACCTTCAAACCCGCTTCCAACGCCGCGACGATCGAGGAGTCGATCGACAACGGGACGTCGGTGATCGACTGCACGAGCTGGACCGCCTTCGCGAGGATCGCCGGTTCGTCCGCGAGCGGGATCCCGGCATTGACGTCGAGCATGTGCGCGCCGGCCTCGACCTGGGCGCGCGCGTCGGCCTCGACGCGACTGAAATCGCCGGCGGCCATCTCCGCGGCCAGAATCTTGCGGCCCGTCGGGTTGATGCGCTCGCCGATGATCACGAACGGCCGGTCGAAACCGATCACCACTTCCTTGGTCGCGGAACTCACTACGGTATCTGTCATGGGGTCATCCTGTGGGGGAGTCGTAAGGTCACGGACGCACCGTGTCCGGAAATCTCAAGCGGCGCCGGGCGAACGCGGATCGCGCGGATCCTGTTCGCGCCCCGGAAACCACGGCACGCGGCCGGCGAGCACGCCGGACCGGTCGATGATCTCGGCGACGGTCTCTTCCTGTCGATAGGCCATCACGTGCACGCCGCTGATGCCGGGGATCTCGCGGATCGCCTGGATCTGCTCGACGCACAGGTCGCGGCCCTCGCGCGCGGGGTCCTTCGCGCCGGCGAGCCGATCGATCAGCGCGTCGGGAATGTGCATGCCAGGGACGTTCCGGCGCATCCAGTCCGCAGTCTTGGCCGAGCGCAACGGACCGACGCCCGCGAGGATGAAGACCTTGCCGATGAGACCGAGATCCTCGACGTGGCGCATGAAGGTCCGCAGCAGCGCCAGGTCGTAGCAATACTGCGTCTGGATGAATTGCGCCCCGGCGGCGACCTTCTTCGCGAGGCGGCGTGCGCGCCAGTCGTGCGGCAGCGCCGACGGGTTCTCGGCCGCTCCGAGGAACACGTGGGGCGGGGACGTGATCTTGCGGCCGCTCTGAAAGTGACTCTCGTCCCGCAAGGTGCGGGCGATCGTGAGCAAGGACACGCAATCGAGATCGAATACGGGCTTCGCTTGCGGATGGTCTCCCGCCTGCACGCCATCCCCGGTCAGGCAGAGCATGTTGCACACGCCCATCGCCGCGCCGCCGAGGATGTCCCCCTGGATCGCGATCCGGTTCTTGTCGCGACACGAAATCTGCATCACCGGCGCGTAACCGATGCGCGTCAGGAGCGCGCAGACCGCGACGCTCGACATGTGACAGTTCGCGCCGCTGCCGTCGGTCGCGTTGATCGCGTCGGCGTAGCCGTCGAACACGCGCGCGCGCGCGTAGACTTCCTCCGGATCGGCCGAATCCGGCGGCGCCAGCTCGGTCGTGACCGCGAACGAACCCGCTCGCAATACCCGCTCGAGTCTCCCGGGCGAACTGTGGCCCGGCAGGATCGGCAGCGGCTGCCCAGGCGCCGGCTCGTCGTCGAACTTCACCGACCCGCCCCTCCCGCCGATGCCGCCGCTTTCGCGGCCGCTGGGGGCTTCTCGGTCTTCTCCCGCACGACGCGCAACCACGACGACCGGCCCTTGAGCCGCTGATCGACCGCGAACTGGACCTCGCTCATCGCGTCGATCCCGCCCTCGATGCGCCGACTACCGCGGAACGCCTCCACCCAGACGCATTTCATTTCCGGCTTGACCTCGCAGTGGCCGTTCGCGCGCACGCCGCCGCAAGGTCCGTTGCGCAAGGTCTTCGGACAATTCATCGGGCACGACATCCCCGTCGAGCTCAACGCGCACTGACCGCACATCTGGCAGTCGAACAGGAGTCCCTTGACGTTCCGCTCGACGAACGCGACCGGGCGCTCGAGGCGTTCGTAGCCGATCCGTTCGAACAACCGGTGGCAGCGCAGGAGCACCGCCTCGAATCCGCGATAGAACGCGTTGAGCCCGCGCGCGTGTCGCACGGACCATTGCCGTACCGAATACATCAGGACGCTCCGGTGCCGGGCTCGGTCGACCCTGCGGGGGGCGGCGGCGGGGAGGCCAGGCCCTTCGCGCGGATCAGCCGCTCGAGGTCTTCGTCGCTGTAGCGCGCCTCGATCGACGCCGCCTCGGCGGCGGCTTCGGCCTGCAGGTCGTCACTGCACGGCCGCGGAGCGCTGCGCTTCCAATCCGCGAGATACGCGTCGGAACTGCCCTTCCCGGCGCGCATCGCGGCGCGGTCGACCGCTTCCTGGAAGCGCTGCGACAGCTGCACTTTCGCCGACAGGCGACCGCGCTTCACGATCACCTGTGCCGGGATGTCGCGCCAGGAAATGATCGTCAGTTCGCCCATGCATCCACCCGGTGCTCGCGGCCCGCCGTATCCTGTCCGCGTTCGACGGTCGCGGCGAGGCTCGTCGCGAGCGTCCCGTAACCCGTGAGCCGGTACTCGAACGCAAGCCCCATCCGTTCGGCGATCACGCGCGCCTCCCGCTCGGCGGTCTCGCTCGGCCGCTGCGCGAGATAGACGAGGCGCCGGTAATTGCCGAAATAGGTCGGGAACAGCTCCGGGTGACGGTCGAGGCCGAGACCGCGGATCACCAGGCGCTCGAAGTGCCGCAGCAGGAAATCGGTGAGGTAGAACGAACCCGGCTCGTCGTCGGCGAGCGCGGCGAACGCGGGCCCGGTCGCGTAGAACTCGTAGCAATGCGCGCCCGGGATCCGCTCGACCCCCTCGGCCGCCAATACCTCGTCGAGCCGTCCGCCGGTCCCGCAATCGCCGTACGCGACGAAAATCGACCGGTACTGCGGCCGGGATTCGCGAATCAAGTCGCGAACCGCTGCCGGGATGCGTTCGGGCCGATTGTGCAGTTCCGGCGGTAGACACCGCACGTCGAGCGCGCTCCAGCCGTTCGCCGCGCGCAGCGCCGCCACCTCGTGCGCGAGCGCACCGCAGGCGATGATCAGCGTGCCCTGCCCGTCGACCACCATCGATCCCTCCGTGCGCTCAGTGCGCCGCGGCCCTGAGGCCACGGCGCTTCGCGATCAGCGCCTTCGCGGTTTCCACCGCGATCGCCGCATCGCGGCAATAGGCATCGGCGCCGATCGCCTTGCCGAATTCCTCGTTCAACGGCGCGCCGCCGACGAGCACGATGAAATCCTCGCGCAGGCCACGCTCCTTCAAGGTATCGATCACGACCTTCATGTAGGGCATCGTCGTGGTCAACAGCGCCGACATCCCGAGGATGTCCGGCTTGTGCTTTTCCAGCGCTTCCAGGTACTTCTCGACCGGGTTGTTGATCCCGAGGTCGACGACTTCGAAGCCCGCGCCCTCGAGCATCATCGAGACGAGGTTCTTGCCGATGTCGTGGATGTCGCCCTTGACCGTGCCGATCACGACCTTGCCGATCGGTTCGACGCCGGTCTCGGCGAGCAGCGGGCGCAGGATCTCCATGCCGCCCTTCATCGCGTTCGCGGCGAGCAACACTTCGGGGACGAACAGGATGCCGTCCCGGAAATCGATGCCGACGATGCGCATGCCCTCGACCAGCGCGTCGTTCAGCACCTTCTCCGCGGCCCACCCGCGCTGCAGGAAGATCCGCGTGGCTTCCTCCACCTCTTCCTTGAGGCCGTTGTAGAGGTCGTCGTGGACCTGCTCGATCAACTCTTCGTCGTTCAGCGACGCCAGGTCGAAATCACCTTCAGTCTGCTCGGCCATCGCGGTCTCCAGCTGTCATTGATCCACGGGTCTCTCGCGCTCGTTCCGCGCTCCGGACACGAGCATCGCATACTAAGTGCCCCCCGCAGGAGACACTTAACTCATCGCGACGGTCTCGGATCCAGATGCGACAGCCCCTGCCCGCGGAAGGCCGTCGCGCCGGCCTATTGTCGCATTCCGACAAGGCGGAGGGAATCGACGGCGTTGGCTACGGCGGTAAGGGCATGTAATCATAAGCGGTTAAGACCTATCGCGGGTCGCCCGCCCGCGAGCGCCCCCGACCCCCGCTGTGGAGTGACGCCTTTGAACGCGCGACCGAACCTCTTGATTCTGATGGCGGATCAATTGACCGCCGGGGCGCTGCGCGCCTACGGCAATCCGACGAGCCGCACGCCCCGAATCGACGCGCTCGCCGCGGGCGGAGTCGTGTTCGACTCCTTCTACTGCAACAGCCCCTTGTGCGCACCGTCGCGGTTCTCGTGGATGGCGGGACGGCTGCCGTCGAAGATCGGCGCCTTCGACAACGCCGCCGAGTTGCCGGCCTCGGTGCCGACGTTCGCGCACTACCTGCGGGATGCGGGATATCAAACGGTGCTGTCCGGGAAGATGCACTTCTGCGGGCCGGACCAGCTGCACGGCTTCGAGGAGCGGCTCACGACCGACATCTACCCGGCCGATTTCGGCTGGACCCCGGACTGGACGCGGTTCTCCGAGCGCCTGAGTTGGTACCACACGATGGATTCGGTCACGCAGGCCGGTCCCTGCGTGCGCACCAACCAAATCGACTTCGACGACGAGGTCGTGTTCAACGCGCGGCAAAAGCTCTTCGACATCGCCCGATCCAAGGATCGCCGGCCGTTCTGCATGGTCGTCTCGATGACCCACCCGCACGACCCGTACGTGGTGCCGGAGGCTTACTGGAACCGCTACGACGGCGTCGAGATCGACATGCCCCGCGTGCGCGCCGCGCCGGAGCTGCTCGATCCGCACTCTCGCCGCGTGCGTCACGTGATCGGCCTCGACCTGCAGAGCGTGACCGAGGAACAGGTTCGCGCGGCGCGGCGCGCGTACTACGGCGCCGTGTCCTACGTCGACGACCAGGTCGGCAAGCTGCTCGACGGCCTCGCGGCCGCGCGCCTCGCCGACAACACGGTGGTCCTGGTGATCGCGGATCACGGCGACATGCTCGGTGAGCGGGGCCTGTGGTACAAGATGAGCTTCTTCGAGCCGGCGTGCCGCATTCCGCTGATCGTGCACGCGCCACGCCGCTTCGCGCCACGGCGCATTGCGCAGTCGGCGTCGCTGGTCGACCTCCTGCCGACGCTGTGCGAGCTCGGTGGCGTCGCGAGCGAGCGCTATGCGACGCCGCTGTGCGGGCGCAGCCTGCTACCGGCACTGTCCGGCGCCGGTGCGGGTCCCGACGAGGTGATCGGCGAGTTTCTCGGCGAAGGAGCGATCGCGCCGCTCGTGATGATACGACGCGGTCACTGGAAATTCGTCCATTCCCCGGTCGACCCCGACCAACTGTACGACCTCGGCGCCGACCCGCTGGAGCTGCGGAATCTCGCGACGGAGCCGGCGCACGCCGCGGCCGTACGCGCGTTCCGCGCCGAACTCGCGGAGCGGTGGAATTTCCCGGAATTGCACGCGGAGGTCCTCGCGAGCCAACGGCGCCGCCATCTGGTCGACGCCGCACTGCGCAAGGGTCAGTACCAGCCCTGGGATCATCAGCCGCTGCGCGACGCCGCGAAACTCTACATCCGCAACGACCAGGAATTGAACGATCTGGAAGCGATGGCCCGGTTCCCGAGGGTCGGCAGCTGAGGAGCCGGTCGGTGCGCAGGGAGTCTTCCGTCGACGACACCGAACTCGCGAGCGCGGATCCGCGGCTGCGCGGTGCGGAGCTCACGGTCGTCGTGCCGACCTACAACGAGTGCGAGAACGTCGTCGCACTGGTCGGTCGATTGCGCTCGGTCCTGGGCGACATCGACTGGGAGGTCATCTTCGTCGACGACGCGTCCCCGGACGGAACCGCCGAACGCGTCCGTGCGCTCGCGTTGGAGGATCGCCGGATCCGCGTGATCCAGCGATTCGGCCGTCGGGGACTGTCCTCGGCGTGCGTCGAAGGGATGCTCGCGAGCGCCGCGCCGTATCTCGCGGTGATCGACGCCGATCTGCAGCACGACGAGCGCTTGCTGCCGTCGATGCTCGCGACCTTGCGCGGCGGCAGCGCGGAAATCGTCGTCGGCAGTCGCTATGTGGCCGGCGGCGGGATCGGCGACTGGGATCGCAGCCGCGCGCGCCTCAGCCGCGTCGGCGTGCGGCTCAGCCGGGTCCTCGTTCCCGAGGATCTCCAGGACCCGATGAGCGGATTCTTCATGATGCACCGCGGGGTGTTCGAACGAAGCCGCGAGCGCTTGTCCGCGATCGGATTCAAGCTGCTCGCCGACTTGTTCGCGTCGCACCCCGGTCCGCTGCGATTCAAGGAGTTGCCTTACGAGTTCCGACCGCGCACCGCGGGACAGAGCAAGCTGGATTCGGTGACCGCGTGGGACTACGCGATGTTGTTGCTCGACAAGATGGTCGGGCACGTCGTCCCGGTCCGTTTCGTCGCGTTTTCGATCGTCGGCGTGTTCGGCATCGCGGTGCATTTCGCGGTACTGACGCCGTTGCTGCAGATCGCGCACGCGCGGTTCGCGGTGGCCCAGGCGATCGCCGCGCTGTGCGCGATGACCTTCAATTTCGCGCTGAACAACCTGCTGACCTACCGTGACGCGCGGCTGCGGGGCTGGCGATGGCTGCGGGGTTGGTTGTTGTTCGTGCTCGCCTGCAGCGTCGGCGGCGTGATGAACGTCGCGGTCGCTTCGTTCATCTTCAAGGCCTACGGGACCTGGGTCATCGGCGCGCTCGGCGGAATCCTGGTCGGCTCGATGTGGAACTACGCCGTCACGAAGTTCTTCACCTGGGGACGATCGGGCACTTAGTGCGCCGCGGGCGGTCCGCGGTAATCGTACGCGAACCGGTAGTAGTACTCGCGGATGAAGTGCCCATCCCGCGTGAGCGAGCCTGCGCGGATCGGGCCGAGCGAAGCGGCGGAGTCGGCGACCGACGCCGCCTCGAGGCTCGACCGATCCAGGGACACCAACAACAAGGTCCGGTCGCGCTGCCGGTCCACCGGGAACCAGCGCTCGTACATCAAGCCCATGCCGCCGAACAGGTGGCCGCTCGTCGTGTCGGCGACCGGGTCCGGCCGCGCCGAGCCGTAGAACGCGAGTTCGCTCGCGATCACGTAGCGATCCATCCCGACCACCAGCGGCTCGGTGCCGTGCTCGCGGCGATAGCGTTCGACCACCGCGTCGATGCGGCGTCCGAGCTGCCGCCAACCGACGGGCAGCAGCTCGATGTGTCGATCGTATCCCAGACCGGGCAGCCCGCGCGCAAGGTGGTACAGGCCCACCGGGTACGCGATGCAGAGCACGCCGATCGTCGGTAGCATCGAGGCGCGCCAGCAGCGGCGCACCACGGACGCGCTCCGGCCGCCGGCCTCGACGAGTTCGCGCGCGATCAGCGGCAGCGCCGCGAGCCAGGCCGCGCCGGTCCAATCGAGCTTCACCTGGCGCCGGAGACTGAACAGCACGAACACCGCCATCGGCACGAGCAGCGCGATGCGCAGGAAGCGCTGTGCCGCACGACGATCGGCATCCCCGGACGCGACGAACCGGCGCGACGCGACCGCCCGGACCGCGGCGGCGAAGCCGGTCGGGGTGATCAACACGATCGCGGCGCCGATCAGTGCGGGCAACGCGAATCGCGGACGACCGGCGAGTCGACGGGCCGTCTGAAACGCGAACGACGCCCAGTGATGCTCGGCGTTCCAGACGAGCACCGGCGAGAAGATCGCGAACGCGAGCACCGCCGCCGCGTACGGCTCGAATCGGCGCAGCCACGGGCGTGCCCGCGGGTCGACGACGAGGTACACGAGCGCGCCGAGCCCCAGCAGCCCGATCGTGTACTTCGAGAGCAGCCCGAGCCCGAGGCACAGCCCGGCCCACAGCCAAGCGCGGGCGTGCCCGCCGACCGCCGCGCGTTCCAGGAAATACAGCGACCCCGCCCAGGCCGCGGTCAGCGGCGTATCCGGGGTCATCAACAGGCCCTGCAGGAAGAAGAAGGGCAGCACCTGCGCGAGCCCGAGTGCGAGTGCGGCGCTCGAGCGGCCGTAGAGGTTGCGGGTCAAGCGGTAAACGAACACCGACGTGACCAGCCCGCAGAGCACCGCGCCGATCCGCACGCCGAGCGCCGTGTGGCCGAGGATCGCGGTACCGGCGCGAATCAACCAGGCGACCATCGGCGGATGATCGAGATAGCCGATGGCGAGGTGGCGCGAGTAGTTCCAGTAATAGGTCTCCTCGGGCATCAACTCGACGTGCGCGCCAAAAATCAGGCGCAGCACCGTCACGTAGAGCACGAGCCCGATCGCCAGCGCGGTCGTGATCACGCCGCGCTCGGACTCCGGCGTCACGCTTTGCGGCGCGGGGCTCACGGGCCGTGCGACACGGGCAGGGCCGCGGACGCGGGTGCCGCGGCACCAGTCGCCGCCGGGGCAGGCGCCGGCGAGGCGGGCGCCGCCGAGGCGGGCGCCGACGTGGAGGCCGCGGCCGCCGCCGGTGCGGGCGCGGACGGCGTCGATGCGGCCGGCTGCGGTGCAGCTGGCTGCGGTGCGGCTGGTTGCGGCGGGATGGCCGGGTGGCTCATCGCGCGGTGTCGCGCGGGCAAGCGCTGCTCGACCAGCGTGAGCCGGTCGACCGCGCTCGGGTCATCGCGCAATTTCACGTAGAGCGAACCACCGCGCGTGTGCGGAACCGGCAGGGCCTCGCCCGGAAATCCGTCCGGCACCGTGACGGCGTCGCGGAACTCGCGATCCGCCGCGATCGAGTCGATCAAGAACAACCGCGATCCACTCAGTTTGCAGGCGATCTTGCGCGTGCGGGGACATTGCAGGTCCCGCAACGTGGGCAAGCGCACCACGGTCGCGAGCGGCTGCCACGCGCCGGCGACGCCGTCGACGGCGATCCGGAACTGCACGGGGCCGAACGCCGCGCGGCCAAAGGCTTTCGACGCGCGAAATTCCGCGATCGCGACGTGGGCGTTCTCGAGCGTCAGCCCCCCGTTGTCGAGCGTCAGCGTGGTCGCCTCGCTGCCGTCGACGGTCGCGACGTCGACGGTGGTGTGCCGATCGAAGCGGACCGGCGCGACCGCGCGGATCGAGAACACCAACCGCGCGTCCTGGGGGACCTGCGCGTCGCCGTCCAGCCGGATCCGGCTCTCCCGATCCGCCTTCGACGCGTGCACGCTCCGCGCGATCAGCAGCGCATGCGGCCGCGGAGCCAGCACCGCGCTCGACACGGTGAGTGCGCGGCCGTCCTTCAGCTGCACCGTCGCGAGGACCTTGCGCTCGGGCTGCACCGCGCCCGCGGCACCCGCATTCGTCACCGTCATCGTCAAGTCGTCGCCGTGCGGGCCCGTCGACAGCGTCTGCGGCACGAATCGCACGCCCGCGAGTTCCAGTCCGGAGACCTCGTCGAGCCGGCTGCCGCGCAAGGTCCCGACCGCATCGCCCGCGTGATACGTGAAGCCATCGAGCCGACCGGCCGCCGCGAACGCCTGCAGCGGCACCGATCGCGGCGCCTTCGCACCGTATTCACGGACCAACAGCGTCAGCGTGCCCGGCTTCGCCTTCTGCAGCGGTAATTTGAGCTCGACCTCGTCCGGCTTCTTGGCCTTCCAGTCGACCTTCAATTCCTTGCCGTCCGGATCGCGGAGCATCACCGTGTCGATGCAGCTCACGCTCGATGCCCGCAGGTGGATCGTATCCTCGCGGCCGACGATCAGCGCGTTCGCTTCGCCGTCGGCGAGCCGCCAGTCGTAACGCTGGTCGTTGATCAGCTGGAACGAGGGTCCCTCGTACGCGCTGAATCCCCAGTGACCGTGCAGTACGCCCTTGATCTGGTCGCCGAGACCGCCGGACGCGGCCGTGCCGATCGCGGCGGTGTCGACCACGAATCCCCCTTTCACCGCGTCGGCGTGCGCCGGGAGCTCGATGTGCTTGCCGCCCGGGCCTTCGAGCCGCAAGGTCATCGCGCGCGCATAGGCGGTCGAAAAGACCAGCGGCGCGCCCTCGACCGGCAGCACGAGCGAGTGCTTGCGGGCGCAGTAGATTCCCTTCGGATCGACCGCGTGCAAGGGCGGGAGCTGCGCCGGCTCGACCGCCGGCAGCGCGGTGACGAGCACCGACTTCGGCTCGGTGAACGTCGGTGGCCGGTTCAGCGACAGCTCCATCCGGTCGCCCTGCAGCGTCGCGAGGGCCGGGATGTAGTCGTACTGCGCCGTGCGGAAGGAGTCGAAGATGCGCGCGATGTCGAGCACCGAGGCGACGTAGGGGCTGTAATAGCCGAAGCGCAGCGACGGCGTGTAGCTCGCCTGCATCGCCAGGTCGCTCTCCGGCCCCGACGTCAAGGCCTCGACGATCGAGGTGCTGTGCCCGTCCTCGAGGATCATCGACTCGCGCCGCGCCAGCAGGCAGGGTGCCTGCAGATCCGGCATCAATTGCAGGCACTTCGGATCGACGACGATCGCCAGACTGCGCGCGAGCAACGGTGCGGTCTTGCGCAACTGGCTGGGATCGGCGTCGTTCAATCGGCGTACCGCGGCCAGGTACACGTCGAGGCGCGAGCGGTCGAGCATCGCCTGGTTCAGGTCTTGCGCGGTGCGCACGAACGCCCCGGGGCGTCCGCGCACCGCGCCGACCAGCGTCTTGAAGTCGCCGCCGGTCTGGGGCGCGAGGAACACCAGGACCTGTTGCGCCCCGTGCGGCACCGCGACGTCGATCCCGCGGTGCGCGCAGCGGCGCTTCCAGGTATCGCAGACCGTGAACCAGCGCCGCGGCGGCGGGTTCGTCGACCCGCTCAGGAACGCGACGATCAGCAGGTAGTGCACGGACTGATCGCGCGGCAGATCGGCCTTGATCTTGATCCGGTCGCCGACCGCGAGGTTCGGCACCTGCGCGATCCCGAGCGTCTGGTGATCGTGCGTCACCGTCGCCTCGAGCGTGGGACCGGCCAGGTCGAAGCGTGCCCGCGACGCGTGCGCGGCCGCGCCGCAGGCGATCGAGGCGGCCAGGAAGAACGAGAGACGTGAAGCCATCGTCATGTTTCGCAGTGACCCGCGTGATTTTCTCAACGGTTCGATCGCGCGCGGCCCGCGGAGTTCGGCGCATCGCGCCCCGAACGGGCCGCGCGCCGCGCCGCGGCCGGCGCGGTCATTCGGCGCCGAGGGTTCCGTACTCGACCGCGATCTTCACGTAGAAAAGATGGACGCCGGCGCTCCGCAAATGCTCGAAGAGCCGATCCGCCTGTGCCTCGGTCACGGTCATCAGGACCTCGATCGGCTGATCGCCGAGCTCGAAGAAACGGACCGAGTGCACGCGGCCGGATGCGCCGAAGCCCTCGGCCGCCGGCATCATCGTCGCCCCTTGCAACTCGAGACGCTTTGCGAGCTGCATCAACCACTCGCCAAGCGGCTTGCCGTCGTGGCGCCGGTCCTGCTGGGTGAAGAAGGTGATTTGGTATCCTCGCATCGCGGCTACTCCTCGGTCGACGTGCCCGATCCGCCTCAGCGCGCCGCGAAGGCGCGCCACGAGGCCATCCCCAACACCGTGAAGGTCAACGAGCCACCGACGTGCAGGGCGATCTCGGCGGCGAGCGCCGCGTATCGCCCCTGCTGCAGCAGCGACACGCTCTCGGCGGAGAACGTCGAGAACGTGGTCAGACCGCCGCAGAAACCCGTGATCACGAACAAGCGCCATTCGGCGGGTAACGCGGCCGCTTGCGCGAAGAACGCGAGCGCGACGCCGATCACGTACGCACCGATCCAATTCGCCGCGAGCGTCCCGAGCGGCACCGCGATCGTGCCGGTGTTCAACAGCGACGCGAGGCCCCAGCGCAACCAAGCTCCGAGCGCCGCGCCGGCGCCCACCGCGATCCACGCGAGTCCCGCCATCTCGATCTCCCGTCAGCGAATCCGACCGAACCGGCATAGTCTAGCCGGCGAGCCGCGCGGCCGGCGAATCGGCGTGAGCGGATCGACGAAACCGGCTACGCTCTGCGCACCCGCAGCGTCCGCGCCACGATCCGGCGCGCCGCGTGCGGCCGTCTGGGTCCGGAGGTCGCAGTGCGAATCGGCGTATTCAGCATGATCTGCCTCGGCGCGCTCGCCGGCTGCGCGACACCGCTGCGCCGTCCGGCGCCACCGACGGTGATCAACGAGGCGGCACCCCCGGGCTTTCCGCCGACCGTGCGCCTCGTGACCACGGATCTGCGCGGCTTCGCCCGGTGGGCGCCGCCATTCTTCGCCGGGATCCGCCGGGCGGCGGGTGGCGGACCGGTCGACGTGCTCGCACTCTCCGGGGGCGGGTCGGAAGGCGCGTTCGGCGCCGGCGCGCTCGTCGGCATGACCGAGGCCCACGACCGCCCGCGGTTCGAACTCGTGACCGGCGTGAGTGCGGGTGCGCTGATCGCACCGTTCGCGTTCCTCGGGTCACGCTGGGACCCGGAGCTCGAGGCCGCGTTCACGGCCGATCACCGCCGACTGCTCAGTCACCCCGCCTGGTGGCGCGTCGTGAGTCGCCTGGTGTTCCCGCTCGGCCAACGGCACCGGGATGCCTTGTTCGACATGGTGGATCACTACGTGACGCCGGCGCTGATCACCGCGGTCGCGCACGCGAGCGAACGGGGGCGCCGGTTGATCATCGCGACGACCGATCTCGACAGCGAGGAGACGGTTCTGTGGGACATGGGCGCGATCGCCGAGCAGGGCGGCGAAGCCGCGCGCGCCTTGTTTCGCAACGTACTGGTCGCGTCGGCCAGCGTCCCGGGCGTGTTCCCGCCGGTCTTGATCCGGGTGCACGAGGGCCGGCGTGCCTACGAGGAGATGCACGTCGACGGCAGCGTGACGACGCCGGTGTTCGCGCTGCCCTTGGTCGCGGGGCTGCGGCCGCAGGAATTGCCGGCCCTGCGCGGCGGCGAGGTCTACATGATCGTGAACAGCCAGATCGCGCGGATTCCGAGCACCACGCCGGTGAGCACCCTCGAGATGCTGACGCGCAGCTTCTCCGCGAGCATGACCTACAAGACCCGCGAGGCGATCCTCGGCACGATCAATCTCACGCGCAGCCTCGGCATGCGCTTTCGCCTGACCGACATTCCGGCGGACTTCCCGGTCGTGAACATCGTCGACTTCAGCCCGAAGTTCATGCGCAGCCTGTTCGACTACGGCGAGCGCTGCGCCGCGAGCGGCCGCCTGTGGTTGACGCCGGAGCAGTCGATCAAGCGCAATCAGGTTCTCACCAGACGCTCGAGTGGCGGCGCCACGTCCTGCCCCGGCGCCCGCGTTGGCGCCAGCCCCGGCCCCGCGGCGGCGCGCTGATTCCGGACCCGCGACCGCGAGACCGCGGCTCGGTCACCGCGCGCCGTGCATCAGCCGCGTGATCCGCGGCGCGGCGATCAGATAGACGGCGGCGATCGCGAGACCGAACAGCCACAGGTCCCGGTAGACCTGCGCATAGCCGCCGATTCCCGTCGCCGCACCGCTCGTGGTCATCGCCGCGATGCGTCCGGAGAGCTGATACGCCATCGCGACCCCGAAGAACCATGCCCCCATCGCGAGCGAGGATTCCTCGGGTGCCGCGAGTCGCGTGACCATCGCGTAGCTGATCGGCGAGAGCGCGAGTTCGCCGATCGTCTGCAGGAGATAGCACAGCGCGAGCGCGATCCAGGAGACCCGCCCCCCCGCGAGCGCGACGCCCGCGGCCGCCCGGTACACGATCACGTAGGACAGCGCGACGAACACCAGGCCGATCCCGAATTTGCGCGGCGTGGACGGGTCCCAGCCGCGGCGCCCGAGCCAGGGCCACAGCAGCGCGAGCGGTGGCGCGAGGAGCATGATGTACAGCGGATTCAGCGACTGAAACACCGTGAAGTCGAACGGCGCCGCGACGAAGTCCCGCGCGAAGAAATTGAGCGACGTCGCGCCCTGGAAGCTCAAGGCCCAGAACGCGATGTAAGCCCCGAACAACAACAGCATCGCGACGTAGCGCTCGGTCTGCACCCGATCACCGCGGCGGATCGCGCTCACGACGAAATACGCGACCAGCAGGCCGAGCAGACCGTCGACCACGCCGTTGAGCCAGTGCGGATGCTCGAGCATGAGCTTCGTCGGATAGAGCGCGACGAGCAGGCCGCCGAGCACGAGCGGCAAGGAGAATCGCCCGCCGAATCGCGGCCGCGGCTGGCGCGCCGCGAGCGGACGGCCGCGCCACTCGAACAGCGCCGCCGCGCAGGCGACGCCCGCGCTCGCGGCGAGGAATCCGTACCGATAGCCGAAGTGGCCGCCGATCCAGTCGGCGCAGACGAACGGCGCGATGAACGCGCCGAGGTTGATCGCCAGGTAGAACAGCGTGTAGCCGGCGTCCCGGCGCGGATCGTCCGGCCCGTAGTTGCGGCCGATCAACACCGTGAGCGGAATGCTGAGACCGGCGCCGAGCACGTACAGCGCGAGACCGAGCAGGAACCCGCCGCGGCTCGGCCAGGACATCGTCGCGAGCGCGAGCGTCTCGAGCCACAGCGCGGTTCGCAGCGACCGCACCTCGCCGAGCACGTTGTCGGCGATCCAGCCGCCGACGACGTGGGTCGCGTAGAGCAGCGAGCCGACCCCCGCGGTCAGCAGGTTCGCATCCCGCATCGCGAGGCCGGGTGCCTCGTGCGCGAAGAACGCGCCCGCGAGGTACGGCGCGACGAACGCGCGAAAGCCGTAGAACGCGTAGTTGACGCCGACCGTGACGCCGAGCAGCATCCACAGTCCGGTCGGATGCCCGAGGCGATCGGCAGACGTTCGCGATTCCATCGGCGCGTCCCCGGCCGATCAGTAGCCGGCCGCGAGTCCGGCCGGCCGGCGCCGGTCGTTCGCCCCCTCGAGCGTGCCCGTCCGGGGATCGACGAGGATCGCCTCGTCCGCGCCCCACGACGGGATCACCTTGAAGCGATAGCCCATGCGTTCGAGTCGCGCCCGCACCGGCGCCGCGAGCAGCCCGGGCTCGACGAACACGACGTCCGGATACCATTGCTGGTGAACGCGCGGCGCGTCCACGGATTGCTGGACGTTCATCTTGAAATCGACGACGTTCAGGAAGCTCTCGAGCACCGTCGAGATGATCGTCGAACCGCCGGGGCTGCCGGTGACCATGAAGAGCCGCTGGCCGCGGAGTACGATCGAGGGCGCCATCGAACTCAGCGGCCGCTTTCCCGGCTGGATCGCATTGCTCACGCCCTGCACGAGGCCGAAGCTGTTCGCGACCCCGGGCTTCGAGGTGAAATCGTCCATCTCGTTGTTCAGGAAGAAGCCGGTATCGTCGGCGATCCGGCCGTTGCCGAACAGATAATTGATCGTGTACGTGACCGCGACCGCGTTGCCCTGCGCGTCGACGATCGAGTAATTGGTCGTGTCGTTGCCCTCGGTCGCGCCGAGGTGGCCCCGAATCGCCGACGAGGGCGTCGCGGCCTGCGGCTGGATCGTCGCGCGCAGCGCCGCGAGGTGGGCCGGCGACAGGAGCCGCCCCAGGTCGTTGTGCACGAACGCGGGATCGCCGAGGTCGCTGTTGCGGTCGGCGAACGCCCGCCGTTCGGCCTCGACGAGATAATGAATGCTGTCGACGGACCCGTACCCCCAGCGCGCGAGCGGATACGGCGCCAGGATCCCGAGGATCTCGCAGATCGTCGCGCCGCCGGAACTCGGTGGCGGGTCGGAGACGAAGGTGTAGCCGTGGTAGGCGCAGCTCACCGGACGGTCCCAGGCGACCGTGTAGTCCCTGAAATCGCGCATCGACAGGATCCCGTGATGCCGGCGGCTCGCGGCGACGATCGCGCGGGCGATCGGCCCGCGGTAGAACGCGGCGGTCCCGCGACTCGCGATCGACTGCAGCGTGCGCGCGAGTTGCGGCTGCACCAATCGCTCGCCCGCGGCGTAGGGCTTCCCGTGGTGCAGGAAGATCGCCGCGACGTTCGGCCGTCGCGCGAACTCCGCCGCGCGTCGGTCGAGAATCTTCGCGTCGCCCGGGAGCAAGACGAAGCCGTCGCGCGCGAGGCGAATCGCGGGCGCGATGACCCGCGCGAGCGACATCGTCCCGTATTTCGCGAGGGCCGTATCGAGGCCCATCACGGTGCCCGGCACGCCGACCGCGAGATACGTGCGGGTGCTGCGGCCCGGAACGACGTTGCCGGCCGCGTCGAGGTACATGTTCGCGGTCGCGGCGAGCGGCGCCTTCTCGCGAAAATCGAGGAACACGGTCTTGCCGCTCGCCAGATGCAGCATCATGAAGCCGCCGCCGCCGAGGTTGCCGCAGCATGGATGCACGACCGCGAGCGCATAGCCGACCGCGACCGCCGCGTCGACCGCGTTGCCGCCTTCCCGCAGGATCTTCAGCCCGACGTCGGTCGCCAGGTGCTGGGCGGTCACGACCATCGCATGCCGCGCGAGCACGGGCCGCAAGCCCGCGAGCGCCGCGAGCGACGCCGGCGCGCCGCTGGTGTCGAGCGCCTGCTCGGGGACCGCGGCGCAGGCCGCGCGGCCCGCGAGCGCGAGCGCCGCGGCGCACGCGACGAGGCCGGCCGGTCGTCCCACCCGCCAGCGCCTCAGCATTCCCGGATCATCCGCGCACGACGACGGTACATTGCGATCTCCCGCTCGGTACGGGGGCGCGGCGCACCCTCGCGGGTGAGACGCGGCCCGGTTGTGTTGGTGGGCCCGGTCGGACTCGAACCGACGACCAAGGGATTCACTTCGCCCCACCGTTTCCGGCGGGAGTGGACTATCTCTTCACCCGCGTGGGGTGCGGGACGCTCTAGCCTGTCATTAAGCGCGACTGCAGCGCTCAGGTAGTCTCTGCACCTTCCGGCGGTGTACCGCCGGCTTGGCTCAGGGTTGCCATCGGCCGTACCGCTAAGGGTTCCCTGAATTCATCCCGTCCACTTCGCACCTCGCGATGCGAAGGCACCATTGTCGATGAGTCCCCTGCTCTAACCGACTGAGCTACAGGCCCAACCGTGCGCATTCTAACAGGATCGTCCGCGCGCGCACCTCGACGCACGTTCACGGTAGAGTATCGAGCGCGACACGAACGCCCGAAGTTGCGAAAACCACGCCCTTGAGCTTGCACGACACGATCCGCGACGCACTGCCCGGCTTGCCCATCGGCTCGGTGTTGCCGGCGATCGCGAGCGCGCTCGAGACGAGCCCTCGCTTGATCATCGAGGCGCCGCCCGGGGCCGGCAAGAGCACGCTCGTGCCGCTCGCGCTGCTCGCCGCGGACTGGCTCGCCGACCGCAAGATCGTGATGCTCGAACCGCGCCGGCTGGCGGCGCGTGCGATCGCGACGCGAATCGCGCAGCTCGCGGGCGAACGGGTCGGCGATCGGATCGGCTACCGAACCCGCCTCGAGTCGCGCGTCTCGCGCACGACCCGCCTCGAAGTCGTCACCGAAGGCATCCTCACCCGGATGATCCAGGCCGACGCCGCGCTCGCCGACACCGGCTGCGTCGTATTCGACGAATTTCACGAACGCAGCATCCATGGGGACCTGGGTCTCGCGCTCGCGATCGACGTGCAGGAGAACCTGCGACCCGATCTGCGCCTGATCGTGATGTCCGCGACGCTCGATACGCAGCCGCTTGCGCGCCTGCTCGACTCGCCGCCGATCGTGACCGCGAGCGGCCGGCCGTTCGACGTGCGCACGCAGTACGTGCCGCGCCGCTCGGACCTGCCGATCGAGGAGCAAGTGGCGCAGACCCTCGTCGCGGCGCTCGCGAGCGAAGCCGGCGACGCGCTGTGTTTCCTGCCCGGCGCGCCGGAGATCCGACGCGTCGCGCGGCTGCTCGGCGAACGGTCACTGCCGCGGGGCACGCGCGTGCTGCCGCTGTACGCGGACCTCGATCCGGCGGCGCAGGAAGCGGCGCTCGCACCGTCCAGTCCGGACACCCGCAAGATCGTGCTCGCGACCTCGATCGCCGAGACCAGCCTCACGATCGACGGGGTGCGGATCGTCGTCGACAGCGGTCTCGCGCGCCGCTCGCAATTCGATCCGACGAGCGGGATGAGCCGGCTGGTGACGATGAAACTCTCGCAAGCCGAAGCCGACCAGCGTCGCGGCCGTGCCGGCCGCACCGGCCCCGGGGTGTGTTTCCGGCTCTGGTCGGCGAGCGCCCACGCGGCGCTCGCGCCGCACGCGGAGCCCCAGATCCTGAACGAGGATCTGGCGCCGCTCGCGCTCGAACTCGCCGCGTGGGGCGCGACCGACGCACAGTCGCTGCGCTGGCTCGATCCGCCGCCGGCGGCGCACCTCGCGCAGGCGCGTGATCTGTTGCGCCGCTTGGATGCGATCGATGCCGCCGGTCGCATCACCCCGCACGGCCGCGCGATCGCGGCGCTGGGCGCGCATCCCCGGCTCGCGCACATGCTGCAGCGATCCGTGGCGATGCGGGCCGTCGGCCTCGCCTGCGATCTCGCGGCGGTGCTGAGCGAACGGGCCGTCGTGCGGGCCCCGGCAGGCGCACGCGACGCGGACGTCCGCAGCGCGCTCGCCGCACTCGGCGGTGGCGCCGCGACCGCCAGGTCCGGGGGTGGCATCGACCCGCGGGCGATCGCGGCCGCAGCGCGCGCCGCGGCACGCTGGCGACGGCAACTCGGTGGCGGTCCCGACGCGGTCGATCGCGATCGCGCCGCCGGCACCCTGCTCGCGCTCGCGTATCCCGATCGGATCGCCCGCAGCCGCGGCGGGGACGGACGCTATCTGCTCGCGAACGGCCGCGGCGCGACCTTCGCCGAGCCGCAGACGCTCGCGAAGTCGACCTATCTCGTCGCGGCGCAGCTCGATGGCGGCGAGCGCGACGCCCGGATTCAACTGGCCGCGCCGATCGAGCCCGAGGAGCTCGAGCGGCTGTTCGCCGCCCAGATCGAGGAGCGATCCGAGGTCGTCTGGGACCGGCGTGAGCAGGCGGTGCGCGCCCGCCGCGATCGGCGCCTCGGCGCGATCCTGCTCGCGAGCGCGGACATCGCCGCGAGCGATCCGCAAGCGGTCGGCACGGCGATGATCGCGGGCATCCGGGCGCTCGGCATCGGCGCACTGCCGTGGACCCGGGAGCTGCGGCAATGGCAAGCTCGCGTCGCGCTGCTGCGCCGCCTCGACGTTCCCGCGCCGGCACCCTGGCCCGATCTCGACGACGCGGCGCTCGAGGCCGGTCTGGAGTCCTGGGTGACGCCGTGGATCGAGGGATGCACGCGGCGCGAGCACCTGGCGCGGGTCGACTGGACGCACGCGCTCGAGGGTCGCCTGACGCACGGACAGCGGACGGTGCTCGCCCGCGAGGCGCCGACGCACCTGCGCGTGCCGAGCGGATCGAGCATCGCGATCGACTACCTGGACGGCGAGATCCCGACGGCCTCGGTACGGCTGCAGGAGCTGTTCGGTCTCACGGTGACGCCGACGATCGCGGCGGGCCGCATGGCCTTGCTGCTCAAGCTGCTCTCCCCGGCGGGACGCCCGGTCCAGGTGACCCGTGACCTGGAGAACTTCTGGAAGCACACCTACCATGAGGTCAAGAAGGACTTGAAAGGGCGGTATCCGAAACACCATTGGCCGGACGATCCGTATCAGGCCGCGCCGACGCGGCGGGTCCGGCCGCGATGAGCGATCCCACCGTGCAACGTCCCACCTCCTCCTCGGATCCGCGGGTGACCGCGCGCTGGCTCGCGCTCGGCATCGCGTTGCTGATCGCGTGGGGTTCGCTGTACCCGCTCGAATTCCGGATCCCGACGCCGATCGAGTGGCATCGCCGGCTCGCGCTCGTGACGGCCCACATCCATTATCGGGCCGACCTGATCGCGAATTTCCTGCTCTATTTGCCGTTCGGCGCCCTGTGTCGCTTGAGCCTCGGGGGCGCGGGCCGCGCGCGCCGCACCGCGCTCGCGGCGGTGCTCGGCTCGGCGTTGTCGATGCTGCTCGAACTCGCGCAATCGGCGACGCCGCATCGCGTGACGAACCTGTACGACTGGATCTGGAACACCGCCGGCGCCGCCTTCGGCGCGCTCGCGGTCGCGCTGTACCTGCGCATCGGCGCACCCTGGTCCGTGCGCGGGCTCCGGCACCAACGGCCGGCGCTCGTGCCGACGAGCTTGTTCGTGATTTGGCTGATCGGCGCCTTCGCCCCCTACGTCCCCGCGCATCGTGCGCTGCCGCTCCGGCGCTTGATCGCGTCGCTGCACGCACCGCATGCGGTGCATGCGGTGCGCGCGTGCGTCGCGGTCGGGACCTGGTGGATCATCGCCGAATGCGTACGGCAGATCTGGCGCCGCCCGTGGGTGCTGCCGGTACTCGCCGCAGTGATCGGTCTGACGGCGCTCGATCAAGCCTGGCTCGGCGACGACCGCCGCAGCGTGGAGGAGTGGCTGGCGTGGAGCGTCGTGCCGGCGCTCACGCTGTTGACGCTCCGCTGGCCGCGCCGCGTGCGCGCCTGGATCACGGTCGCGGCGTGCGTCGCCGTGATCGTCGCGACGAACGCGTGGCCGACGGTGCGTACCGCGCAACTCGGCGTATTCCACTGGGTGCCATTCTCCGGCACCTTGCTCGCATCGCGGGACTACCGGCCGTTGCTCGACTCGCTGTTCTTCGAGGGTGCGCTGCTGTGGTCGCTGACGATTGCGCTGCGCCGACCCTCGGCGGCGTTTTGGGTGGCGTTCGGCACGAGCGTCGCAGTCGAACTGGCGCGACTGTGGACTCCTCCCCACCGCGCGGAGATCACCAACCCGCTGCTCGTCATCGCGCTGCTGGTGGCTTTCACGGCGGCTCGGCGCCACCAGGCCTACGCGGACGGCGGCGAGACCGAGGCCGGGCCGTCCGCTGAGCCACGACGATGCGGCAGCTGATCCGCGAGCGGTGCGTCGAGCCGTTGCGCCGACTGCTCCGGCAAGGCGTGAGCGCGGAGGAACTCGCGCTCAGCGTCGCGCTCGGACTGGTCATCGGCAACATCCCGGTGCTCGGTGTCTCGACCGCGCTGTGCGCCGCGATCGCGGTGCGGTTCCGCCTGAATCTCGCCGCGATCCAGCTCGCGCAAGCCGCAATGGCGCCGACGCAATGGCTGCTGCTGCTGCCGTTCCTGCGGCTCGGCGAATGGCTGACCCGTTCGCCGCGCGTACCGCTGTCGGTGCGCAGCGGGCACGCGTTGCTCGCGGCGGGTGCCGGTCACGCGACCGCCGCGCTCGGCCTCGCGACCCTGCAGGCCGCCCTCGCGTGGCTCGTGGTCGCGCCGGTCGCCGCCTTCGCGCTGTACACGGTCTTGAGGCCGGTTTTCGCGCGCGCGAACGCCGCACGGCGCCGCGAGCGCGGCGGATGACGCGCGGCTCGCGTGCACGATCGCGGTCGCGCTGGCAAGATGCCGCCATGACACCCACCACGATGTTTGCGGTTCTGCTCACGGGCCACGGCGGATACGACCGGCTCGAATGGCGCGAGGACGTGCCGGTGCCCGTGGTGCGCGACGACGAGGTGCTGATCCGGGTCGGCGCCGCCGGCGTGAACAACACCGACATCAACACGCGAACGGCCTGGTATTCGCGGGCGGTCACCGAGGGAACGACCGCGGCGGGGGCGGCGAGCGGCCTCGACGCCGCGCGGGCGGCGGATTCGGGGTGGACCGGCACGCCGCTCGCATTCCCGCGGATCCAGGGCGCGGACGCGTGTGGACGCATCGTCGAGGTGGGGCGCGGGGTCGCGCGGTCGCGGATCGGCGAGCGTGTGCTCGTCGAGCCCGTGTTTCGCACCGCGGCCGCGCACGATCTGCGCAGCGCGATCTATTTCGGCTCCGAGTGCGATGGCGCGTTCGCCGAGTTCGCCCGCGTCCCCGCCCGGCATGCCCATCGAATCGACAGTTCGCTCGACGACGCCGAACTCGCGTCGTTCCCCTGCGCGTACTCGGCAGCCGAGAACATGCTGACCCGGGCCGGGGTCGGTGCCGGAGAGACCGTGCTCGTCACCGGGGCGTCGGGCGGCGTGGGCAGCGCCGCCGTGCAACTCGCGCGACGGCGGGGTGCGAACGTGGTCGCGATCGCCGATCCGGCGAAGGCCGCCGATCTCGCGCGCCTCGGTGCCGCGCGTACCCTCGCGCGCGACGCGAACCCGGCCGATGCGCTCGGGCCGGAGTCCGTCGACGTCGTCATCGACGTCGTCGGCGGCCGCACCTTCGCCTCGCTCCTCGACGTGCTCGTGCGTGGCGGACGGTACGCGACCGCGGGCGCGATCGCCGGCCCGGTCGTCGAACTCGACTTGCGGACGCTGTACCTGAAGGACCTGCGGCTGCTCGGCTGCACGGTGCTCGAGCCCGAGGTGTTCCCGAACCTCGTCGGCGCGATCGAGCGCGGCGAGATCCGCCCGCTCGTCGCGGCCCGCTATCCGCTATCGCAGATCGTCGACGCCCAGCGTGCATTCCTCGAGAAGCGCCACGTCGGCAAGATCGTCTTGGTGCCGCCCGCGCGCTGAGGAGCCGCCGGCCCCGGCGCCGCGCGCGCCGTTCACCGCGCCAGGCGGTGGTATTCGCCGAGGATGCGGGTGAGTTCGGCGTGCGGCAAGCCGTACACGGTGTATCCGTCGATCCCGGTCATCGTGCGCGCGGCGACCAGTGCATTGGTGATCGCTTCCTCGGTCGCCTGCACGGTCGCCTGGAACACGCCGTCGATGTCGCCGTTCGCGATCTCGGTTGCGGTGACCGGCAGGGTCCGGTCCGGGTCGTTCGCCTCGCCGGCGGTCGAGAACGACAGGATGAGATCGCCCGAACCGTTCCCGGAGAAGGAGCCGAGCCGCGCGAGGCCCATCGATGCGCGGCGCGCGACCCGGTTCAATTGCGTCGAGGACAGCGGGACGTCGGTGCCGACGACGATGATGATCGAGCCTTGATCCGGCCGATGGAGACCGCCGGTGTGGCTGGACTGGCATCGCGGGTGCTTGCCGGCCGGCGCGAGTGCGGGGTCGTAGCACGGCAACCACCGGTTCGCGAGCGCATGGCCGACCGGCACGCCGGCGATGCGCAGCGTGTCGCGCAACCCGGTGTTGCACTGGACGAGGACGCCGACGACGTAGCGGCGTCCGCGCAGCGTGACGACTCGCGACGCGGTGCCGATCCCGCCCTTGAAGCCGAAGCAGATCATGCCCGTCCCGCCGCCCACGTCGCCTTCGGCGACCGGCCCGCCGTGGGCCCGCTCGATCGCGGCGATCGCGTCGCGGGCGTGAACGTGAAACCCTTCGATGTCGTTCAGATAGCCGTCCCAGGTCTCCGTGGCCACCGGCCAGATCGCGCTGCCGAAGCGTCGCGAGGTCCAGCGCATGATGCCCGCGTACACCTGGCCGATCGCGTTCGTGTTGGAGATCCCGATCGGCCCGTAGGCGACGCCGAAGTCCTGCAGATACGACTGCCCGGTCATCTCGCCGTTGCCGTTCAGATCGAAGAAGCCCGCCTTCACCGGCGCATCGCTGCGCTCGCCCCGGGGCAGCACCACGGTGACGCCGGTGCGCACCGGTCCGACGCCGACCTTCAGTGCGCCGGAGCCGCGGATCTTCGTGATCTGGCCGACTTCGACGCCGGGGACGTCGGTGATCGCGTCGTAGCGGCCGGGGGTGCCGTAAAAAGGAATGCCGAGCGCGCGCGCCGGCGGCGTCCCGGGGCTCGCCGCACCGAAGGCGCGGCAACCCGCCAGCAGCAGCACGGCGACGCCGAGCGCCGCGCGCGGATGACGGGATTCGCGCCACGGGGACATCGCCCGAGGGTACGAACTAAGCCCCTCGGGCGCAACCGATTCGGCCGCCGCGGCCCCCGCGACGGATCCCTTGCCGGTGCGCTCGGTGTATCCTCGCAAGCTGCGATGCACATCCGCCATTTGATTCCGCTATTCGAGCGCGCCCGCGATCGATCCGAACCGCTCGTCCTGGCCACGGTCGTCGACACGGCCGGTTCGACCTACACCAAGTGCGGCGCCCAGATGCTCTTCAGCCGCGACGAGCGTTACGCGGGCATGCTCTCGGGCGGCTGCCTGGAAGCGGACCTCGCCGGCCATGCCCACACGGTCGCGACCACGGGCGAGCCGCGGCGCGTCCGCTACGACCAAACCCGCCCGGACGCGGAACTCCTCGGCCTCGGCTCCGGATGCGAGGGCACGATGGACATCCTGCTGCAGCGGCTCGACCCGACCAGCCACTGGGAACCGCTCGCCGGGATGCTCGACGCGTTTCGCGCCCGACGGGCCGAATCGGTGCTGTTGGTCGTGCAGTCGCAGGATCCGGCGATCCCGCTCGGCGCGGGCCGGTTCGCGGGGACCGGCGCCGGCTTCGGTGCCGGCGCGGACGGCGACGCGCGGGTCGCGCTCGCACTCGGCGCGGCACAAGCGCCCATGCCCGACGCGGGCGCGGCGCCACGGCTGCAGCGCGACGTCGTGCCGGGGGTCGACGCGCTGCACCTGCCGATCGAGCCGCCGCCGCAGATCTTGCTGCTGGGCGCCGGTCCCGATGCACGCCCGGTCGCGGAGTTGCTCGCGTTCCTCGATTGGGACGTGACCGTCTCGGATCATCGCGCCCATTACGCGCAGCGCGAGTTCTTCGCCCGCGCGCACGAGGTGCGCACGACCGAGCTGCGCGCGATCGCGGAATACCTCGCGCTGCGGCTCGCCGCCGGCGCGCCGCCGTTCGACGCCGCCGTGGTCATGTCCCATCACCTCGAATCGGACCGCGAGTACCTGCGCGCGCTCGCCGCGACCGAGATTCCGTACCTCGGATTGCTCGGCCCGGCGGCCCGGCGCGACAAGATCCTCGCGAGACTCGGCGCCGACGCACGGCGGCTGACGGGCCGCCTGCACGCGCCGATCGGTCTCGCGATCGGCGCGAACACGCCCGAAGGCATCGCACTCGCGATCGTCGCCGAGATCCACGCGTGCCTCGGCCGCGCGGGTCCGCACGCGGGCGCGACGCCCGGCTCCTGAGCGCGACGCAGGCCGCTCAGCGCCACTCGCGGATCTCGTCGAAGGAGCGCAGCCGCCGTAGCTGCGGGAACAGCCAGCCGGCCCACAGCGCGCCGACGACGAGCGTCGCGATGCCGCCGGCGACGATCGCCGGCACCAGGCCGAGCCAGGCCGCGGTCAGGCCGGATTCGAACTCCCCCAACTCGTTCGATGCGCCGATGAACATCGAATTCACCGCGCTCACCCGACCGCGAATCTCGTCCGGCGTCGCGAGCTGCACGAGCACGTGGCGAATGAACACGCTGATCATGTCGCTCGCGCCGAGGATCCCGAGCGCGATCATCGCGACCGCGAAGCGATGCGTGAGCCCGAACACGACGGTCGCGACCCCGAACACCGCGACGCCCGCGAACATCGTCGGGCCGACCCGCCGGCGGATCGGCGCGAACGCGAGCAACAACGCGGTCAGTCCGGCGCCGAGGCCCGGCGCGGCGCGCAGCAAGCCGAACTGCGCGGGTCCGGCGTGCAACGCGTCGCGGGTGAACGCCGGCAGCAGCGCCGTCGCGCCGCCGAACAGCACCGCGAACAAATCCAGCGACAGCGCACCGAGCACCGGCTTGCGCCGCCAGACGAACCGCAATCCCTGGAGCAGGTCGCGGGCCGCCGGCGCGGCCGTCCGCGAGGACGCGACCCGCCGCCGAACCCGCAGCAGCATCGCGAGCGCGAACGCGAGCAGCGCGGCGGCGCCGAAGTAGACCGCGGCGGCGCCGGCGGCCGCCCCGAGCCGCGTCTCGGCGAGCGAATAGACCGCGCCGCCGAGACTCGGTCCCGCGATCGTCGCGACCTGGAAGGCCGATGAGCCGATCGCGACCGCGGTTGGCAGCGCTTCGGCCGACACCAGGTTCGGCAGGAACGACTGCGCCGCCGGCATCTGGAACGCCCTCGCGACGCCGAGCAGCGCGAGGATCGCGAAGATCGGCCCGGTGCTCGCGATCCGCCCGGCGGACATCGCGCCGAGCGCGAGCGCGCAGCCCCCCTGCACGATCGCGCACGCGCACAGGATCAGGCGCCGATCGAACCGGTCGGCCGCGTGCCCCGCGAACAACGCGAGCGCGAAGAACGGCAGGAACTGCGACAAGCCGATCAGGCCGAGATCGAGCAGCCGTCCGGTCATCCGATAGACCTGCCAGCCGACCGCGATCACGATCATCTGCGCCGCGATGCCCGAGAAGAACCGCGCGGTCACGTAGCGGCGGAAATCTCCGTCGCGCAGCAGCGCGCGGCGCTCGAGCGCGGCGGCGCTCATCCGCCGAGGAAGATTCGATAGGCGGGGTTCTCGGTTTCCTCGGCGTACGCGTAGTGCAGTTCGGTCAGGTGGGCGACGAACTCCTCGCGCGTAGTGGGCGGCACCTGGATCCCGGCGAGCACGCGCCCGTAGTCCGAGCCGTGATTGCGGTAATGGAACAACGTGATGTTCCACTCGCTGCCGATCGCTCGCAGGAATTTCAGCAGCGCGCCCGGATGCTCCGGGAACTCGAAGCGGAACAACCGCTCGTGCTCCAGGCCGTGCGCCTGGCCGCCGACCATGTGGCGCACGTGGAGCTTCGCCATTTCGTCGTCGGTCATGTCCCGAACCGGGTAACCCGCGGCGGCGATCGCCTCGAGCGTCGAGTCGCGCTCGCCCTTGCCCTGCGTCGTCGCGAGTCCGACGAAAAGCTGCGCCGCGCTCGCGTCCCCGTAGCGATAGTTGAACTCCGTCACGTTGCGCCGGCCGAGCGTTTCGCAGAAATGCAGGAACGAGCCCTGCTTCTCGGGAATCTCGACCGCGAACAGGGCTTCGCGCTGCGCGCCGATGTCCGCGCGCTCGGCGACGTATCGCAGCCGGTCGAAATTCATGTTCGCGCCGCCGTTGATCGCGATCAGGTTGCGGTCGACGCAATTCTCGCGTGCAACGTAGCGCTTGATTCCGGCGACCGCGAGCGCGCCCGAGGGTTCGGCGATCGACCGGGTGTCCTCGAAGATGTCCTGGATCGCCGCACAGATCTGGTCGGTCGACACCAGCACGACCTCGTCGACGTACAGCTGCGCGAGCCGGAACGTCTCCTCGCCGACGCGACGCACGGCGACGCCGTCGGCGAAGATGCCGACGCGCGGCATCGCGATCCGCCGCCCCGCGCGCAACGAATCGTGCATTCCCGGCGAGTCCTCCGGCTGCACCCCGATGATCCGGATCCGCGGGTACAACGCCTTGACGTATGCGGCGATGCCGGCGATCAATCCGCCGCCGCCGATCGGCACGAAGATCGCGTCGATCGCGTCGCCGTGCCGTTGCCGGAGGATTTCCATCGCGATCGTGCCCTGACCGGCGATCACGTCCGGGTCGTCGAACGGATGCACGAACACGAGGCCGCGCTCCCGCGCGAGCTCCACCGCGTGATCGTATGCGTGATCGTAATCCTCGCCGTGCAGCACGATTTCGCCGCCGAGATCGGCGACCGCCTGCACCTTGATCTGCGGAGTCGTCACCGGCATCACGATCACCGCCTTGATCCCGCGGGTCCGTGCGCCGAGGGCGACGCCCTGGGCGTGGTTGCCGGCGGACGCGCAGATCACGCCGCGCGCGGCCGTGATCGACGACAATTGCGCGATCTTGTTGTACGCGCCGCGGATCTTGAACGAGAACACCGGCTGCAGATCCTCGCGCTTGAGGAATACGTGGTTGTGCAGCCGACGGGACAGGCGCGGCGCGGCGTCGAGCGGCGATTCGATCGCCACGTCGTAGACCTTCGCCTTCAGGATTTTCTCGACGTAATTTTCTTGCATGACTGTTTCGTGTTCGGGGGAGCGGCTACATTAGCCGATGCGCGGCCCGAGGTGTATCGTTAGGCCGTTTCCGGAACCGCTGAATCATGCCCAAATCCGTCGTCATGCTGCTCGCGCTGCTCCTCGTCGGCGCCACCGCGCCGGCGCTGGCGTTGTCCGGCGGCGTCGTCGGCGCACCGAACGTCAAGGCGCGGCTGGAGAGCGCGGTGCGCGGCGTCGGACCCGGCCAGTCGTTCCGCGTCGCGCTCGTGCTCGATCTCGACGCGGGCTGGCACACCTACTGGCGCAATCCAGGCGATTCGGGCCGCGCGACGCGCATCGCGTGGACGCTGCCGGCGGGCTTTCGGGCGGGACGGATCGAGTGGCCGGCGCCGCAGCGGTTCGTGCTCGCCCCGTTGGTGAACTTCGGGTATGCGCAGACCGCGGTGTACCTCGTGCGGATCCACGCGCCGCCGGACCTGCGCCCCGCGGGAACGATCACCTTGCGTGCCGACGCGAGCTGGCTCGTGTGCTCGGACGTGTGCATTCCGGAGAGCGCGAAGCTCGCGCTGACACTGCCGACGCAAGCGACGCCGGGTCCGACGGATCCGGCGGCCGCGGCCTTGTTCGCGCGCGCGATCGACGCGTTGCCGCGGCCGGCAACCGGGACGATCGCCGCCGCGATGCGCGACGGCCGCATCGTGATCCGACTCGGCGCCGACCTCCGGCCCAGCCTCGCCGCCGCGCACGCGCTGCAATTCGTGCCGTACGAGGACGGCATGATCGAGTACGCGGCGCCCCAGCGAATCCGCCGCGACCACGGCGCGATCGAGATTTCGATGAAGCCGGGCTACCAACCGCATTCCGGTCGCTTGCGCGGCCTGGTGATCGGGACCGAACCCGGGCGCGCGGCGCCGTCCACCGTCGCGCTCGTGATCGCGCCGTCGCTCACCGTCGCCGGCACCGGCGCCGCGAGCGCTGCCGCCACCGCGAACGGCGCGGCGGCGGGCGTCGCGTCGGTGACGGCCGCGCCGACGACGCCGAGCCGATCCGTGGCGGCCGCGCTGTGGCCCCTCGCCGGCCTGGCGCTGCTCGGGGGTCTGGTCCTCAATTTGATGCCTTGCGTGCTGCCGGTGTTGTCGATCAAGGCGGTGAGTCTCGTCGAGCAGGCGGCGCGGCATCCCCGCGAAGTTCGCCACAAGGGGCTCGCGTTCGGCGGCGGCGTGATCACCTCGATGCTCGCGCTCGCGGCGGTGCTGATCGTGTTGCGGACCGGCGGCGCGCGCGTCGGCTGGGGCTTTCAGCTGCAGTCGCCGCGGTTCGTGACCTTGATGAGCTACCTGTTGCTGCTCGTCGGCCTGAACCTGTCGGGCGTCTTCGAGTTCGGCGGCGCCTTCGCCGACGTCGGCGAGAAGCTCACGCGGGACGGCGGGATCCGCGGCTCCTTCTTCACCGGCGTATTGACGACCTTGGTCGCATCGCCCTGCACGGCGCCGTTCATGGCGACCGCGGTCGGCGTCGCGCTGACGCAGTCGGCACCGCGGGCGCTCACGATCTTCGCGGCCCTCGGCGTCGGGCTCTGTCTCCCCTTGGTGGCCGTGTCCTTCGTGCCGGGGTTGCGCCGCGCGCTCCCTCGGCCCGGCCCGTGGATGCTCACCTTCCGGCAGTTGCTCGCGTTCCCGATGTACGCCTCGGTTGCTTGGCTGATCTGGGTCCTGTCGCAGCAGACCAGCGCGACCGGGTTCGCGGCGGCGCTCGGCGGCATCGTCCTCATCGGCCTCGCCGCCTGGGGATTCCGGGAATCGAAGGGTCGGCCCCGTCGACTGGCGGCGATCGTCGCTATCGCGGCGCTGCTCGGCGCGGTCGCGCTGCCGTTCGCGTATCAAGCGGCCCGGGCGGACGCGGCGGCAGCACCGGCGGCCGCGAGCGGCTCCGGCTGGATCGCCTATGATCCGGCGCGCGTGGCATTGCTGCGCGCGCAGGCGCGCCCGCTGTTCATCGACTTCACCGCGAGGTGGTGCCTGACCTGCCTGGTGGACGAACGTACGGTGCTCGACGATCCGGCGGTGCGCGCGTACCTGCGGGCGCGCGACGTCACGTTGATGCGGGCGGACTGGACCGACGGCGACCCGCGAATCACCCGCGCACTCGCGAAATTCGGCCGTGCCGGCGTCCCCCTGTACGTCGTCTACGGCGGGACGCCGGGGTCGCGGCAGGCGCGGATCTTGCCGCAGTTCCTGACCGCGCGCATCGTCGAACGGGCGTTCGCGCAACTGCCCGTGCTGCGGTCGCGCTGAATGGGGTCCGAGGGCCCAGCGTGACCCGCGCGCTCGCGACGCCGATTCCGGTGATCGATTTCCGGCGTCACCGCATGGTGCTGCACTGGCAGACGCAGGACGGCACGTGGACGCCGAGCGACGAGGCGGTCGCGATCGTGCACGGCATCGCGATGATCCGTGGCACGCCGCCGAACGTCTGTCTGTACGCGCTGGACGGCCGGCTGCGTCTGCAGATCGGTCTGGCGCAATTCGCGCTCGCGGAGAATTCGCCGCGCATCCGCTGTTTCGCCGACCCGGCGTCGCTCGGACTGCGCCGCAAATTCATCGTCGAGTCGAGCACCTCCGGCGTGCTCTACCGGCTCGCCTACTGGCCCGGACGCGGCCCGGATTTCTTTCGCTGGTTGGCGTTCAAGGCACAGGACCCGGATTGGCGCGCAGCGGCCGGGCGCCGCTGGACCGAGGGAGTGCCGGCCGACGCGTTGCGAGGGGGCTGATCCGGCGACGCCGCCGCGAAGCGGGCGGGCAGGAGACCCGCGAGCTCGGCCGCGGTCAGCGGCCGCCAGTGTCCCGGCGGCAAGTCCTCGAGATGAATGTTGCTGATCCGCACGCGGCGCAACTGCTGCACGCGGTACCCGAGCGCCGAGCACATCCGGCGAATCTGCCGGTTCAAGCCTTGGGTGAGCACGATCCGAAACCGCCGGTCGTCGATCCGCTCGGCGCGGCACGGCCGGGTCATCTGCCCCCGGATGCGCACGCCGCTGCGCATCAGCGCGAGCGTCATCGGCGTGATCGGCCGGTCGACCGCGACCACGTACTCCTTCTCGTGCGCGTTCTCCACCCGCAGGATCTCGTTCACGATGTCGCCGTCGTTGGTGAGCAAGATCAGCCCTTCGGAGTCCTTGTCGAGGCGTCCGACGGGGAAGATGCGCTCGGCGTGACCGACCAGGTCGACGATGTTCCCGGCGACGTCGGGTTCGGTCGTCGACGTGATGCCGACGGGCTTGTTGAGCGCGATGTAGACCGCGGGCCGCCTCGCTCGCAGCGGTACGCCGTCGATGCGGACGTCGTCGCCCGGCTCGACCGGGGTACCGAGCGTCGCCGTGATCCCGTTGCAGCTCACGCGGCCCGCGGCGATCCAGCGATCCGCCTCGCGCCGTGAGCACAGACCGCTCTCACTGATGAATTTGTTGATTCGCACGTGCCGGCTCGGCGGGTTGGCAGGTTCAGCGGCGATCCAGAAACGCCGCGACGCGTTCCGCGAGCGCCTCCGGCGCGAGCAGGAACGGCCGATCGCGATACTCCGGCGCGACGACCCATTCGACGTTCTGGCCGCGGACGCCCCGCGGCGGATCGCGCGTGCCGTCGAGCGCGAGCACCAGACACGGGTGCGTCGTGGCCGCGCTCGCAACGAGCGCGTGCGCACCGACCGCGACGACTCGACCCACCCGCTCGGGCGCGAGGCGAGCGACTTCGACCGCGACCGCGGCCCCGGCACCGACCCCGAGCAGATCGATCCGGCGCAAGCGCAACTCCGCGACGAGATCGAGCACCGCCGCGGCCGCGCTCCCCTCGGCACCGCCCTCGGGGGGCGGATCGGATTCGCCGGAGCCCGGCCAATCCGGCGCGTACACCGAACGCCGCGCCGCGATCGCGGCGAGGAATCCGCCGAACTCGCGGCTCGAGGCGCCGGCGTCGTGCAGACAGAAGAGCGGCGCTTGCTCGTCGAACCCACCGGTCGCGGGGAAGGCTGTACGCACGTGCAATTGGCCGTAGCGGACGTCGAAATACGCGCGGCGCGTGCGGATCGAGGCGTCGGCGCCCGCCGCCGCCGGTGTGTCGTGTTTACGCAACATTAAATTTCGCTTTTTGTCGCAATCCTGGCTGGTATCGCCAATCCATCACGGTATAGTGTGTTGCATCGACGCAATCTAGGCGTTGCGTGTAGACGGCAGACCGACCGCTGGGCTCACGACCCGCGAGTGATCGCGGTTCACGATCGATCAAAAACAGGCATGGGGATCTCTGAAGCCGGGCACTGCCCGGCTTCTTTCTTTGCGGCACCCGGGTCGCGCGGTACGGCAGCCTCATTGCGGACCCCGATACGGAATCGTCAGCGCCGCGCTCGCGCGATCGACCTCGTCCTGGGTTTCGGATCGCTCCGCTTCGCGGACCAGCCGGCGCGTCCAATGCGGCGCGAGCCGCTCGAGAAAATCGTACATGTAGGCCCGCAACACGCTCCCCCGGCGGAACCCGATCCAGGTCGTGTGGTCCGCGAACAAGTGGCGCGCGTCGCGAACCACGAGATCCGCGTCGCTCACGGGGTCGATCGCGACGCCCGCGAGGATCCCGACGCCGAGCCCGATCCGCACGTAGGTCTTGATCACGTCGGCATCCTGCGCGGTGAGCGCGACGTCGGGCGACAGGCCCGCCGCCTCGAACATCGCGGGCAGGGACGAACGACCGGAGAAACTGAACACGTAGGTCACGATCGGGTATTCGGCGAGGCGCCGCAAGCTCAGCTTGCCGCCGCTGGCGAGCGGGTGGCGTTTCGGCACGACGACCACTCGATGCCAACGGTACACCGGCAGCCGCACCAGCGGCCCGAACAGTTCCTCGGAACCGGTCGCGATCGCGAAATCGACCCGGTCCCGCGCGACCAGCTCGGCGATCTGCTCCGAGGTGCCCTGATGCAGGTGGAGGCGAACCTTCGGATAGCGCTCCCGGAAGTCCCGGATCACCGGCGGCAACACGTAACGCGCTTGGGTGTGGGTGGTCGCGATCGCCAGGCTACCGCTGTCGGCCTGCCGTAGATCCAGGGACGCCCCGCGGATGTTCTGCATCTCGCGCAAGATCTTGGTCGCATGCGCGATGACCCGTTCGCCCGCGGCGGTCACTCGCGTCAGTGCACGGCCGTCGCGCTCGAACAGGCGCAGCCCGAGCTCCGCCTCCAGCATCTTCAGCTGGCGGCTCACCCCCGGCTGCGACGTATGCAGCTGGCGGGCCGCGGCCGTGATGTTCAAGCCGGCGTCGTGGACCGCGACGAGATAACGCAGCTGCTGCAGTTTCACCGTGCCGCCTCCGGCGCGCACGGGTGCGCGGCGAGCCTTACCAAGGCAATTCGGACCCTTGGTAGCTCAGAAATCGACCGGACTGCGCCGGCGTCAACCCCACGATCACCGCGCGCATGCCGGTGACGCTCGTCGCGACGTCGACCTCGGCGCGCGAGCCGCCCATGTCGGTGCGCACCCAGCCCGGATGGATCGGGACCGCGATGATCCCGCGCCGGGCCAGGTCGAGACTCATGGATTTCATGATCGCGTTGACCGCGGCTTTCGTCGATCGATAGTCGTACATCCCACCGGCCGCATTCCCGCCGATCGAGCCGAGCACGCTGGTCAGGGTCACGATCTTGCGCTGGTCGCTCGCGGCGACGTGCTCGACGAACGCTTCCGCGACCTTCATCGGTCCGAACAGGTTGACCCGGATCGAGTTCATCCAGCGATCGTAGTCCGATTGGCCGAACGGATTCGCGACCAGCACGCCGGCGACGTTGAGCAGCACGTCGATCGGCGTACCGGCAAGCTCGCTCGCCAGCGCGTCGATCGCCGCGTGGTCGGTGACGTCGATCGCGTGCACGCTGATCCGGTCGCGGTGCGTCCGCTGCGTCTCGGCGAGGCGCTCGGAGTTCCGCGGATCCCGCGCGAGCGCGTGAACCCGCCAGCCGTCAGCGGCGTATTGGCGGACGAACTCCGCACCGATGCCCCGTGAGGCGCCGGTGACCAGGACCGTGGACATCGTCAGGCTCCCTCATCGCGGGGCCGGGATCCCGGGGCTTCGGGATCCCGCAAGAAAAAAACCCCGGACGAACCGGGGATTTTAGTGGAACAGGTGCCGGATCCATACCGGCACGTCCTGTCACGGCGGATGCGCGCCACCACCACGTGATCCGCGCTCGGCCTTTCTTGGCTCACGTCGTCTGTTGCACAGAATCGACGTCATCAAAACGGCTGCGATCGAACTGTGGATAACCGTAGCATGGCAAAATGATAATTCCAACGTTTTTCGTGATTTATTACGCAATCTTGAACAATGTTTGCGTTACAGCAAAGCTGTCTCTATTTAGTAACAAATGGATGTCTTGGGTGTTCGCACGGCACCGCGAACGACGCCGGCGCGGCCGCGCGCGCGATGCGGTAATCTGGCGCCGCGGAGTCGCGCAGGCGCGCGCTGGGCATGATCGGAGGACCGGAATCGGATGAAATACCTGCACACGATGGTTCGGATCAGTGACGTCGAGCAGTCGCTGCGCTTTTACCGCGACGCGCTCGCGCTCGAACTGCTCTCGCGCAAGGACTATCCGCAGGGTCGGTACACCCTGCTGTTCCTCGCGGCGCCCGGGGACGCGAGCGCGCAAGTCGAACTGACCTACAACTGGGACCCCGAAACCTACGCGGGCGGGCGCAACTTCGGCCACCTCGCCTACGAGGTCGACGACATCTACGCCGCCTGCCGGCGATTGATGGATCACGGCGTCACGATCAATCGCCCGCCACGCGACGGCCACATGGCGTTCGTGCGATCCCCGGACGGCATTTCGATCGAGCTGTTGCAGAAAGGCGCGGCGCTGCCACCGGCGGAACCGTGGACCTCGATGAGCAACAGCGGGAGCTGGTGAGCACGGCGCGCGGGCGCGCGCCGCCTCAGAACATCTCGGATTCGTCCGGGGGAACGATCTCGACGGTCTTGCGCGACGCGATGAATTCGCCGGTGATCATCTCGTCGTACGACTGCCCGGGCCCGACCATCGGATAGACCCCCGCGTCCGGATCCACGATCACCTCGAGGAACGCCGGACCGGGGAAGCGGATGAACTCCTCGACGACCCGCGGCACGTCCGCCTTGTTCTCCAGGCGCACCGCGAACTCGAAGCCGTCCGCGATCGCCGCCTTCACGAAATCCTTCTTGTGCAGGCTCTTGTCGCTCGCGCTCAAGCGGCCCTTGAAGAACAGCTTCTGCCACTGCTTGACCATGCCGTCGCCGCAGTTGTTGATCACGACGACCTTCACCGGCAGCCCGTAGGTCGTCACGGTCTCCAGTTCGCCGATGTTCATGCGGATGCTGGCGTCGCCGTCGAGGTCGATCACCACGTGGCCGGGCATCGCGAACTGCGCGCCGATCGCCGCGGGCAGTCCGAAGCCCATCGTGCCCATGCTGCCCGAGGTCAGCCAGAGTCGCGGACTACGGAAATCGAAGTATTGCGCTGCCCACATCTGATGCTGGCCGACGCCGGTGCTGATGATCGCCTCGCCGCGAGTCAGGCGATTGATCGCCTCGATCACGTAATGCGGCTGGATCCGCGCGCTCGCGCGGTCGTAGTTCATCGCGTACGTGCGCCGCAGGTGATCGCAATGCTCGTGCCACGCCGACCAATCGCGCCGGAAGCCGGCGCGACCGGCGCTCTCCCGCAAGGTCGTGAGCGCCTCCGGCAACGAGCCCAGGTGACTCCAGTGGACGCGCTTGACCTTGTTCACTTCCGACACATCGATGTCGAACTGCGCGATGAACTTCGCGTTCGCGGCGAACTTGACGGGATTGCCCGCGACGCGGTCGTCGAAGCGCGCGCCGATCGCGAGCAACAGGTCGCAATCCTCGACGGCGTAGTTCGCGAACGCCGCGCCGTGCATCCCGAGCATGCGCATCGCCATCGCGTCGGCGGTGTCGATCGCACCGATCCCCATCAGGGTCGTCACCACCGGAATCCGCAGTTCGCGCACCAGCGCGCGCAGCGCCTCGGTCGCGCCGCCATTGATCACGCCGCCGCCCGCGTAGATCAAGGGCCGCTCGGACGTCTCGAGCGCCGCCAACAGGGTCGCGCACGCCGCTGCCGATAGCTGGTTCGCGCCGATGCGGTTCAAGCGCTGGCGATACCCTGGGATCGGCAAATGACCGGAGCCGTTGAACACGCCGCGCCAGTTCTGCACGTCCTTCGGAATGTCGAGCACGACCGGACCGGGTCGGCCGGTGCGGGCGATCTCGAACGCGGTGCGCACGGTCGCCTCGAGCCGGGTCGGATCGGTCACGAGGAACACGTGCTTCGCGACCGCGCCCATGATGCTCGGGACCGGCGCCTCCTGGAACGCGTCGGTACCGATCGCGCTCGTCGGCACCTGTCCGCAGATCACGACGATCGGCACCGAATCGGCGGTGGAGTCGCGCACCGGGGTCACGGTGTTGGTCGCGCCCGGACCGGAGGTCACCAGCGCGACGCCGACCCGGCCGCTCGCCCGCGCGTATCCGGCCGCCATGAACGCCGCGCCCTGCTCGTTCGCCGGCACGATCAGCGGCATCGATCCGTTGGTCGCTTCGTTGTGACAGAACACCGCGTCGTAGATCGGCAGGATCGCGCCACCGCTGTAGCCGAACACCGTGTCGACGCCTTCGTCGACCAGCACCTGGACGATCATCTCGGCGCCGGTCATCGTCTCGCCGGCGCGCGGATGCGGCGCCGAGCCCTTCGATTCGTGTCTGTCGTTCACGCGACAAAGCCTAGCAGCTAACGCCCTGGCGCCCAAGTGCCGCCGTCCCTTATCCTATCGGCCCATGCGGCATCTCATCGCGATTCTCTTGCAGAACGAGGCCGGCGCGCTCACCCGCGTCACGGGGCTGATCTCGAGCCGCGGTTACAACATCGAGTCGCTCTCGGTCGCGCCGACCAACGACCCGTCGATCTCGCGGATCACCCTGGTGACCACCGGATCGGACGCGGTGATCGCGCAGATAAACTCGCAATTGCAGAAGCTCGTCGACGTCGTCACGGTCGAGGACATGACGACCGGCGATCACCTCGCGCGAGAGCTCGCGCTGCTGAAACTGCAGATCGACGCCGACCAGCAGGACGCCGCGATGCAAGTCGTCCGCCGCAGCGGCGGCAAGGTGCTGTCGACCGAACCGAGCTGGATCGTCGAGATCGCCGGCACGGAGGACGAGATCGCGGAGGCCGTCGCGGCGATTGCAGCGTTCGGCACGATCGTCGAGATCGTGCGCGGCGGTGTCCTCGGGATCTCGCGCGCCGGCCGGCGCACGCCGGCCGGCCGATGAACGGCTGAACCGCGGCGAGCGACGATGTTCGCGATCGCAACCGCCGCCGAACGATGCGCCGCTCGCCCGCGGCGGCGTGCGCGACGCGCGGTCGTCCGCGGCTCGCGACGGTTGTGGGCGACGCTCTGGCTGTGCGCGCTGTCGCTCGCGACCATCGCGAGCGCAGCCGTCGCACCGGCGCCCGCGCGCGTCGTCGCGCAGTCGCCGACGTACCGGCTCGTCGGCTTGCTGCGGGGTGACACGCTGAGCCTGCGCGTGAGCCGCGCGCTCGACGGAACGCCCGTGACCAACGCCGCGGTCACGGTCGAGTTCCGGGGTCGATCCTATCCGGCGACGGCGACGGTCGACGGCGGTTACTCGATTCGCACGCCGCAGCTCACGGCCCCGGGACCGACCGCGTTCGCGTTCGAGATCCGGGCCGGCAACGAGACCCAGGTGCTGCGCGGCGTGTTGACCGGATTCGCGAAACCTCGCTCCGGTCACGGTCGCGTGCGGCAACTCGGCTGGTGGATCCTCAACTTCTCGGTCTGCATCGGCTTCCTCGCGTTGCTCTCGCGGCGACGCAAGCGTGCCGACTCCTGAGGACCTCGCCGCCGGCCCGCGCGATGCCTCAGAAGCTCTGGAAGGTCTGCACCAGCACTTGAAATTGGCTCACGCCCGGCGGGGCGTTCAACGGAAACGCGAAGTCGATGTGCAGCACGTTGCCGAGCCCGGTGCGCGTGTTGCCGAGGCGCAGTCCGAACCCGAGGTCCTCGAGCATCCCCGGCCGGTTGCCGCCGATGATCGCGGGGCCCCAGGCGCGGCCGGCGTCCGCGAAGATCGCTCCGCCGACGCGCACGAGCCGGAACGGGTACCAGTCCGTGTAGAAACGCTGTTCGATCGTGACCAGCGCCTTCGAACTGCCGGCCTCGTAGCGCAAGGGGTAGCCGCGCAACCCGCTGTCGCCGCCGATCGTGAGCTGCGACTGCGGGTCGAGGGCGTCGGTTGCGGTGCCGGAAGCCCCGACATACAGCACCCACTCCGGCAACCACCGCCAGTAATAGCGTGCCGCGGTGTCGGCGATCAGGTTTCGCGCCCGCCCTTGCTCAATCCGCGTCTGGAAGTCGACGGACGCGAACAACTGCTGGTGCGAGCCGATCTGAAATCCCTTGCGCGCTTTCCCGGTGACGACGAACGCCCGCTGGCTCGCACCGAACGTCGGGGCCGAGTAGCCGACCGTGAGATCGGCCTGCAGCCCGAAGTACAGATCCTCGGTGCGCCCGATCTGGTTCAAGTCGCCGGTCTTGCGGTAGTCGTCCTGGATCAGCTCGAACCCGAGGAACGGATACGCGAGCGTCTGCGAGGCCGGCAGCACGCGTGCGGGCAGCGAGGTGGTCGGATCGACGAGGAAGTCGTTGCGATCGTAACGCACGCCGGCGAGCCAGCGACGCGTCCATCCCCGCACCAGTCCGGCGGAGACGCCGCCGCTCAGCGCATAGGAGACTTCCGAATCCTCGAACTGATCACCGATGTTGCCGTACGCGTAGCGTGACACCGCTCGCTGATACTTCTGCGCGCTGGCGGCGGCGCTCCAGCGCGTCTCGAGCGCATAGAACGGATGTGCGAAGTCGACCGCGCGTCGCCGACCATCGCTGGAATCGGCGTAGGCGAGCGCGTCGATCCAATGCGATCCGAAGACGTTCGGATCCGACCACTCGAACGTATTGCTGCTGCGATCGACGTCGCGCCCGTGCTGGAAATCCAGCGTCTTGCCGTGACCGAGGAAGTTCGAGTCGGAGAGCTCGAAGCTCGAGTTGTTCGTCCCGCCCGTGCGGCTGAAGTTGACTCCCGGGCTCAGGGTCCACACGTCCCGGGTGATCACCGCGACCTCGACCTTGCCGTGGGCGTAGCGCACGGGCACGACGTGAGCGTCGTAGATGAAGGGAAGCTTGCGGAGATTGCGCTCGGTCTCCGCCAGCAGGCGCGGCCGGTACTTCTGACCGGCCGAGAACAGGAGCTGCGCCCGGATCGTCGAACGGCGCGTGCGGATGTGCAGGCGATTGGCGAGACGGAACAAGGCGACGTCGTCGCGCGGATCCGACATATCGAATATGTTGTGCGTGACGATGTCGACCTTGCCGATCACCGCGCCGCTCGCGACGAGCTGCGCGTCGCTCGGCACGCCGGCGGGGCGCGGCTCCTCGATCCGGGTCCGCTGTCGATCGGTGAATTTCGCGGCGAACGCGGCGTTCGCGACGACCGCCACGGTCGCGCACGCGCCCAGGATCCGCAGACCCGTGATCAGACGCACGAGTCGCGCGTCCTTGACGGCGACGGCCGCTACAGCGCGGCGTCGTCCGACTCGCCGGTGCGGATGCGCACGACCCGCTGCAACTCGGTCACGAAGATCTTGCCGTCGCCGACCTTGCCGGTCTTCGCCGCGCCGGTGATCGCCTCCATGACCTGGTCCACGAGCTCGTTCTGGACGGCGACCTCGATCCGTGTCTTCGGGACGAAGTCGACGACGTATTCGGCGCCGCGATACAACTCCGTATGACCCCGCTGGCGACCGAAACCCTTCACCTCGGTCACGGTCATGCCCGAGACGCCGATTTCCGACAGCGCGGCACGGACGTCGTCGAGCTTGAAGGGCTTGATGATGGCGGTGATCAGTTTCATCCCATTCTCCGAGGAGTATTCTTGGTCCACTTTCAGAATAACATTAACAGACGACGTCGCCGACGACCGCCGCACCGGCCCGGCGACGCCCCGTGATGGTGCACGAAACCGCGCACGGCGACGGCCGCCGGGCGTCGAGATGAGGTTTTCGGATGAATACGACGTTCCTGATCGTCGGTGCTGGCCAAGCCGGCGCCCAAGCGATCGACACGCTACGCCGCGAGGGCTTCGACGGCCGCCTGATCCTCGTCGGCGAAGAGCGCGAACTGCCCTATCAGCGGCCGCCGCTGTCCAAGAAGTACCTGCACGGCGAGCTCGCGGCGGAGCGTTTGCCGTTCCGGCATCGCGCCTTCTACGACGAGCACCGGGTCGAGTTGCGGCTCGGTGCGCGCGCGACGCGCCTCGACCGTGAGGAACGCACCGTCGAGCTCGCGGACGGTACGCGGCTCGCCTACGACCGCGCCTTGCTGTGCCTCGGCGCGCGCGCCCGGCCGCTGCAATGCGCCGGCGCGCAGCTTCCCGGGGTCCACACCTTGCGGACGATCGAGGACGCCGACGCATTGCGCACCGGCTTGCGGGCGGACGCGCATGCCGTGATCATCGGCGGTGGCTACATCGGGCTGGAAGCGGCCGCGGCCTGCCGTCATTTCGGACTGCAGACGACGGTGCTCGAAATGGCGGACCGGGTGATGGCCCGCGTCGTCTCGCCGGCGGTCTCGGCATTCTTCGCCGAAGCGCATCGCGCGCACGGCGTGCGCATCCTGTGCAATACCCGGGTCGAATCGATCGACGGCGGCGACCGCGTCGCGGCGGTCGTCTGCGGCGACGGCACGCGGATCGCGGCGGATCTCGTGATCGTCGGCGTCGGCGCCCTCCCGGTCACCGATCTCGCCGCGAACGCAGGTCTCGCGGTCGACGACGGCATCGTGATCGACGAGTACTGCCGTACCGCGGATCCGGCGATCTTCGCGGCCGGCGACTGCGCGAATCATCCGTCGCCGCATTACGGGCGGCGCGTCCGGCTCGAAAGCGTCGACAACGCGTTCGAGCAGGCGAAGACCGCGGCCCTGAACATGCTCGGGCGCGGCGTGGTCCACGATCGCATCCCCTGGTTCTGGTCCGATCAGTACGAACACAAATTGTTGATCGTCGGGCTGCACGGCGACGGCGACGAACGGATGCTGCGCGGCGATCCGGGTCACGGCGGCTTCAGCGCGCTGTACCTGCGCAACGGCGAGCTCACCGCGGTCGAGGCGGTCGACGACACGAAGGACTACATGGCCGCGCGCAAGCTGATCGCCGCGCGCGCGCGGCTCGACCCCGCGAAGGCGGCCGACAAGGGTCGCGACCTGAAGGATTCGGTGATCTAACGATCCGGCGCGCTCATACGCAGATCGCGATCAGATCCTTCGTGTCGACCGACTGCCCGGGGCGGACGAGCACCTCTTTCACGGTCGCGTCGCGTTCGGCACGCACCGAGGTCTCCATTTTCATCGCCTCGAGCGTCACCAGCACCTCGCCGCGACGGACGGGCTGCCCGGCGTGCACCGTCACCGTCGCGACGGTCCCCGGCATCGGTGCGCCCACGTGGGTCGGATCGTCGGCATCGGCCTTGCGCGTCGGCGGTCGCGACGCGACCTGGCTGCGATCGGCGATGCGGACCGGTCGCGGCTGGCCGTTCAACTCGAAGAAGACGGTGCGGGTGCCGTCCTCGTGGGGATCGCTGGTCGTCACGTAGCGTACGATCAGGGTCTTGCCGCGCTCCAGATCGACGTTGATCTCTTGGCCCGGCTGCATGCCGTAGAAGAACACCGTGGTCGGCAGCGTGCTCAAGTCGCCGTAGCGGGCACGATCCGCGGCGTACTCGACGAACACCTTCGGATACATGAGATAGGACGCGAGCTCGTCGTCGCTGATCGCGCGCCCGACCTTGAGCTGCGCCGCGGCACGCTCGGCCTCGAGGTCGGCCGGCGGTAACGACGCCCCCGGCCGATCCCGCAGCGGCTCGACGCCCTTGAGCACTTTGCGCTGCAGCTCGGGCGGGAAGCCGCCGAGCGGCTGGCCGAGATCTCCGCGGAAGAGCTGCACGACGGACTCCGGGAACGCGATTTCCACCTCCGGATCGAGGACCGCCGCGCGGTCGAGCCCGCTCGTGACCATCATGATCGCCATGTCGCCGACGACCTTCGAGGTCGGCGTCACCTTGACGATGTCGCCGAACAAGTCGTTGACTTCGGCGTAGGCGGTCGCGACTTCGTGCCAGCGATGATCTTCGATCCCGAGCGACCGGGCCTGCTCGCGCAGATTCGTGTACTGCCCGCCCGGCATCCCGTGGACGTAGACCTCGGATGCGCCGGCGCGGATGTCGCTCTCGAACGCGACGTAGCCGCGGCGCACCTGCTCCCAGTACCCGGAGATCGCGCGCAAGGCGCCCGGATCCACGCCGGTATCGCGCGGACCGTGGCGAAGCGCCTCGGCGATCGAGCCGAGATTCGGCTGCGAGGTCAGGCCGGAAAGCGAGTCGATCGCGCCGTCGACCGCGTCGGCGCCGGCGTCGATCGCCGCGAGCACGCTCGCCGCGGCGATGCCGCTCGTATCGTGCGTGTGGAAGTGGATCGGCAACCCGATTTCGTCCTTCAACGCACGGACCAGCGTCGCCGCGGCGCTCGGCAGGCACAGCCCCGCCATGTCCTTGATGCCGATCACGTGCGCGCCCATCGCCTGCAACTCGCGGGCGATCCCGAGATAGTAGTGCAGGTCGTACTTGCGCTCGGCCGGGTTCGACAAGTTCCCGGTGTAGCAGATCGCCGCCTCGCAGAGCCGCCCGGTATCGCGCACCGCCTCGATCGCGACGCGCATGTTCTCGGTCCAATTCAGGCAATCGAACACCCGAAACAGATCGATACCGGCGTGCGCCGCGCGGGCGACGAAATGACGGACGACGTTGTCGGGGTAATTCGTGTAGCCGACCGCGTTCGCCGATCGCAGCAGCATCTGCAACAGCAGGTTCGGCATCCGCGCGCGCAGCTCCGCGAGCCTTTCCCACGGATCCTCGCGCAGGAAGCGCATCGCGACGTCGAAGGTGGCGCCTCCCCAGCACTCGACCGAGAACAAGCCCGGCAACAAGGCCGCGTAGTACGGCGCGATCGCCGCGAGGTCCTGTGTCCGGAAGCGCGTCGCGAGCAGCGACTGGTGAGCGTCGCGCATGCTCGTGTCGGTGAGCAGCACCCGGCGTTCGCCCAGCATCCACTCGGCGAAGCGCTCGGCGCCGAGCTCGTCGAGCCGCTGCTTGGTCCCCGGCGCCGGCGGCGGCAACTGGACCTTCGGCAGTCGCGGGAACACCGGCGCCTCGGGTCGCGCACGTCCTTTCACGCCGGTGTTGCCGTTGACGATGACCTCGCCGATGTAGCTCAGCAGCCGCGTCGCGCGGTCCCGCTTGTGCGGGATCCGGATCAGGTCGGGGGTCTCGTCGATGAAGCGGGTCGTATAGGCGGCGTCCGCGAACTGCGGATGCGTGATCAGCTGGTCGAGAAAGCGCAGATTGGTCACGACGCCGCGAATTCGAAATTCCCACAGCGCGCGATGCATCCGCGCGATCGTCTCCTCGGCCGTCGGCGCCCAGGCCGTGACCTTCACGAGCAGCGAATCGTAGTACCGCGTGATGATCGCGCCCGCGTAGGCGGTGCCGGCGTCGAGTCGGATGCCGAAGCCGGCGGGACTGCGGTACGCCGTGAGGCGACCGTAATCCGGGACGAAGTGATTCTCCGGATCCTCGGTCGTGACCCGGCATTGCAGCGCATGGCCGGTCACGCGGATCTGCGCTTGCGGCGGGACGCCGCTGGCGGCATCGCCGATTCGCGCGCCCGCGGCGATGCGCAACTGCGCCTTCACGAGATCGATGCCGGTCACGCATTCGGTGACCGTGTGCTCGACCTGGATGCGCGGATTCACCTCGATGAAATAGAACTTCCCGGTGTCCGCGTCCTGCAGGAACTCGACGGTGCCGGCCGAGCGGTAGCCGACCGCGCGACCGATGCGCAGGGCCGCCTCGCACAACGCCGTGCGCTGCGCGGCAGTCAGGAACACCGCCGGCGCGCGTTCCACGACCTTTTGGTTGCGCCGCTGCACGGTGCAGTCGCGCTCGTACAGATGCACGAGGTTGCCATGGTCGTCACCGAGAATCTGCACTTCGACGTGGCGCGCGCGGCGAATCAGCTTCTCGAGGTAGACCTCGTCCTTGCCGAACGCCGCCTTCGCCTCGCGCCGGGCCGTCGCGACCGTCTCGGCCAAGCCGTCCTCGGACTCGACGACGCGCATCCCGCGACCGCCGCCGCCCCAGCTCGCCTTCAACATCACCGGGAAGCCGATCGCGCGCGCAGCCGCGAGACACTCCCGATCGTCGGCCGGCAGCGGCGGCGTCGCCGGCATCACCGGCACGTCGGCGGCCACCGCGAGATGGCGCGCTTCCACCTTGTTGCCGAGGCGGCGCATCGTCTCCGGCGAGGGACCGACGAACACGAGGCCGGCCGCGCCGCAGGCTTCCGCGAATTCCGGGCTCTCGGACAGGAAGCCGTAGCCCGGGTGGACCGCGTCGGCCCCGGCTTCGCGCGCGATCCGCACGATCCCGCCGATGTCGAGGTAGGCCTCGACCGGCGATCGGCCCTCGCCGACCAGATAGCTCTCGTCGGCCTTGGTCCGGTGCAGCGAGAAGCGGTCCTCGTGCGAGTGGATCGCGATCGTGCGCAGGCCGAGCTCGGACGCCGCCCGCATCACGCGGATCGCGATTTCTCCTCGATTCGCGATCAGGACGCTACGGATCGGTCGGCGTTCGGCGGCTTGTGTCATGGCCGACGGATGATAGCCTTAGGGGTCGCGAACGACCAGGCAAGGAGTCAACGACGATGTACGGGATCGCGGTCCACGGCGGGGCGGGCACGCCGCCACGCGGCGAAATCGAGCCGGCGCGCGAGCGCCGCTATCACGAAGGATTGCTCGCCGCGCTCGACGCCGGCCGGACGGTCCTCGAGCGCGGCGGCTCGAGCCTCGACGCGGTCACTCGCGCGGTCGTCGTGCTCGAGGATGATCCGCTGTTCAACGCCGGACGCGGCGCCGTGTGCACGCGCGACGGCCAGCACGAACTCGACGCGGCGATCATGGAGGGCGCCGCGCTGCGCGCGGGCGCGGTCTGCGGGCTGCGGCACGTGCGGAACCCGATCGAGCTCGCGCGGGTGGTGATGGAGCGCTCACCCTTCGTGATGCTGAGCGGCACGGGCGCCGAGGAATTCGCGCTCGCCGAAGGGCTCGCATTCGTGCCGAACGAGTATTTCCGGACCGAGGAGCGCTGGCAGCAACTGCAGCGGGTGCTGAGTGCCGGCGGCTCGCCGCTGTCCTTGGCGCACGTCGGCACGGTCGGCGCGGTCGCGCTCGACGCGCACGGGCACGTGGCCGCGGCGACCTCGACCGGCGGCATGACCGCGAAGCGCTACGGGAGGATCGGCGATTCGCCGGTGATCGGTGCCGGGACGTACGCGGACGACCGGGCCTGCGCGGTCTCGGCGACCGGGCATGGCGAGATCTTCCTGCGCAACGCGGTCGCGCACGACGTCTGCGCCCGGATGAGGTATGGCGGCGCCAGCCTCGATCAGGCGGTCCACGACATCGTGCACGGCGAATTGATCGCGCGTGGTGGGGAAGGCGGCGTGATCGCGATCGATCGACACGGTCGGATCGCGATCGATTGCAACGTCGAGGGCATGTTCCGCGGGAGCCTGACCGCGGGAGGCGAGCCCCGGACCGCGATCTTCCGCGAGCCTTAGCGCCGGGCGCGCAGCCGGCGTCGCGTCAGGCGAGACGCTGGCCGCGGCGCTTCTCGAAGCGCCCGGTCTGCAGGTTCTGGTACTCCGCTTCCATCACGACGACCCGGTTGCGGCCCTGGCCCTTCGCGCTGTAGAGCGCCTCGTCGGCCAGCTGAATCAGCCCCTCGGGACTGCGCGAGGCGGTCGGCAGGATGTAGGCGGCGCCGATGCTCACGGTCAGGCGGCTCGCCACCGGGGACGCCTCGTGCAGGAAGTTGAGCTCGGCGATCGAGCGCTGGATGCGCGTCGACACCTCCGCGACGTACTCACGGCTCGCTTCGTACAGGACCAGCGCGAATTCCTCGCCCCCGTAGCGCGCGACGAAGTCGAGCGGGCGGCGAGCGCACTGGCTCAAGGTCACCGCGACCGCCCGCAGGCACTCGTCGCCCGCCTGATGGCCGTAGCGATCGTTGTATTCCTTGAAGCAATCGATGTCGACGAGCAGCACCGCGATCCGCTGGGCGTCGCGAACCGCCTGTTGCCAGACGCGCTGGATGTGCTGGTCGAACATCCGCCGGTTCTGGATCCCCGTGAGGCCGTCCCGCGCGACCAGTTCGCGGAGCAATCCGGCCTCGAGGAATCGAAAGCGGCTGGTGCGCTCCTGCATGTACGCGACCGATGCGCCGATCAGGTTGGCGGCCACCAGGGTGAGCGCGTCGTAGCCGAACAGCGGCCCCGGCAGTGCCATCAGGTGGCCGGCCGCGAGATACGCGAGCAACACGAGGAAATTGACCGCGAGCGCGTTGTAGAAATCCAGGCCCGCGAGGAAATACACGTACATCGCGGTCACGATCATCGCCGGGAACAGGAATTGGGCGCCGCCGAGCGAGGTCACGACCTGAATCGCGACCTGGCTCAAGCCGCAGGCCGTGAAGGCGACGACCGCGAGCGGCGCGTAGATCCTCTGCCGACTGGGCGAGAAACTCGCCGCGAACACGATCACGAGCAACGGCACCGTGAACGCGATGTCGATGGTGCCGGGAATGCGATCCAGCGCCCGACCCAGCACGAGCGCGTTCATCGCCGACAGCGCGATCGCGATCGCGATCGACAGCACGAGATTCGCGCGGATGTAGCCGAGCGACTCTTCGAGCCGCGCGCGCCGGAACACCGCCTCGAGCTCCCGGCGGAACCGCAGCCACGGGAACCCTTCCTTCAGTTGCCGCGCGTGCGGCAAGTCGGGCAAGTCCTCCGTCAACGACGAACTCAGGTGCATGGGGCCATTTGACCGAATCCCGGGCGCGGCCTCTGCGACCTGCGGCACAGCTTGACGGACACCGCACGCGACCCGTGGCGAAAAGCGTGAACCCCGCCGCGATTTCCGCACCCCGGCGGCGGGTCGAGTTGCATTATGTCAAATCAATGCCAGCCAGCGCTCAGCCGGCCAGATAGCGCGCGAGATAGGTATCGAAATCGTCCCGATCGGCGGCCTCGATGCGCCGCTGCTGCGCGTGCGACTCCTCGGCCGCGATCGCGAACTCGGCGAGCCGGCTCTCGTTCGGCGGATACAGATCGAGGAAGTAGTCCTTGTGCACGCGCGACATGCGCAACGCGAATTGGAAGAAGGTCTCCCCGGCATCGCTCATCTCGGCGAGCAAGCGGGCGGACGGCGTCACGGCCGGATCTTCGATCCTCTCTCGCTGGCGCGCGAGCGACCGGCGGTAAGGAGCGCTGGGATCGTCCTGATCGAGCAACTCGCAGACGGCGTCCATGTCGTCGAGGAGTTCACGAGCCCACTCGCGCAGCGGTCGGTCTCGCCCGTCGCAGCGCAGACACAGACCCGGCTCGCGGCCGCGCCGCGCGACGGTCACGTGGTTGCGGTCGAGGGCCTGTTGCTCGTCGCGCTCGATCGGCGGACTGTCGCGCAGCAGGCATAGCGCGAGGAACGCCTCGGCAAAGCGCAACGTATCCTGGTTCACGCCGACCGGGTCGAACACGCTGACGTCGAGCGCCCTCATTTCGAGATATTCGACGCCGCGGCGCTCGAGCGCCAGCGTCGGCCGCTCGCCCGGCTGCGTCACGCGCTTCGGCCGGATGAAACTGTAGTATTCGTTGCCGACCTGCAGCACGTTCGCGCTCAGCTGCCGGAACTCCCCGCCGACCTTGACCCCGAGCTTTTCGTACGCGGGAAACGGCGTACGGATCGCGTGATTGAGGTCGCGGGTATACGCCTGCAGGTTGTTCACCGACACGCTCACCGTCGCCTGATTCTTGTTGCGATAGCCGATGTCGCTCATCCGCAGCGAGGTCGCGTGCGGCAGGTACAAGGTGTCGGCATCGAGCGGCCGCAGATCGTGGTCGCGTCCCGCGAGGAACGCCCGGCTGACCGCCGGCGAGGTCCCGAACAAATACAGGATCAACCAGCCGAAGCGCCGGTAATTACGCAGCGCCGCAAAATACTCGTCCGAGATGAAGGCCGTGTCCGCGGCGCGCGCGGACTCGATGCTCGCGAGCGCCTCCCACAGGGACGCGGGGAACGAGTAATTGAAGTGCACGCCGGCGATCGCCTGCATCATGCGCCCATAACGCAGGCTGAGCCCGTTGCGGTAGGTCGTCTTCAGTCGTCCGACGTTCGAGGGTCCGTACCGCGCGATCGGAATTTCCTCGTCGGACCCGACCGCGCAGGGCATGCTCGTCGCCCAGAGCATCTCGTCGCCGAGGTGCTTATAGACGAACTGGTGCAGGTCGCACAGGTACTGCAACAGCTCCCAGCTCTGGCCGAACGGCGGCGTGACCAACTCGATCAGGGCTTCGGAGAAGTCGGTCGTGATCAGCGGATTCGTCAATGCGGCGCCGAGCGCGGGCGGGTGGTCGGTCTGCGCGATCCGCCCTTGCGGCGTGACCCGCAAGGCCTCTTTCTCGACCCCCTTGCGGCCGCCGCGCAGCACGCCGCGCTGGCCCGAATTGACCAGGGACGCGACGCGGCGCTCGAAACGCTTGTCGGTGAATTGACGCATCGCCGTCAAGGATACCTGAACACTGGCGGATAGTTCCCGCGCGGGCTCGCGGCCCCCTCCCCCGACCCGCGAAACCCGGTGCGGCGCGCAACAGCGCGGGTCCATAATGCCCGGGGGTTTCGCAAGGGAGGACGAACCATGCTGGTCGGCACGAGCACTCGGCGCGTCGCGATCGTCGGCGGTACGCGCATCCCGTTCGCCCGCGGCCACGGCGCCTACGCCGAGGTCGGCAACCCGCAGATGTTGACCGCGGCGCTCGCCGGACTCGTCGAGCGCTTCGGGCTGCGCGGACAACGCCTCGGCGAGGTCGCCGCCGGCGCGGTCATGAAGCACTCCAGCCAATGGAACCTCGCGCGCGAGTGCGTGCTCGGCACCGGGCTCGCGCCGGAGACGCCGGCGGTCGATCTGCAGCGCGCCTGCGGCACGAGCCTCGAGGCGGCGATCCTGGTTGCGAACAAGATCGCGCTCGGCCAGATCGACGCGGGGATCGCCGGCGGCGTCGACACCGTGAGCGATCCGCCGATCGTGTTCCCGGAGAGTTTTCGGCGCCTGCTGCTCCGGAGCCACCGCGCCAAGTCCGCGGGCGCCCGGATCGCGCCGTGGCTCGGGCTGCGGCCACGTCACTTCAAACCGGTATTGCCGGGCGTCACGGAACCGCGCACCGGTCTGTCGATGGGCGAGAGTACCGAGTGGATGGTGAAGCAATGGCAGATCCCGCGCGAGGCACAGGATCAGCTCGCGTTGCAGAGCCATCGCAACGCGTCCGCCGCCTACGCCGCGGGGTTCTATGCGGACCTGGTGATCCCCTATCTCGGCCTGGCCCGCGACGACAACATCCGCGACGACACGAGCCTGGAGAAACTGGCGCGCCTGCCCCCGGTGTTCGACCGAACGGCGAGCGGCACGCTGACCGCCGGCAACTCGACGCCGATGACCGACGGCGCATCGGCGGTGCTGCTCGCGTCCGAGGAGTGGGCGCGGGCGCGCGACCTGCCGGTCCTCGCGTATCTCGCCTACGGCAAGGTCGCCGCGGTCGACTACGTCGATCAGCGGGAAGGCTTGCTGATGGCGCCGGCATACGCCGTTCCGCGGATGCTCGCGGATGCCGGCCTGTCGCTCCCGGATTTCGATTTCTATGAGATCCACGAGGCATTCGCCGGCCAGGTGCTCTGCACGCTGAAGGCCTGGACCGATCCGACCTTCTGTCGCGAGCGACTCGGGCGGCACGAGGTGCTCGGTGCGATCGACCGCGCGAAGCTCAACGTCAAGGGCGGCAGCGTCGCGATCGGTCACCCGTTCGCGGCGACCGGCACGCGGATCGTCGCGACGCTCGCGAAGCTCCTCGCCGAGACCCGGACGAAGCGCGGCTTGATCTCGATCTGCACCGCCGGCGGCATGGGGGTGACCGCGATCCTCGAGCGCTGACGGCGCCTTGAGCCGCAGCGAGCGAACGCGTTATTCTCACCGACCCCGATTTGTGGAGCACCGAACCATGGGCAGCACCATCGACCTGAAGGCATCGGACGGCCATCGCTTGACCGCGTATCTCGCGGAGCCGAGCGGCAAGCCGCGCGGCGGGATCGTCGTGATTCAGGAGATCTTCGGCGTGACGCGCCACATTCGCGCGGTCGCGGATCAATACGCGGCGGCCGGATTCGTCGCGATCGCGCCGGCGGTGTTCGATCGGATCCAACCCGGGATCGACGTCCCGTACAGCGACATTCAGACGGGCTTCGGCTACATGCAGAAGCTCCACAACGACCAGGTCATGCTCGACGTGCGCGCCGCCGTCGATCGCGTCGCCGCGGCCGGCAAGGTCGGCGTCGTCGGCTTCTGCTGGGGCGGCACGATGGCCTATCTCGCGGCGGCGCGTCTGCCGATCGCGGCCGCGGTTTCGTACTACGGTGGCGGCACCTCGCAGTATCTGGCGGAAAAACCCCGTTGCCCGATCCTGTTCCACTACGGCGAGCTCGACACGCACATCCCGATGTCGCAGGTCGAGGCGGTCAAGGCCGCGAACCCGGGAGCGACATTCTATTTGTACAAGGCGGAACACGGCTTCAATTGCACCGATCGGGCGAGCTTCGAACCCGCGAGCGCGAAGCTCGCGCACGAGCGCAGCCTCGAATTCTTCCATCGCCACGTCGGCTGACGCCGCGCTCCCGGGGACACTCGAAGATGATCAAACTGCGCGACCAGAATCTGCTGCGTCAATCCTGCTACGTCGACGGCCGCTGGCTGCCGGCCGAGGGGGGCGCGACGTTGCCGGTGCGCAACCCGGCGACCGGCGAGACGCTCGGCTCGATCCCGAACATGGGCGCCAACGAGACGCGGGCGGCGATCGAGGCCGCGGCGAAGGCGTTCCCCGCGTGGGCGGCGCGCACCGCGAAGGACCGGGCGGTGCTGCTGCGGCGCTGGTACGAGTTGATCCTGGCTCACGTCGACGATCTCGCGGTGCTGATGACCGCCGAGCAAGGCAAGCCGCTCGCCGAATCGAAGGGCGAGATCACCTACGCGGCGTCGTTCATCGAGTGGTTCGCTGAAGAAGGCAAGCGAGTCTACGGGGACGTGATTCCGACCCACCAGCCGGACAAGCGCATCCTCGTGCTGCGCCAGCCGGTCGGCGTGGTCGCCGCGATAACGCCGTGGAACTTCCCCGCCGCGATGATCACTCGCAAGGCGGGTCCGGCGCTCGCGGCCGGCTGCACCTTCGTGTGCAAGCCCGCGACGCAAACGCCGTTCTCGGCGCTCGCGCTCGCCGAGCTCGCGGATCGCGCGGGCATTCCCAAGGGCGTGTTCAACGTCCTCACCGGTTCCGCGGCACAGATCGGCGGCGAGATGACCTCGAACCCGCTGGTGCGCAAGCTGACGTTCACCGGATCGACCGAGGTCGGCAAGAAGCTGATGGCGCAGTGCGCCAGCACGATGAAGAAGGTGTCGATGGAACTCGGCGGCAACGCGCCGTTCATCGTGTTCGACGACGCCGATCTCGACGCGGCCGTGCAGGGCGCGATCACGAGCAAGTACCGCAACACCGGGCAGACCTGCGTCTGCGCGAATCGGTTGCTCGTCCAGGCGGGGGTTTACGACGAGTTCGCGCGCAAGCTCGGCGCCGTGGTGGCGGCGTTGCGGATCGGCGACGGCCTGGCCGGAGCGACCGATCAGGGCCCGCTGATCGACTCGAAGGCGCTCGCGAAGGTCGAGGAGCACGTCGCGGACGCCGTCGCGAAGGGCGCGAAGATCATCACCGGCGGCCGGCGTCACGCGCTCGGCGGGACCTTCTTCGAGCCGACCGTGCTCACCGACGTGACACCCGCGATGGCGGTCGCCCGGGAAGAGACGTTCGGACCGGTCGCCCCGCTGTTCAAGTTCCAGAGCGAAGCCGAGGCGATCGCGATGGCGAACGACACCGAGTTCGGCCTCGCCGCCTACCTGTACACGCGCGACCTCGCGCGGAGCTGGCGGGTCTCGGAAGCGCTGGAGTACGGGATCGTCGGCCTGAACACCGGGCTGATCTCGACCGAGGTCGCGCCGTTCGGCGGGGTCAAGGAATCCGGCACCGGACGCGAAGGATCGAAGTACGGCATCCTCGACTTCACCGAAATCAAGTATTTGTGCGTGGGCGGGATCACCTGAGATTCCTCGAGCTGTCGGTTCCGGCGCAGGACCTGCGGGCCGCGAGCGAGTTCTATGCGAGCCTCGGCTTCGCGCTCGCCGAGGTCGGCGAGACGCGCCGCTACCCGTACGCCGTGGCCACGGACGGCCGTCTGTGCATCGGGATGCACGGCGTCGAGGATCTCGAGCCGAGCGTGAGCTTCGTGCGACCGGATCTGCTCACGCATCTCGATCGGTACGAAGCCCTCGGCCTGTCCCTCGAGGTGCGGCGTCTCGGCGGCGACGTGTTCAACGAGATCGGGTGGCGCGACCCCGGCGGCAATCCGGTGCGGCTCGTCGAGGCGCGGACCTTCTCGCCCTCGCCGACGCCGGCTGCGAGTCGCAGCGCCTGCGGCTATTTCCGCGAGATCGCGCTGCCGGCGGGCGATCTCGCCGCCTCGCGCGCCCACTGGGAGCGCATCGGGTTCGTCGCCCTCGACGAGGACGGCCCGCTCGGACCCTGCACGGTCTGCACCAGCGATACCTTGACGCTCGGACTGTACGATCCGCGACGCATACAGCGTCCCACGGTGATCTTCGAATCCGACGATCTCCGACGCGTGGCGAGCGCGTTGACCGCCCTCGGTGTCTCGGTCGGCGAGGACACCGTGGGTGGCGAGACCGTGGCGCTGCGATGCGCCGCACTGGAAGGCACGCCGATGCGGATCCTGCGGGCGGATTGAGGCCAGCCGCGATCCGCGGCGAGGCCGGGGACGGGGTGCGGATCGTCGGGCCGCGCAGCGGCGCGAATTGCTAGACTGGGGTCCTGGGGGAGCGTTGGCGCGGAGGAGCCGCATGTCGATCAGGGATTCATCCGCGCCATGACCGTCGCGTTCGGCAACCCGGCGCAACGGGCGCGCTGATCCATGGACCGTCATCCACGTCCGTTCGACGACGTCGCCGAGTGCGTCGAGGCGACGCTCGCGCGCGTCGGTCCCCGCATCGGCCTGGCGCTCCCGCTCGGCATCGGCAAACCCCACGCGATCGCGAACGAGTTCTACCGACGCGCTCGTCGCGACCGATCGATCCACCTGCGGATATTCACCGCGCTGAGCCTGGCGTTGCCGCGGGCCCGCAGCGAACTCGAGCGCCGCTTCCTGGCGCCGCTCGTCGAACGGGTATTCGGCGACTTCGTCCCGCTCGACTACGTCGCGGATCTGCACTCCGGCAGCGTCCCGGAGAACGTCGAGATCGTCGAATTCTTCCTCGACCCGGGCGCGTTCCTCGATTCGCCGCATGCCCAGCGACATTACATCAGCAGCAATTACACCCAGGTCGCCCGGGATCTCGCGAACCGGGGCGTGAACGTGATCGCGCAGCTGATCGCGAAGCGGTCGGCGCCGGGAGGCGCCGAGTACAGCCTCGGGTCGAACCCGGATCTCACGCTCGAGCTGCTGCGGCACCTCTCGGCGCAGCGCGAGGCGGGGGCCCTCGTGGTGATCGGCGCGCCGAACCGGCAGATGCCGTTCACGTTCGGGCCGGCCGTGGTCGGCGCCGAGCAGTTCGACTTCCTCGTCGAGCACCCGCGGTACGATACCGATCTGTTCTCGCCGCCGAACCCGCGGCTATCGACCGTCGACCACGCGATCGGGTTGCACGCCGCACGACTCGTCGCCGATGCCGGCACCTTGCAACTGGGGATCGGCGAAATCGGCGACGCGGTGGTCTACGCGCTGCAACTGCGGCACCAGCGGAACGAGGAATTCCGCGAGATCCACCGGCTGATGCGCTCGCCGGAGCGCTTCGGGACGGCGCCGGCGGCGATCGGCGGCGACGCCCCGTTCGAGACCGGCTTGTACGCCTGCACCGAGATGTTCCTCGACGGATTCCTCGAGCTCTACCGTGCGGGGATCCTGCGGCGTCGGGTGTACGACGACGTCCGGGTCCAGCAACTCATCGACGCGGGCGCGGTCGGCGAATCCGTGGACGCCGCGTTCCTGCGGGCGTTGGCGGGCGCCGGCTTCGCGAGTCCGCTGACGATGCACGACTTCGGCATCCTGCAACGGCTCGGCGTGTTTCGCGCCGAATGCCGTTACCTGGACGGTCGGCTGCTCGGCCCCGATGGCGAGGACGTCGCCGCGCGCCTCGACGACCCACGCTGCGTGGACCGGATGGTCGCGACCTGCTGCGGCCGCCGGCTGCGCGGCGGCGTGCTGTCACACGCCGCGTTCTTCCTCGGATCGCGCGGCTTCTACGCCGCGTTGCGCGAGATGCCGGAGGACGAGCGGCGCCAGTTCCCGATGTGCGGCGTCGAGTTCACCAATCGAATCGACGACGCGGACCGTGCGCTCAAGGTCGCCCAGCGCGCCCGCGGGCGATTCGTGAACACCGCGATGATGGCGACGCTGCTGGGCGCCGCGGTGTCGGACGGCCTCGCCGACGGGCGCGTGGTGAGCGGCGTCGGCGGGCAGTACAACTTCGTCGCGATGGCGCACGCGCTGCCCGACGCGCGCTCGATCATCGCGGTACGCAGCACCCGCGAGCACGGAGGCCGCGTGACGTCGAACCTGGTCTGGAACTATGGGCACGTGACGATCCCGCGCCATTTGCGCGACCTCGTCGTGACCGAGTACGGCGTCGCCGACCTGCGCGGCCGATCGGATCAGGACGTGATCGCCGCGATGCTCAACATCGCGGATTCGCGGTTCCAGGACTCGCTCCTGCGCGAGGCGCAGGCGGCCGGCAAGATCTCGCGCGATTACCGGATCCCGGACGTCCACCGCCGCAATACGCCCCGGGCGCTCGCCGAGCATTTCCTGCTGCCGCGCGCGCGCGGCCTGTTCTCGGAATTTCCGTTCGGGACCGACTTGACTCGCGAGGAGATCGTGCTCGCCGACGCGCTCGGCAAGCTCGCCCGGCGGACGGCCGGGATCGGCGGCAAATTTCGCGCGCTGCTCGCGAGCCTGGTGCAGCGGCGCATCCCGGAAGGCGTCGAGCCCTACCTCGAGCGGATGGCGCTCGGTGCGCCGACCACGAGCGAGGAGCGGCGCTGGCGGCGCTTGCTCGCGCGCGAGCTCGGCACGATGCCACGGCCGCGCTGAGTCCGGGCCGCGGCCTCGCGGCCGCGCCGGGCCGGGCCGGGCCGGGCCGCGGTCAACGCACCGGCAATTCCCGCGACTTCTGGACCGTGCGCAGCGCGAACGAGGAATGCACGCGCGCGACGTTCGGCAAGCGCGTGAGATGCTGGCTATGGAGGCGCTCGAAGTCCGCGGTATCGGCGAGCACGACGCGCAACAGATAATCGTATTCGCCGGACATCAGGTAGCACTCCATGACCTCGGGCACTCGGCGCACCGCTTCCTCGAACGCGCGCAACTGCGCCTGCTCCTGCCGCTCGAGCGTGATGTTCACGAAGACGTTCAACGGGCACCCAGCCTTTTGCTGATTGATCAGCGCGGTGTAGCCCTCGATGAACCCCGCCTCCTCGAGCGCCCGCACGCGGCGCAGGCACGCGGACTCGGACAGGTTCACGGATTCTGCGAGCCGGTTGTTGGTGATGCGGCCGTCCAGTTGGAGCGCGCGAAGAATCGCGCGGTCGTAGCGATCGAGCTTCATGATTCGCATTTTATTGCACAAAATCATCATCCAGTCGAATTTTCTTCCGTTCCGAGCACCGATCGGCGCCGATTTCGCAGATCCCCTACTTCGCGGATCCGTAAGCTACCCGCGGTTTTTTCGAATCACCGACCTTCGGGGGAGCGGCATCCATGAAAATCGGCGTACCCAAAGAGATCAAAGTCCATGAATACCGCGTCGGCCTCGTTCCGGCCGGCGTCGCGGAGCTCGTGCGAGCAGGGCACGAGGTCGTGATCGAGACCGGCGCGGGCGCCGGCATCGGCTTCGACGACTCGCATTACCGCGCGGCGGGCGCGAGCATCGCAGCGAACGCGGAGCAGGTCTTCGCGGGCGCGGAACTGATCGTCAAGGTCAAGGAGCCGCAACTGGCGGAGTGCCGGATGCTGCGGGCGGACCAGATCCTGTTCACCTACCTGCATCTCGCGGCCGATCGCGACCAAGCGCTCGCGCTGATGAAATCGGGCACGACCGCAATTGCCTACGAGACCGTGACGGTGCCGGACGGGTCGTTGCCGCTGCTGACGCCGATGAGCGAAGTCGCGGGGCGGATGTCGGTGCAGGTCGGCGCCACCTGCCTGCAGAAGGCGAACGGCGGCTTCGGCGTGCTGCTCGGCGGAGTCCCCGGCGTCGCGCCCGCGAAGGTCGTGGTGCTCGGCGGCGGCGTCTCCGGTACCCACGCGGCCGAGATGGCCGTCGGCCTGCGCGCCGACGTCACGGTCGTCGATCGGTCCGTGAAGCGCCTGCGCGAACTGTCGGCGATCTTCGGCAACCAGTTGAAGACCCAGTACTCGACCGCACACGCGATCGAGGAACTCGTCCGTGACGCGGACCTGGTGATCGGCGCGGTGCTGATCGCCGGCGCGGCGGCACCGAAGCTGGTCACGCGCGACATGGTCCGGACGATGAAGGCCGGCGCCGTGCTCGTCGACATCGCGATCGACCAGGGCGGCTGCTTCGAGACGAGCCGCCCGACGACGCACGCGGACCCGACGTTCATCGAGGACGGCGTGATCCATTACTGCGTGACCAACATGCCGGGGGCGGTGCCGCGCACCTCGACGTTCGCGCTGACGAACGCGACGCTCCCCTACGTGAAGGCGATCGCGGACTACGGATGGCGCGAAGCGCTCGCGCGCGACCATGGGCTCGCGCAAGGGTTGAACGTCCTGGCCGGCCACATCACGCACGAGGCGGTCGCCCGCGCGCTCGGCGTCGAGTGCCGTCCGTTGCGCTGATCCCCGTCGGTTCGCACCCATCGTCCCCCGAGGGCCCCGGATCGCGGGGCCCTCAGGGCGGCGAGTCCGGCGGCGCGGCTCCCGCGCCACCCGGCGGCGTCTCCGCGGCATCGGAGCCGCCGCGATGGTACGGGATCCACGAGTAGATCTCCGGCGACGTCTGCGGATAGGTCAAGAACTCCTCGCGGACCTCCTCGACGGGTCCCGCCCGCCTCCGCACCAGCCGCCACAGCGCGAACGCGGTGAATAACGCGGTCAAGCCGAACACGTAGCCGAAGAACGCGCTCGGCCGGCTCCGCTCGATCGCGATCGTCCCCGTCGTCGGCCCGATGGCCGCACCGAGCGCCCAGACGAACAACAGCGTCGAGGACAGCGCGACGTAATCGCTCGACGGCGCACGATCGTTCGCATGCGCGACGCCGACCGCATACAGACTCTCGCCGAGACCACCGAACACCGCGAGCATGACCACGAGCACGACGAACGGCGTGCGACCACTCACCCCGATCAGCAGACCGGCGACGCCGAGTATCGCCGCGCCGAGACCGATCAGCGCGTACAGCCGGTCGATGCGGTCGGAAAGATAGCCGATCGGCCATTGCAGCAGCAGGCTACCCATCGAAAAGCTCGCCATCAGCAGCACGATGCGCGCCTGGTCGAGGCCGAGCCGCTGGCCGAACAGGGGACCCGCGGTCGTGAACGCGGTCAGCACCAGGCCGTTCAGCAGACACGCGAGCACGCTGACCGGCGACGTGCGCAGCGCTTTCGCGATCTGCAGGTTCACGCGATGCGTCCGCGCCGGCGCGCGCACTTCGATCGCCGCCATCGGTACCAGCCCGAGCGTCGTCAGGATGCCTGCGATCAGTAGCAGTTGCGGACCGCTCGCATTCAGGTCGCGGCCGAGGATCTCGCCGAGCCCGAAGCACAAGCCGTACACCAGCACGTAGACCGTGAGGATGCGCCCGCGTTGCTCGTTCGGCGACAGCGCATTGAGCCAGCTCTCGACGACGACCGACAGACCGGCGGCGTTCAGTCCGATCAGGAATCGCAGGACGGCGATCGCCGGCACACCGCCGGCGAAGAACAGGCCGAGGATCGCGACCGACTTCAGACCGGCGAAGGTCGCGTACGCGCGCTCCGATCCGACCGACGCGATGATCCGGTGCGCGTGCAGGCAGCCGACCAGGAAGCCCAGGCCCTCGGCGCTGCCCAGCAACCCGATGGTCGCCGACGACAGGCCGGCCGCCGAGTACCGCAGCGGCAGCAAGGCGGCGAGCAAGCCGGCGCCCATCATGCTGAGGCCGGTGCTCGCGAGCGGCGGCGCGAGTCGCAACGCGACCGACCGCGAGGTGTGGATTTCCGGCGATGTCTTCGTCACGTGGGTCGGCGCCGCCGTCGCTCGTTGGGGAGGCGGTCGATTATAGCCACACGGCGACGGGCGACGCGCCTCGCCTTGCTACTGGACGTTCGATCAATTAGGCTGCGACCGCTCGTCGGGCCGCGGCGGTGGGCGCCGGGTGCGGGCACCTCGAGGTTCATGCTGCATGCCGCGCAACCCACGCTTCGACGTCCTGTTCGAGCCGGTTCGAATCGGCCCGGTCACCGCACCGAATCGCTTCTATCAAGTGCCGCACGCGAGCGGCATGACCAACGCCCTGCCCCACGTCCGGGCGAAGTTCCGCGAAACCAAGGCCGAGGGCGGCTGGGGCGTCGTCTGCACCGGTGCCGTGTCGATCCATCCGAGCTCGGACGATGCGCCGTTGCCGTTCGCGTCGCTCTGGGACGACGCGGACGTGCGTGCGCACGCGGTGATGACCGAGGCGGTGCACCGCCACGGCTCGCTGGCCGGCGTCGAGCTGTGGCACGGCGGCGCGATCACGATGAACCGGACCAGCCGCCTCCCGCCGTTGTCGCCGTCCGGGATGCCGTGGCTGTCGACGCACCTCGGGTTCATGGGAAACCTTCGGCCGCGGGCGATGGATCGGGCCGACATCGGCGAGCTGTTGCGCTGGCAGGCCGACGCCGCGCGGCGCGCGGTCGCCGCCGGCTTCGACATCGTCTACGTCTACGCCGGCATGGGCTATCTGCCCTACGAGTTCCTGTTGCCGGAATACAATCGGCGCACCGACGAGTACGGCGGATCGATCGCAAACCGGACGCGCCTGGTCCGCGAGATGCTCGAAGTCACGCGCGACGCGGTCGGCGGGCGGTGCGCGGTCGCGCTGCGGATCAGCCTCGAGGAATTGCGCGCCAAACCGGGTACGCATGCGCCCTCGGAGGCGCACGAGGTGGTCGAGTCGCTGGCGGACGTGCCCGACCTGTGGGACGTGAAGATGGATTCGAGCCCGACCGACTGCGCGCCGTCGCGGTTCTCCGCCGAGGGCAGCCACGAGCCGGTGATCGAATTCGTGAAGAAGCTGACGAAGAAGCCCGTCGTCGGCGTCGGCCGCTTCACGTCGCCGGATTTCATGGTCTCGCAGATTCGCCGCGGCGTGCTCGACCTGATCGGCGGCGCGCGACCGTCGATCGCCGACCCGTTCCTCCCTCGCAAGATCGACGAGGGCCGCGAACACGAGATCCGCGAATGCATCGGCTGCAACATCTGCATCTCCAGTTGGCACGACGGCGTGCCGGTGCGATGCACGCAGAACCCGACCGCCGGCGAAGAATGGCGGCGCGGCTGGCATCCGGAGCGCGTCGAGCCGGCAGCGAGCGAGAGTTCGATCCTGATCGTCGGCGGCGGTCCGGCGGGACTCGAATGCGCGGTCACGCTCGCACGCCGGGGCTATCGCGTGACGGTCGCCGATGCGGCCGCGGAATTCGGCGGTCGACTGCGCTTCGAGACCAGCCTGCCGGGACTGTCGACCTGGGGAAGGGTCGCCGACTGGCGTCTCGGACAGCTCCGCGGACGCGCGAACGTGAGCCTGTTTCCCGGCAGCTCGCTCACCGCTGACGACGTTCTCGGGTCGGAGCACGCCCACGTCGTGATCGCGACGGGCGCGCGCTGGACACGGATGTTGTACGCGACCATCGAATTCCCGACCGAGCCGTTCGATGCGCCGCGCGTGTACACGCCGGACGACATCGCCGCCGGCACGATCCCGGCAGGGCCGACCGTCGTGTTCGATTTCGACAACTACTACCTCGGGGGAGCGATCGCCGAGCGGCTCGCGCGGCAGGAGGTCGAGACCCATTACGTCACGACGGCGGGCCACGCGTCCGCGTGGACGTTCATGACCAACGAGCAGCCGCTGGTGCATCGCGCGCTCGGATCGGCCGGCGTCACGATCCACACCTTGCGCCGGGTCGTCGGGTTCGACGGCGAAGAGATCACGCTCGCGGACGTGTTCACGGACGCGCAGCGCCGGATCCCGTGCCGCTCGCTCGTGATCGTCGGCGTGCGCGAGCCGCGCGACGAGCTGTATCGGGAGTTGCTCGCGAGGAGCGGAGAATTCGCACGCGCCGGCATCCGTTCGGTGAGCCGCGTCGGCGACGCGCTGGCGCCCGGGGCGATCGTGCATGCGGTGCATTCGGGACACCGGTACGCGCGCGAGCTCGACGCCGCACCGGCCGCGGCGCCGTACCTGCGCGACTTCCCGCTGAATCGTGGGCGGTAGCGCACCGAAATTTCGGCGCGAGAGCGCTGCCGTACGGCGCCGATCGTTGATCGACGCCACCTTGCGCAGCCTCGAGCGCCACGGGCGGGACGGCGCGTCGATTCGCCGGATCAGCGCGATCGCGGGCGTGTCGAGCGGCCTGATCAGTCACCATTTCCGCAACAAGGCGCGGCTGATCGCCGCCGCCTACGAGACGCTCGCGATCGAGCTGCAGGAGACCCTGTATCGGGATTCCGCGCGCGGCGGCGGGTCGCCGCGCGAGCGCGTCAGCGCCTTCATCCGCGCCTCGTTCGCGCCGTCGATCCTCGAACCGCGGATCCTCAACGTGTGGCTGGTCTTCTGGAGCATGGTGATGCGCACGCCGGCGATGCGCGCGGTGCACGACCGAACCTATCGTCGCTACCGGTCGAACCTCGGCGGTCTGCTGCAGGCGGTCGGCCGCGATCGCGGGGTGCGCGTGCGGGCGCGACCCGCCGCGATCGCACTGTCGGCGCTGCTCGACGGCCTATGGATCGAGCTGTGCCTGAGCCCGGGGACCTTCCGCCCCGCCGAGGCGGTGATGCTCTGCGAGAGCTGGGTCGACGCGTTGTGCGGCGGGGCGTTGCCGCAATTGTTGCAAGCACGGCGGCGACGACCGTCCTGAGGAGATCGGAATCATGAGTGAATCCCACGCGTTCGACGTCGTGATCATCGGCGGCGGGCACAACGGTCTGGTCTGTGCCGCGTACCTGGGTGCCGCCGGACTGCGGGTCGCGGTACTCGAGCGACGCGACGTGGTCGGCGGTGCGGCGGTCACCGAGGAGTTCGTGCCGGGATTCCGCAACTCGGTCGCCGCGTACACCGTGTCGTTGCTGAATCCGAAGGTGATCCGGGACCTCGAGCTCGCCGAGCACGGCTTACGGATCGTCGAGCGGCGGATCTCGAACTTCCTGCCGCTCGGCGACGCGGGTTATCTGAAGGTCGGCGGCGGACGCACGGCCGAGGAGGTCGCGAAGTTCTCGCCGCGCGATGCGGCGCGCCTGGACGCGTACGCCGAGCGGCTCGATGCGATCGCCGACGTGCTGCGCGACCTGGTGCTGGAGACGCCCCCGAACGTCACCGATCGGGGCTGGCTGGCCGCGCTACCGCAGATGCTGAGCGGTGCCCGCGTCGGCAAGCGTTTTTCGCGGTTGACGATGCCGCTGCGCAGGGAACTGCTCGACCTGTTCGTGAAGTCTGCCGGCGACTATCTCGACGGGTGGTTCGAGAGCGCGCCGATCAAGGCGGCGTACGGCTTCGACGGGATCGTCGGCAATTATGCGAGCCCCTACGCCGGCGGCTCCGCGTACGTGCTGCTGCACCACGTGTTCGGCGAGGTCAACGGCAAGAAAGGCGTCTGGGGCCACGCGATCGGCGGGATGGGCTCGATCACCCAGGCGATGGCGCGGGCCGCGGAGCGGCGCGGCGTCGTGATCCGGCTCGGCCAGGCGGTACGCGAAGTACGGATCGCCGACGGACGGGCGGTCGGCGTCGTCACCGCGACCGGCGAGGAGATTCGCGCCGGTTGCGTGGTGTCGAACTTGAATCCGAAGCTGTTGTTCGGCTCGATGATCGACCCGAACGCGCTCGACCCGGATTTCCGCGCGCGCATCGAACGCTGGCGGTGCGGCTCCGGGACGTTCCGCATGAACGTCGCGCTCGCGGAGTTGCCGGATTTCACGGCCCTTCCCGGACGCGACTGCGCCGAGCACCACACGGCGGGCATCATCATGGCGCCGTCGCTCGCCTACATGGATCAGGCCTATCTCGACGCGAAGGCCGACGGATGGTCGAAGCGACCGATCGTCGAGATGCTGATCCCGTCGACGCTCGACGACACGCTCGCGCCTCCGGGGCGACATGTCGCCAGTCTGTTCTGCCAGCACGTCGCGCCGGTCCTGCCCGATGGGGCGTCGTGGGACGATCGACGCGAACAGGTCGCCGACGTGATGATCGATCTCGTGAACTCGTACGCGCCGAACTTCAAGCAAGCGGTGCTGGGCCGGCAGATCCTGAGTCCGCTCGATCTGGAGCGGACGTTCGGCCTGGTCGGCGGCGACATCTTCCACGGCGCGCTGAGTCTCGACCAACTGTTCTCCGCGCGACCGATGCTCGGTCACGCCGATTACCGGGGACCCGTCCGGGGTCTTTATCTCTGTGGGTCCGGCACGCATCCGGGTGGCGGCGTCACCGGCGCGCCCGGGCACAACGCCGCGCGCGAGATCCTCGCGGACTTCCGCCGCGGCCGACTCAAGCGTCGATAGCGCCGTTCGGCCGTCGGGTCAGCCGAGCGGCGAGACGCCGAACAGGCGCAGATGCGCCCAGCCGACGAACAGTCCGTACAGACCGAGCCCGGCCACGATCGCGATCGCGTCGTTCCAGCGACCGGGCGGCGCGGCAGGCACCTTGCGGACGTTCGCGCGATGCTTCAACGAGATGCGGTCGGCGACCGCCCACGCGAGAAAGCTGCCGAACAACAGCGCATCGGCGAGGCGGCCGTTCATCAGCAGGTGCGCGAAGGCCCAGAATTTCACCGCGGCGAGCATCGGATGGCGCGTGAGTGCCTGGATGCGGCCGGGCAGATACGCGGCGAGCGCCAGCGGAAACACCGGCAACATCAGCAAGAAGGTGACGTGGCGCATCCACGGCGGCGGCACGTACAGCACGACCGGCGCGGCGCGCGCGAGCTCGAAGCCGTGCACGATCAACGCCAGACCGATCAGCGACACGACCGCGTAGAGGCCTTTCCAGCCCCATTCGCCGAGCCGCGCGCTCATTCGCGCGCGCAACGACGGCGCGACGATCGAGATCGAGTGCGTCCCGAGGAATACGGCGAGACCGAGGACCAGGATCTCCATTGCGCGGCCCCTCAGCGCCGCGGGCGCCGGCGCGCGGGACGAGCGCTCGCCGCGGCGCGACGCCCGCTCGCGCGGGCCGGACGCTTCGCGGAAACTCGGGCCTTCGTCGCGACCCGGGCCTTCGTCGCGACCCGGGGCTTCGTCGCGACCCGGGCCTTCGCGGTCCGTTGCGGCGAACGGCCGGCGGCTCGACCCTGCGGCGCCGCGCGCTTGCGCGCGGTCCGCGCGAGGCTCGCCGTCTTGCGCGCCGGCGGCTTTGCCGTCGCACGCTTCTTCGGGACCCCAGCCCGCGGCCGGCGGCGGGGCGGCTTCGGTCGGCGGCGAACGGCGGCCGGCTGCTTCTTCGGGGCAGGCCGCGCGCGCGGCGAAGCGCCCGCGCGACCGACCGTTCCACGCGCGGTCGGTTCGTGCGCGCTCGGTTCGCCGCGCAACTGCTCGAGGATCGCCGGGTTCTCGAGCGTGGAGATGTCCTGCGTGATCTCCTCGCCGCGCGCGATCGACCGCAGCAGCCGGCGCATGATCTTGCCGGACCGGGTCTTCGGCAAATTGTCGGTCAAGCGGATCTCGTCCGGCTTCGCAATCGGACTCAGCTGCTCGGCGACCCAGGAGCGCAACTCCTCGACGAGCGCTTGCGCGGCCGCGCCGATCGGCCGCGGTCCCTTGGTCACGAGGAACACGAACACCGACTCGCCCTTGATCTCGTGCGGGCGGCCGACGACGGCGGCCTCGGCGACGCGCGGATGGGCGACCAGCGCCGACTCGATCTCCATCGTGCCCAGGCGATGCCCCGCGACGTTCAGCACGTCGTCGATGCGCCCCATGATCCAGTAGTAGCCGTCGGCGTCGCGATGCGCCGAGTCCCCGGCGACGTAGAAGCGATTCTGGAATTTCTGCCAGTAGGTGCGGACGTAACGCTCGTTGTCGCCCCAGATCGTGCGCAGCATCGACGGCCATGGCCGCTTGATCACGAGGTAGCCGCCCGCGCCGACCTTGCGGACCGAACGTCCCTCCTCGTCGACGACATCGACGAAGATCCCCGGCAAGGGCTTCGCACAGGAACCGGGCTTGGCCGGCATCGCGCCCGGCACGGGCGACATCATCGCCGCGCCGGTTTCGGTTTGCCACCAGGTGTCCACGATCGGGCAGCGTCCCCTGCCGACCACCCGGTGATACCACATCCACGCTTCCGGGTTGATCGGCTCGCCGACACTGCCCAGCAGGCGCAGCTTCGACAAGTCGTAACGACGTGGAATCTCGTCGCCGAGCTTCATCAGCGCGCGGATCGCGGTCGGCGCCGTGTAGAAGATCGTGACCCCGTGCGTCTGACACAGCTGCCAGAACCGGCCACCGTCCGGAAAGGTCGGCGCGCCCTCGTACAGCACCACGGTCGCTCCCGCGGCGAGCGGCCCGTAGGCGACGTAGGTGTGACCCGTGATCCAGCCGACGTCGGCGGTGCACCAGAAGACGTCGTCCTCCTTCAGGTCGAACGCCCAGCGGGTCGTGAGTTTCGCGCCCAGGAGGTATCCGCCACTCGCGTGTTGTATCCCCTTCGGCCGCCCCGTCGAACCCGACGTGTACAGCAGGAACAGCGGATGCTCCGCATCGACCCACTCGGGCTCGCAGGTCGCGCTCTGCCCGACGAGCACCTCGTGCCACCAATGGTCGCGCCCGGCGCGCATCTCGCATTCGCCGCCGATGCGCGCATACACGATCACGCGCTGCACGCTCTCGCAGCCCTCGGCGAGCGCCTTGTCGACGGCGCGCTTGAGCTCGATTCGATGCCCGCCGCGCCAGCCGCCGTCGGCGGTGATCACCATCTTCGCGCCGGCGTCCTCGATCCGGTCCTTCACCGCGTTCGCCGAGAAGCCGCCGAAAACCACCGAGTGCAGGGCGCCAATCCGCGCACAGGCCTGCATCGCGACGATCGCCTCGGGAATCAGCGGCATGTAGATCACGACCCGATCGCCCTTGCTGATGCCGTGCATCTTGAGCGCGTTCGCGAACCGACACACCTCCGCGTGCAGCTCGCGATAGCTCAGCTTGCGTACGTCGCCCGGCTCTCCCTCGAACAGGATCGCGGTCTTGTCGGGCCGCTCGATCAGATGCACGTCCAGACAATTGTGCGAAACGTTCAGGATCCCGTCGCTGAACCAGCGATAGTTCGGCGCATCCGAGTCGTCCAGCGGTATCGTGAAGGGCTGCCGCCACTCGATCTCGCGCTCCGCGAGACCGGCCCAGAACCCGACGTAGTCCTCCGCCGCGCGAGCATGCATCGACTCGAGCGCCGCGGGGTCGATGTCGGCACGGGCGGCAAATTTCGCGGGCGGAGGAAACAGCCGTTCCTCGTGCAGCACCGATTGGATGGTTTTTTGTGACACCTGACCGACCCCCCGAATTCCTCGCGAAACCATTCTACCCGCAGTCCGCCTGCGTGCGCAGCGCGATGCGCTCGACCTGGCGGCGCAAGCCCGTGCCGAATCCCTGGACCTCGAGAAACGAGGACATCGCGGCTTGATCGGGCACGCGCGGCCGCAAGTCCTCGAGCGTCACGGCGATCGGCAGATCGCAGCGTATCGCGGTGAGCCGCCGCGCGAAGAACGCGTCCTCGCGATGCGCGGCGAGCGCGCGCAGTATCCGGTCGGTTCCGCGCAGGCCGAGCGATGCGACCCGGCCGAGATTCCCGTAGAGATCCTCGAGCGAGTGAAACTCCGCGAACAGCCGCGACGCGGTCTTCCGGCCGATGCCCGGGACTCCGGGGACGTTGTCCACGGCGTCGCCGGTCAACGCGAGATAGTCCGCGAGGCGCTCGGGCGATGCGCCGAACCGCGGACCGATCTCGTCGTAGCGGTAGCGGTCGCGGCCGCCCCCGTCCCAGAACAGATCGCCGTCGCGGATCAACTGGGCGAGGTCCTTGTCGCGCGTCAGCAGCACGTTGCGCAGGCCGGCCGATCGCGCGCGCGCCGCAAAGGTGCCGATCAGGTCGTCCGCTTCGTAGCGCTCGCTCGCGAACTCCGCGACGCCGATGAGCCGGCAGAATTCGCGGCACAGCCCGAACTGGCGCGCGAGCTCGGGTGGCGGCTCCTCGCGATTCGCCTTGTAGGCCGGAAAGATCGAGTGCCGGTACGAAACCTCGGCACCGAGACTCTCGTCGAACGCGGCCACGATGCGCGCCGGGCGTTCGCGCTCGAGGAGGTCCGCGAGGAACCGCGCGAAGCCGTACAGCGCGTGCGTCGGCCGACCGTCGGCGTCCGCAAAGCCGCCCGCGAGCGAATGGTACGCGCGGAATACGAAGAAACTCGCGTCGACGTGGTAGACGACGCCAGGCGGATCCGGGTTCACATCCGCCAGAGCTGTATCCTCTCGTGCAACGGACTCGAGCGCGGAAAATGCGCGAGCAGGTACTCCATCTGGTCCGCGAGCACGCGCCGGCCCTTCAGATAGATGTATTCCGCGTAGGTCGGCGTGAACGGGACCGCGAGCAGTTGCATGCCCGCCTGTTCCGGCGTACGCGACGCCTTCGCGTTGTTGCAGCGGCGACAGGCGGTGACGACGTTGGACCAGAGGTCGCGGCCGCCGCGACTGAACGGCGTCACATGGTCGCGCGACAACTGGCCATAGGGGAAGCGCAGGCCACAATAGAGGCACAGGTGGGCGTCCCGGCGGAACAAGGTCTGGTTGTTGAGCGGCGGAGTGTACGTCGCGCCGCGCAGATTGCCGGGATTGCCGGTATGTCCGACGGTCGCGATGATCGAATGGACCTCGACCACGGTGCGGCGGCCGGTGATCGCGGACGTGCCGCCGAACAGCCGGTACAGACGCGTCCCGCACGCATAGGCGACCTGCCCCGTGTGATAGAGTCGGGCGGCCTCGCGGTAATCGACCCACTCGAGCGGCATGCCCGACACGTCGGTGCGTAGCACCTGTTGCGACAGCGGGTGCGCGGCCGGCACCTCGCCCGCGCGAACTCGCGGATCGTCGGGCCCGAATTCGTGCGTCGCGGCCGCCATAGGCTGGTAAAGATAGTCGAGTCCTGTGCCATAATTCAATGTCGCTTGAGGAGAGCAAGCAGATGACCGTGACCGTCGGCGTCCTCACGGAAACCGCCCCGAAGGAGACCCGGGTCGCCGTGACTCCGGAAGTGGCCTCGAAACTCAAGAGTCTCGGCGCCGAGGTGTTGATGCAGCGGGGCGCCGGCGACGCCGCGCATTTCCCCGACGCGCTGTACGCGGACGTCACCTTCGCCGAACCGGCCGCGATCCTCGCGCGGGCGGACCTGCTGCTCAAGGTCCAGCCGCCGTCGATCGCCGAAGTCGAGGCGCTGCGCGCCGGCGCCGTCGCGGTCGGGTTCATGCAAGCCTATGCGCGTCAGGACCTGGTGCGCGCGCTGCGCGATCGGCGGATCACGAGCTTCGCGATGGAGCTGGTGCCGCGGATATCGCGGGCGCAATCGATGGACGCGCTGTCGTCGCAGGCGGCGGTCGCGGGCTACAAGGCGGTGTTGATCGCCGCGAATCAGCTCGAGAAGTTCCTGCCGATGCTCACCACCGCGGCGGGCACCATTCGGCCGGCGACGGTGCTGGTGATCGGCGCCGGCGTCGCCGGTCTGCAGGCGATCGCGACCGCGAAGCGCCTCGGGGCGGTGGTCGAAGCCTACGACGTTCGCGGCGCGACCAAGGATCAGGTTCGCTCGCTCGGCGCGAAATTCGTCGACACCGGCGTGTCCGCCGAGGGCGCCGGCGGGTACGCCCGCGAGCTCACCGACGAGGAGAAGGCGAAGCAACAAGCCGTCCTCGACGCGCGGATCGCCGCGAGCGACGTGGTGATCACGACCGCGTCGGTCCCCGGACGGTCGGCGCCGCGGATCGTCGGCGAGGCGGCGATCGACCGGATGCGGCCGGGATCCGTGATCGTCGACATCGCGGCCGAACAAGGCGGCAACTGCGCGTTGACGCGGCCCGGTGAGACCGTCGTCCATCGCGGCGTGACGATCGTCGGCCCGGTGAACCTCGGGGCGACGCTGCCGTTCCACGCGAGCGAGATGTATGCCCGGAACCTGCTGAACCTGGTGAAGCCGGCGTTCGCCGACGGCAATTGGCGCGTCGACTGGAACGACGAGGTGTTCGCCGGCGCCGTGCTGACCCACGACGGTCACATCAAGCACGAGGCAACCCGCAAACTCGTGGAAGGAAACTAAGCCCATGATCGACGGCGTGATCGCACTGTACATCTTCATGCTCGCGGCCTTCACCGGCTACGAGGTGATCTCGCGGGTGCCGGTGATCCTGCACACCCCCTTGATGTCCGGATCGAACTTCGTACACGGGATCGTGCTGGTCGGGGCGATGGTCGCGCTCGCGACCGCGGATTCGACGCTCGGGCGCGTGATCGGCTCGATCGGGGTGTTCCTCGCGGCGGGCAACGCCGTCGGCGGCTACGTGGTGACCGAGCGCATGCTGCGCATGTTCGTCTCGGCCGGCAAGCACAAGGAACGCCGTCCGTGAGCGGCGCGACGATGTCGGCCGGGACGCTGGTCCAGCTGTCGTACCTGATCGCGGCAGCGCTGTTCATCCTGGGCTTGAAGCGCATGAGCTCGCCGGTGACCGCGGTCAGCGGCGTGCGCTGGGCGGGCCTCGGGATGCTGCTCGCGACGGTCGTGACGATCGTGTTCATGGGCGCGTCGCGGCTCGATCTCATCCTCGTGCTGACCGCGGCGCTCGTCGGCGGCGGCCTCGCGTGGGTCAGCGGCAAGCGGGTCGCGATGACGGACATGCCGCAGATGATCGCGTTGTACAACGGCATGGGCGGCGGGGCCGCCGGGGCGATCGCCGCGGTCGAGCTGTATCGCGGCGAATCGCCGAACGCAACGCACTTGACGATCGCGCTGATCGGCGGCTTCATCGGTTCGGTGTCCTTCAGCGGCAGCCTGATCGCGTTCGGCAAGCTGCAAGGCCTGATCACGAAGTCGGTTCGCTTCGGCGGGCAAAAGCTCGTGAACCTCGCGATCCTGATCGCGACGCTCGCGTTGGGAGCGATGATCGTCGCCCAGTCCCAGGCGGCGACGCCGGTGATCTCCGGGTTCTTCGTGCTCGCGCTGCTCCTCGGCGTCGCGATGACCTTGCCGATCGGCGGCGCCGACATGCCGGTCGTGATATCGCTGTACAACGCGCTCACCGGGCTCGCGGTCGGCTTCGAGGGCTTCGTGCTCGACAATGCCGCGATGATCATCGCCGGCACCGTCGTCGGCGCGGCCGGCACGCTGCTCACCCAGCTGATGGCGAAGGCGATGAATCGCTCGCTCGGCAACGTGCTGTTCGCGAATTTCGGGGAGACCGGCGCAGCGGGCGCCGGGCCCGCCGGCACGCAGAAGCCGATCGAAGCGTCCGACGCCGGCGTGATGCTCGCCTTCTCGCAGAAAGTCATCGTCGTGCCGGGCTACGGGATGGCGGTCGCGCAGGCCCAGCACAAGGTCTGGGAACTGTGCCAGCTCTTGCTCGAACGCGGCGTTCAAGTGCGGTTCGCGATCCACCCGGTCGCGGGACGCATGCCGGGGCACATGAACGTGCTGCTCGCGGAAGCCGGAGTCCCGTACGAGCTCATCGCCGATCTCGACGAGATCAACGCGGAGTTCGAGACCGCCGACGTCGCGCTGATCATCGGCGCGAACGACGTGGTCAACCCGGACGCGCGCAACAATCGGCAGAGCCCGATCTACGGCATGCCGATCTTGAACGCGGACAAGGCCAAGAACGTGATCGTGATCAAGCGAGGACAGGGCCAGGGCTTCTCGGGCATCGACAACGCGCTGTTCGGCCTCGATCAAACCCGGATGCTCTACGGCGACGCGCAATCCGCCGCGAGCCAGCTGATCCACGCGGTCAAGGCCGCCGGCTGAGCGCGCAGCGCCGCTCAGCGCCGCATTCGGGGCGGCGCACGGAACCGGCCTAACGCGGCACGCCGTTGCAGCGGCGTCATCCGCCGCCACTGCTGCCGCAGGGCGCGGCGCCGGGCCGGCGGCAGTCGCCGGAACGCGCGGTAGGCCGCGCGGATCCGCCGGCGCTCGGCCGGCGGCAACCGCTGGAAGTTCTGCCAACGACGCCGGATCAGCGCCCGCCGGGCCGGCGGCAAGCGCAACCACCACGCGCTGCGGTGTGCGAGCGCGCGTTGTCGTGCCGGCGGCAACCGCGCCCAGCGACCGCGGAACGCGTGCAACAGCCGCCGTTGCGCCGGCGAGAGCGACGCCCAGGGGCGGCCCGGCGCGGCGGACGTCGCCGGCGGCGCCGGCGGGACCGCCTGCGAGAACGCCGGCGCGGCGAGCGCGAGGCAGAGCAGCCAGCCGGTCGCGAGGCGTCGTAGCGGAGTCATCGCCGGCTCGCCCTCACTCCGCCTGCCGATCGTCGGCCGGGGCCGAGACGCCGGCGGCCCAGGCATAGAAATCCGCGTCCTCGCGCATCATCTCGACCGAGTCGTCCGCCGGGCTCGTCGAGGCGACCAGCGCCGCGTCCTCGCTGCGCGGCACATCGCCGCCCGTGCCCGCGGAGGAACCACCGAGCGGCGTCGCGATCCGCAGCACGACGGCGATCAGCAGCGCGGCCGCGACGCCCGCGACCGCCCAAGACCAGCGCGGGACGGTGCGTCGGGCCCCGGCGTGCGCGCGCACACCGGCTGCTTCGAGTGCGGCGTGCCGCGCCTCGGTCAATCGCGCGCGCGTGCGCACATCGAGCGACGCCACGCTCTCCTCGTACAGTTCCCGACAGCGAGCCTCCCAGTCGATCGACACAGGGTTCTTCATCACCACACCTCGCCGAGCCGCGCGCGCAGCGCGTGCACTGCGCGCGAGTAATGGGTCTTCACGCTGCCCTCGGAGCACGCCATCGCCGCCGCGGTCTCCGCGACGTCGAGGCCCTCGAAATTCCTCAGCAGGAACGCCTGGCGCTGCCGCGCCGGCAGCGCCCGCAGCGAGGCCTCGAGTCGCTCGAGCGCCTGCGTACGCATCGCGCGTTCGACGCCGTGGGGGCTGGGATCGGCGGCGAGTTCCGCCGGATCCTCCTCGGGCGGATCGTCGGCGTGCTGCCGCCATGGGGGCGCCCAGGCCATCACCCGTCGACGGATCGCGCGCCGCCGCTGCACGTCGTGGATCGTATTCTCGAGGATCCGGTGGAACAGCGGACGCCACTCGGCGGCCGGTCGGGCCGCGTACCGGGCCGCGAGCTTCGTCATCGCCTCTTGGACCGCATCGAGCGCATCGTCGACGTCGCGTAGCGCGATCTGCGCGATCCGGAACGCGCGGCGCTCGACGTCCGCCAGGAATCGATCGAGCTGCCTCGCGTGATCCAATACCGCGCCCTCGTCACCGGTGGCGAGACCCTCGGAAGCCACCCAAGTTGGTGCCAGCGTATCAAAGGCCGCCATGCGTCGTCCCCGGGGCGATTCGACCAACCCCACCCGATACCGGTATAAACGCGGCGCGCGCTCGCGGGTTGACATTCATCGCCGCACAGGCGGATCACGCGGTTTACGCACACCGAAGATGACGGCCTGTGTAACACTTCCGAGGTACATCTCGACAACGTTCGTGAAGGGTTCTGCAACCGCATGAATTTATTGATAATAGACCAAATTCGCGCGGAATTTGGTCAAATGCATCGGATCCCAAACGGAACGGGCACTTGCGCTCGTTGATCCCGCTTTGCCCACAGACTTACCCACAGCAGTTGTGGAAAACTCCGAGTCGCTGATCCTGCAGGTCGCGATCGACACGCCGTTGCGGCGGGTGTTCGACTATCTCGCGCCGCTGCACGCCGCCGCCGCCTCGGCCGGGGCGACCGACGGGCCCCGGCCCCAACCCGGCGTTCGCGTGCGCGTCCCGTTCGGCCGTTCCACGAAACTCGGCATCGTGGTCGCGCTCGCCGATCGATCCGCGCTACCGCGCGCGAAGCTCAAACGCGCGCACGAAATCATCGATCGCGAGCCGCTCTTCGATCCCGTCGGGTTCGAATTGCTCCGCTGGGCGGCCGACTACTACCACCACCCGATCGGCGAGGTGTTCGCCGCCGCGCTCCCGGTGGCGCTGCGCGAAGGGCGAGCCGCGCAGGAACGCACGGTCCTGTGGGAACTCACCGCGCTCGGGCTCAGCGAAACCGAGTCGCCGTCGGATCGGCGCGCACCGACCCAGCGCGCGCTGCTCGCGCACCTGGCGGTGAACGGCCCCCGCACGACGGCCGAGTGCGCGGGCGAGTTCGATCCGGCGATCATCCGCGCGGTGGCGGCGCGCGGCTGGATTCGCGAGCGGCCGCAGACGGCGCTCCCCGCCGGCGCAGCGCTCGGCGTCGCCCCGGTGCTCCGATCGTCGTCGATCGAACTCACCGACGCACAGCGAGTCGCGGTGGACGCGATCGTCGGATCGGGGACCCGGTTCGCGGTCCACCTGCTGCACGGCGTGACCGGCAGCGGCAAGACCGAGGTCTACCTGCGCGCGATCGCGGGGCTGATCGGTGAACGCGGACAGGCGCTCGTGTTGGTGCCGGAGATCTCGTTGACGCCGCAACTGGTGCAACGGTTCCGGGATCGATTCGATTCGGCGCCGGCGATCATGCACTCCGGTCTGGCGGCCGGCGAACGACTCGACGCCTGGCGGCGCGCGCGCAGCGGGGAGGCGCGTATCGTGATCGGGACCCGCTCGGCAGTGTTCGCACCACTGCCCCGACTCGCGCTGATCGTCGTCGACGAAGAGCACGACCCCTCGTACAAGCAGCACGAGGGTTTCCGCTACTCGGCGCGCGACCTCGCGGTCGCACGCGCCCGGCGCGCGAACGTCGCGATCGTGCTGGGCTCCGCGACGCCGTCGCTCGAGAGCCTGGAGAACGCGGCCCAGGGCCGCTATGTCAAGCTCACGCTGCCGGAGCGGCCCGGCGCCGCGAGGGCCGCCCGGATGCGTCTCGTGGACCTGCGCCGCCACGCGGTCGATCACGGCTTCTCCCAGCCGGCGATCGCCGCGATCGCGACGCATCTCGCGGCTGGCGCGCAGGTGATCGTGTTCCAGAACCGCCGCGGCTACGCGCCGACCTTGTATTGCGCCGCCTGCGGTTGGGTCGCGACCTGCGCGCATTGCGACGCGCGCCTGACGGTGCATCGGCATCCCGCGGTGCTGCGCTGTCATCATTGCGGCGCGCAGCGCGCGCCGGCGAGCCACTGCGAGGCCTGCGGCCGCGACCTGCATCCGGTGGGGCACGGGACGGAGCGCATCGAGGAGACCCTCGCCCGGCTCTTCCCGGGCCACGCGGTCGCGCGTCTCGATCGCGATACCGTCGCGACGCGGGGTGCGATCGACGCACTGCTCGCGCGGGTCCGCTGCGGCGACGCGCGGATCCTGGTGGGGACGCAGATGTTGACCAAGGGGCACGACTTCCCCGAGATCGGCCTGGTGGTGATCCTGGACGCGGATCAGGGCTTGTTCGCGACCGACTACCGGGCCGCCGAAAGGCTCGCGCAGACGATCATCCAGGTCGCCGGACGCGCCGGACGCGGTGCGCGTCCCGGGGAGGTGCTGATCCAGACGGAATTCCCCGATCACCCGCTGCTGCGATTGCTGATCGACGCCGGCTACGAAGCGTTCGCGGCGCAAGCGCTCGCCGAGCGGCGCGCAGCGCGCTGGCCGCCGTACGCGCGCCTCGCGCTGCTGCGCGCCGACGCGAAGGACCCGGCGCGGGTCGACACGTTCCTGCGCGCCGCCGCGCGACTCGCGCCAAGCTCCCTGCTCGGCGGGGACCGCGGCGTCAACGTGCTCGGGCCGGCGAACGCCCTGCTCGCGCGGCGCGCCGACCGCCACCGCGCGCATCTGCTGATCGAGGCGGGCGATCGGTCGGCGCTGCACCGGTTCCTCGGTGACTGGTTGCCGCAGGTCGAGAATCTGCCGGCGCCGCACGGCTTGCGTTGGTCGCTCGACGTCGATCCTCTGGAAGTCGATTGACGAGTTTCGGGTAAACTGCGCAGCCTGAGATCAGCGGACGACGAGACGGAATCGCGCGTGAAGACAACGATCGAAGCTTTGCTGCGGCAAGCACTGGCGGCGCTGCCGGAAGACCGGGTGCCGGCGGCTGCCCGCGCAATCGACGTCGAGGTCGAGCACACGCGCGACGCCGCGCACGGCGATTTCGCGAGCAACCTGGCGCTGCGTCTCGCGAAGGCCGCCCGGCAGAACCCGCGTGCCCTGGCCGCGACGCTCCTCGAGGCGATACCCGCTCACCCCGCGATCGCGAAGGTCGAGATCGCCGGCGCGGGGTTCGTGAACTTCTTCGTGCGCGACGGCGCCTACCGGGACGAGATCGCGCGGGTACTCGCCGCGGGACGCGCCTACGGCCGTTCCCGCACCGGCGAAGGCCAGCGGGTGCAAGTCGAGTTCGTCTCGGCGAATCCGACCGGGCCGCTGCACGTCGGACATGGACGGCACGCGGCCTACGGCGCGACGCTCGCCAATCTGTTCGAGGCGACCGGCTGGCGCGTCGACCGCGAGTACTACGTGAACGACGCGGGCCGACAGATGGACATCCTCGCGGCGAGCACCTGGTTGCGCTACCTGGAGGTCTGCGGCGAACGGATCGCGTTTCCGGCGAACGGATACCGCGGCGACTACATCGCCGCGATCGCCGCCGCGCTGCGCGCGTCGGTCGGCGACACGCTGCGCCGGCCCGCCGCCGCCCTGTTCCGCGACTTGCCACCCGACGAGAGCGACGGCGGCGACAAGGACGCGTACGTCGACGCGTTGATCGGGCGCTGCCGCGACCTGCTCGGCGCCGAGTCCTTCCAGCAAGTGCTCGATTTCACGCTCGCCGACATCCTCAGCGACATCAAGGACGATCTCGGCGAGTTCGGCGTCGCGTTCGAGCGCTGGTTCTCCGAGCGCAGCCTCGCGGCGGACGGATCGATCGACCGCGCGCTCGGCGCGCTCGAGCGGGCCGGTCATGCGTACCGCAAGGACGGCGCGTTGTGGTTCCGCAGCACCGCGTTCGGCGACGAGAAGGACCGGGTCATGGTCCGCGAAAACGGCGTGAAGACCTATTTCGCGTCCGACATCGCCTACATCTTCAACAAGCTCGAGCGCGGCTACGATCACCTGCTCTACGTCTGGGGCGCCGACCACCACGGCTACATCGCGCGCCTGCGCGCCGGGTTGATCGCGCTCGGCGGCCCGCCCGAGCGCTTCGAGGTCCGCCTGGTGCAGTTCGTGACCCTGTACCGCGGTGGCGAGAAGGCGCAGATGTCGACGCGCTCCGGGGAGTTCGTGACCTTGCGCGAGCTACGCCGCGACGTCGGCAACGACGCGGCGCGATTCTTCTACGTGATGCGAAGCAACGACCAGCATCTCGACTTCGATCTCGAACTCGCGAAATCGCGCACCAACGAGAACCCGGTCTATTACATCCAGTACGCGCATGCGCGCGTCGCGAGTCTGATGCGCCAACTCGGCGACCGCGGCCTCGAGCACGACGAGGCGCGCGGCCTCGCGAGCCTCGACCGGCTCGGCGAACCGCAGGAGGTCGCGCTGATCAAGCGCCTGTCGCTGTATCCGGAGATGGTCGAACAGGCGGCCACGCAGCGCGCTCCGCACGTCCTCGTTCACTATCTGCGCGACCTCGCGAACGACTTCCACACGAATTACAGCGCGCATCAGGTCCTCGTCGAGGATCCGGCGCTGCGCGATGCGCGGATCGCGCTCGCGCGAGCGGCGCAAACGGTCGTGCGCAACGGGCTCGAGTTGCTCGGCGTCGGCGCGCCGCAGACGATGTAGGCGCGGATCGATGACCCGCGATTACAAGCCGCGACGGGCGCCGCGACGCGGCCCGCGCAACGCCGGTCCCTCCGCGGGGACCGGTCTCGCGATCGGTCTCGCGATCGGCCTCGCGATCGCCGCCGCGGTTCACTGGCACGATCGACGGTCGACGCGGCCGAGCCCGCCGGCCGCCGCGCCCGCGTCGACGGCCGCGAGTGCGGTCGCGACCACGAAGCCGGCGGCGAAGCGAGGGCACGCCGCCACGACGGCGCCCGCGGCGAGTACCTACGACTTCTACAAGATCCTGCCGAACCTGGAGGTCGTCGTCCCGAACGACACCAAGGAAGCGAAATCCGACGTCCGCCCGGCGCCCGAGACCCGACCCGGCACCTACGTGATCCAGGCCGGCTCCTACAAGCATTTCGCGGATGCGGACCGGATCCGCGCGCAGCTCGCGCTGCAGGGGATCGAGTCGACGGTCCAGAAGGTCTCGGTGGACAAGGATACCTGGCACCGGATCCGGATCGGCCCGATCTCGAACCTGCAACAGCTCAATCACATCCGCGACGTGCTGCGCGCCGCGCACATCCGCGCGCTCGTGATCCGCGTCGGCGGCTGAGCGCCGCGCGTTCCCTCAATCGTCGCCGAGCTGGCGGAAATCGACGCCGAGCGCGCGCAGTTTGCGATACAGGTGGGTACGCTCCATCCCGACACGCTTCGCGAGCTGCCCGACCTTGCCGCCGCACAGCAGCAGCTGCTGCTGGAGGTAGGCGCGCTCGAACTGCTCGCGGGCCTCGCGCAGCGGTAGCGCGAGCAGGTCCTGCTTGACCAGCGGTTCGTCCGCCGACCGCTTGTCGGCGAGCTCCCGCTCCACCTCCTCGAGGCTGATCTCCTCGCCGCTGCCGAGGATCAGCACGCGCTTCACCAGGTTCTTCAGTTCATCGACGTTGCCGGGCCACGGGTAGTTGCGCAGCCGGTTTTGCGCGGCGACGCTGAACCGCCGCAACGGCAAGTGCTGCTCATCGACGAAACGGTCGACGTAGAAGCGCAGCAAATCCGGTACGTCCTCGGCGTAATCCCGCAACGGTGGCACGCGCAGCGTGATCACGCCGAGATGGGTGAGCAGGTCGCGGCGGAACGGCTCGGCGCCGATGCGCTGATCGAAGCCGTCGACCGCGGAGCCGACCCAGCGCACGTCGAGCGGCAGATCCGCGCGGCCGCCGACCCGACGGTACGAACGCTGTTCGAGCGCGCCGAGCAACAGCCGTTGCGCCTGCGTGTTCAGGTCTTCCAAGCCGCTCAGGTACAGCGTTCCGCCCGCGGCCCGCTCGATCGCTCCCGCCTCGACCCGACCGTCGCTCTCGAGGCCGAACAACGCCGGCGCGGGGTCGGCCTCCAGGCTCGCCGCGACCACGACGACGAACGGACGGTCCGCGCGCGCGCTCAAGTTGTGCAGATAACGGGCGTGCGCCTCGCGGCCGGAGCCGGCTTCGCCGATGAACAGCACCGGGGAATCGCTGGTCGCCGCCTGCTGCACGCGTTCGCGCAACAGCTGCGACGCCCGGCCTTTGCCGATCGGTACCGACAGCGCCGCCGGATGCGTGCGCATCGCGACGCGCTTGCGCCGGCCCGCCTCGAGCGCGCGCTCGACGGTGCGCAGGAGCTTCGTCAGCGAGAGCGGCTTCTCGACGAAGTCGAAGGCGCCGAGCCGGGTCGCCTCGACCGCGGTCTCGACGGTCCCGTGGCCGGACATCATCACGACCGGGCATTCATCCCGGCGCGTCTCGGACCACTCGCGCAGCAGCGTGATTCCGTCCGAATCGGGCATCCAGATGTCGAGCAGCACGAGATCGTGAACGTGCGCCGCGCGCGCCGCGCGGGCCTCGGCCGCAGTCGCGGCGACGTCGACCTCGTAACCCTCTTCCGTGAGGATCTCCTGCAGCAATTCGCGGATATCCTCCTCGTCGTCCACTACCAAGATTCTCGACGCGGTCATACGCGCTCTCTCCTCTTTTCGACCTTGCGCGGCTCACGCGCGCCGGCCAGCCGTCCGCTCTCGCCGACCGGCAGAACGATTTTGACACGGGCTCCGCCCACGTTCCGATTATCCGCCTCGATGCGCCCGCCGTGTTCCTCGACGATCTTCTTGACGATCGCCAGGCCGAGACCGGTCCCCTTCGGCTTGGTGGTCACGTACGGGTCGAAGATCGTCCCGATCGACTCGCGCGGGAACCCCGGTCCGTTGTCCGCGACCACGACCGAGGCGGTCGGCGTGCCGCCCTCTTCGGTCTTGTGCGTCTCGACGTCGATGCAGGCGTTCTGCCGCCCCTCGAGCGCCTCGAGGGAATTCGTGACCAGATTGTTCAGGATTTGCCGGATCCGCATCCGGTCGGCCGAGATCTCCGGGAGTTGCTCGTCCAGGTGCAGCCGCAGCTGCACGTCGTACGCCTGCGCGCGATACAGGTCGACGACCTCGGTGACGAGCTGATTGAGGTCGAAACGCGCGAAATGCAGGTCCGGCGCGCGCGCGTATTCGCTGAACGCGTTGACCATCTGCTTCATCGCGTCGACCTGCGCGACGATCGTATGGGTCGCGCGTTCGAGCACCTGCGCGTCCTGCGGGTTCATGCTGCCGAGGAACTTGCGCCGCATTCTCTCCGCCGACAGCTGGATCGGCGTCAGCGGGTTCTTGATCTCGTGGGCGAGCCGGCGGGCGACCTCGCCCCACGCCGCGTCCCGCTGCGCCTGCAGCAGCGTCGTGATGTCGTCGAAGACGAGCACCACGCCGGGCTCCGTGCCCAGATCGTTCGGCAACGCCGTGCACGCGCACATCAACACCCGCCGGCCGCCCTCCGAGGGCAGGTCGAGCTGTTCGCGCCAGTCCCGTTCCCGGGCCGCGAGGCGGTGCATCACCGGGCTCAGGAACTCGCGGAACAGCGGCGCGTCGCTGATCGACTCGTCGAACGGGCGGCCGACCGCATTCTCCAGATCGACGCCCAGGATCGCGCTGGCGGCCTGGTTCGCGGTGCGCACCCGCAGGTCGGGCTCGAGCGCGATCACGCCGGTCGACAGACGCGCGAGGATCACCGCGAGACTGGCGCGCTCGGCCTCGACCGCCTGCTGGCCACGGCTCGCCTCGAGCCGGGCGCGCGCGAGCCGCTTGGTCATCTCGTTGAACGAGGTCACGAGGAAGCCGAGCTCATCGCGCGACGGCAGCGGCAATTGCGTATCGAAATTCCCGCGGGCGACCGCGCGGGTGCCGGCGATCAGGTCCTGCACCGGCTGCACCAGGCGCTGCGCGGCGAAGAACGCGCCGTACACCGCGGCGATCAGCGACAGCAGCACCACGAACGTGAGGATCAGAATGAACGTCGACTTCAGCGGACGACGCAACTGCACCAGGTTCGCGTACTGGGTGTACGAACGCTGCACCGTGTCCGCGAGCTCGCTCAACTGCTTCGGCACCGGGTACAACGCGATGAGCACCCGCGACTCCGGATCCCCGTTGTTGTCGATCGGCGCAGCCGCGCGGATCACGTAACCGCCGGTCGAGTCGGTGTCCAAGCTCGCATACGATCCGCCGCGGCGCACCGCGAGCAGCATCGCGCGGGTCGCGGGCAGTGGCAGGGAGTCGAGCGGGCGATCCGAACTGGTCGCGATGATCCGCATCCGCGGGCCGACGACGGTGAATTCCATCGCGGTGCTCTCGCGCCGCGCCCGGTCGAGCGTCGCGATCAGATCGAAGTCGGACTGCCCCGCGAGCGAATGCGCGATCGCCGCGGTGCTGCGGCGGAAATCACGGACGCGCGAGTCGAGTGCGGCCCGCGACAGGTTGCGGGTGTCCTTGAGTCCCTGGCTCACCTCGAGCTCGAACCAGCTGTCGATACCCCGGTTGAGGAACTGCAGCGCGAAGTAGAAGACGACGAGGATCGGGCCGACCGCGAGCACGCTGAAGACCGCGACCGTGCGGGCCTTGAGCCGCGATCCCGGCACGTGCCGCCGGTATTCGCGCAGCAAGCCGAGGAGCTTGCCGATCAGCAGCACGCACAGGGTCAACAGGCCGGCAATGTTCACCAGCAGGATCCACGGCAGCCACTGATCGAATTTCTCCGAATTCTGCGCCGCCGCCGCGAGCATCCACAGCGCGACGATCCATAGCGCGACGCCGACGCCGATCAGCACGCTCGCGCCGTATCGGCGGGCTACGGCTTTAGCGTCCACGTGTACCAGTCGCTCTCACGATGCCAATCGTCGACCCAGAACATCAGAATGCGCAGCGTCAGGGGAACGGTGCCGTAGTCCAGCTTCGCGCGCACGCTCGCCTCGTAGGTCCCGGGCGTCGCGATCAAGGACTGGTCGAGCACCGGCAGGTCCTGCACCGTCGAGAGTTCCTCCAAGGCCGCGCCGACCGTCGGGAGCGACTCCTGCTGGCCGCTGTTCAGATTGCGCAGGATGTAGCGCGCACTGACCGCGTTGAACTGCAGCTGGTAGCGCTGCGTGAGCTCGGCGACGGTCGAGTCCGGCAGGAACCGGCGCTCGCGCTTGATCTCGAGATCGACCTCCAGCGCGAGCGGCACGCCCGCCGACAGACCATGCTCGACCGCGGTATCGATCGGGAGCTTGAAGCGCGCGTCCAGATGATAGACGCCGCCGCGCAAGGCGAGCCGCGCGGACTGCACCACGAACGAACCGGCGAGGCCGTCCGCGAGCGCCAGCGACGCAAGCAGCAGCGCGGCGATCAGGAACACGGGCCGAGCGCGGGCGGCGCCGGTCCCCAGCGGCGCCGGGACGGGGTCCGTTCGACTCGAGTGTGGCGGGCGGGACGTCATCGCTTGCTCAGGGCAGCATAATAGAAGCCATCGGCCCCCGCCTCACCCGGGAAGATCTGCACGCCCGCGCGTGCGTCGCCAACCCCGAGAGCCGGCCAACCGGGCCAGGAGGCCGGATCGACGCGGTCGCCGTCGGCGATCGAGCCCAGGAAATCGGCGGTAACCCCGTGATTCTCGGCTTTCACGAGCGTACAGGTCGCGTAGACCAGTCGCCCCCCGGGCGCGAGCAGCGGCCATAACGCGCGCAGCAGACGCGCCTGCAGCAAAGGCAATTTCTCCAGATCGACCGGGGACTTACGTAGCCGTATGTCCGGATGGCGGCGAATCACGCCGAGCGCCGAACACGGCGCGTCGAGCAGGATCCGATCGAACGGTTCGCCGTCCCACCACCCCGACGGCTCGCTCGCATCCCCGCACAGCACCTGCGCCGTGAGCCCGCCGCGACGCAGGTTCTCCTGGATCCGCTCGAGTCGGCCGGCGTTGACGTCGAGCGCGACGAGCCGCGCGAGCGCCGGCTGTCGCTCCGCGATCAACGCGGTCTTGCCGCCCGGCGCCGCGCACGCGTCCAGGACACGCAAGCCCGGCCGCAGGTCGAGCGGAAATACGACGCACTGCGCGCCGAGGTCCTGCACCGACGCGACGCCGTCCGCGAAACCCGGCAGGCGCGCGACGTCGCATGGGGGATCGGCCTCGACGGCGAAGGGCACGCGCGGTTCGAGGCGCCCGCCGAGACCCGACGCGTGCAGCGACTCGAGGTAGCGCGCCGCGGTCGTCCGGCGCGCATCGACCCGCAGCCACATCGGCGCCTGCGCGTCGAGCGCCGCGAGGATCGATTCCCAGCGGTCCGGCCAGTCGGCGCGCAATCGCGCCGCGAGCCACCGGGGCGTCGCGTGGCGCGCTGCCGGATCGCGCGCGATCCGCGCGTCGATCGCCGCCCGTTCGCGCAGGTAGCGGCGCAGGACCGCGTTCACGAACCCCGCCGATCGGCCGAGGGCGGCCGCACGCACGGTCTCCACCGCGGCATCCACGATCGCGTAGTCGGGGCTGCGCCGGTCCTCGAGTTCGTAGCAGGCGACCGACAGCAGCGCCCGAACCAGGGGATCGAGACGCCGCGCGGGTCGATCGCACACGGCCCCGAGCAGTGCCTCGTGGCGGAAGTATCCCCGGACCGCCCCGTACGCGAGCGAACGGATCGTCGGCGCATCGCCCGGGTCGGCGGCGGCACAGGCCTCGCTCAACGCCGCGTCGAGGTTCACACCGCGCGTCGCGACGCCGGCGACGGCGCGCGCGGCGGGCAGGCGCGCCGAGACGCCGGTCCTCATGGCGCGCCGAAGCGTTCGCCGACGAGCACGCCGGCGTTCGCGAACGCGCGGGCATCGACCGGGTTGCGGTTGGGCCGCTGCAGGCGCTGGATTCGCAGCACGCCCCGGCCGCAGGCGACGTCGATGCCCTGCGCCGACGTGGCGACGAGCGTTCCCGGGCCGACGTCGGCGCCCGCGTCGCCGGCCGCGAGCGTCGCCTGCAGGATCCGCAATCGCTCGCCCCGCCACACGGTCTCGGCGACGGGCCAGGGGACGAACGCTCGCACGCGCCGCTCGATGGCGGCGGCGTCGGCCCGCCAGTCGATCATCGCCTCGGATTTGTCGATCTTGCCGGCATAGGTCGCGCCGGCCGCCGCTTGCGGTGTCGCGCTCGCCTGACCCCGCGCGAGCGATTCGAGCGTCGCGCACAGCAAGGCGGCGCCCGCGACCGCGAGCCGGTCGGCGAGCGACTGCGCCGTGTCGGCCGGTCCGATGTCGACCGGCGTGGTCGCGAACACCGGGCCGGTATCGAGCCCGGCGTCCATGCTCATGATCGACACGCCGGTCAGCGCATCCCCGGCGAGGATCGCGCGCTGGATCGGCGCCGCGCCGCGCCAGCGCGGCAACAGCGAGGCGTGGACGTTCAAGCAACCGAGCGGGGGGACCGCGAGCGCTGCGGGCGGCAGGATCAAGCCGTACGCGACGACGACGAAGACGTCGATCTCGAGAGCGCGCAAGGCGTCGATCGCCTCGGCCGCGCGGAAGCTCGTCGGCTGCTCGACGGGCAATCCGAGATCGAGCGCCCGTTGCTTCACGGCGCTCGGCCGCAGCACGCGGCCCCGGCCCGCCGGCCGGTCGGCCTGGGTGAATACGCCGCGAATCTCGTGACCGGCCCGGTACAGTGCGTCCAGCGTGGGCACGGCGAACGGGGGCGTCCCGGCGAACGCGACGCGCAGCCGGCTGCCGCGCATGGCCAAGACGCTCAGGTCACGGTCGCGCGCGCGCGGCGCTCGCCGGTGGTCGCGCGCTGCCGCCGTTCCTTCTCGAGACGCCGACGGATCAGCTGACGCTTGAGCTCCGACAAGTAGTCGACGAACAGGCGACCTTCCAGATGGTCCATTTCATGCTGGATGCAGATCGCGCCGAGTCCCTCGGCGTCCATTTCGAACGGCGCGCCGTCCCGTCCGAGCGCCCGCACGCGGATCCGTTGCGCGCGCTCCACGCTCGCGTAGATCCCGGGCAAGGACAGGCAACCCTCTTCGCAGAGCGCGGGGTCCTCGCGCAGCACGAGTTCGGGATTCACGAGAACCACTGGCCGGTTGTGCTCGGGACTCACGTCGCAGACCAGCAGCCGCCGGTGCACGTCGACCTGGGTGGCCGCGAGGCCGATGCCGCGCGACCCATACATCGTTTCCAGCATGTCGTCCGCGAGGCGACGCACCGCGTCGTCGACGGCGTCGATCGGAACCGCCTTGGTTCGAAGGCGCGGATCCGGGTATTCCAGAATCGCGAGCTTGGTCATCGAAGTATTGAGAGCAACGTCGTGTTTTTAACCGGGAAATATTGCTAAAGTTCGCATACCGCTTAACTTAATGCGCGCCGACGGGGCCTCGCCGAAGTGCAGCTCAACACCAGAAATCGAGCACCACGTCCCGGTTTTACCGAACCGGCTCACAGTATATCAGTCGACTGAGCGCCGCGAATCCGGCGCGCCAAGGGAGCAACGCGAATGCAGTCGCAGACGAACCGGCCCCTCTCGAATCGCCGCCGGTGGGTGGCCACGTTAATGATCGGAATCGCCCTCGGCGCCGGCGCCGGCGCCGGCGTGCGTGCGTCCGCCGCGGAAGCGAACGGCGTCGTGCTCGCGCCGAACGCGCCGAGTCATTACGTCGTCAAGCGCGGCGACACCCTCTGGGGCATCGCCAAGCTGTTCCTGCGCGACCCGTGGTACTGGCCGGAGATCTGGCACTCGAACCCGCAGATCCACAACCCCCACCTGATCTATCCCGGCGACACGTTGCGGCTGATCTACGTGGCCGGCCAGCCGCAGCTCGTGTTGCAGCGCGGCAGCGCGGCGTCCACGCGCGAGCAAGGCGGGGTCGTGAAGCTCGAACCCCAGGTGCGCAGCTCGCCGCTCGCCACCGCGATCACCACGATCCCGTACGAGACCGTGCACGCGTTCATGACGAAGGCGGTGGTGCTGTCGCGAGACCAGATTCGTCACGCCCCCTACGTCCTCGCGGCGCTGAACGACCATGCGGCAATGGCGCAGGGCAACACGATCTATGCGCGCCGTCTGCGCGGCCCGGTGCATCCCGGCATGAGCTTCGACCTGGTCCACGTCGGCGCCGCGCTGCGCGACCCGGGGAGCGGCAAGATCCTCGGCTACAACGGGATCTATACCGGCTCGGCGCGCCTGACCCGGCTCGGCCATCCCGCGACGCTCGTGATGACGCGCTCGGCGCGCGAGACCGAACCCGGCGACCGGCTGATCCCGAGCCAGGGCGAACTACCGCTGGACTTCGAGCCGCGGGCGCCGAGCGAGCCGGTGTCCGCGCGGATCCTGGCGGTCACCGACGGCGTGACGATGATCGGGCAATACGAAGTGGTCGTGATCAATCGCGGCGCGCGCGACGGACTCGCCCCGGGCGACGTGCTCTCCGTGTTCAAGGAAGGCGCGGTGGTGCACGACGACGTCAGCAAGGGCTACCTGCGGGGCGTCTCGACGTTCTTCGCGCCGAAAGTGCATCTGCCGAACGAACGCAGTGGCACGTTCATGGTGTTCAAGACCTTCCGCCGGGTCAGCTACGGTCTGATCATGGAAGCAACCAACATCATCCGGGTCGGCGATCGCGTCCAAAATCCCTAGAATCGCCGAAGATGCGCGAAATTTTGGGCAAATCTCCGCATTGAGGCGAGTTCACGCCCGCGACCCGGCGCGGCGCGATCGGCGATAATCGGCGGATGCCGATCACCGACGAAGGACTCGCGTGGGCGACGCTCACGCGCGCGCCGCAGCTCACGGTGCCGCAACTCACGACCGCGCTGGAGACGCTCGGCGGACCGGCCGGGATCCTCGGCGGTTCGGATGCGATGCGCGCCCGCGCGGGCCTCGCGCCGGCGACGCGCGCGTTCCTCGCATCCGACGCGGCGCAACCCACCGCGGCCGAGCGGCGCTGGCTGGAGGCGCCGAATCACGCCCTGCTCGGCGTCACCGACGCCCGGTTCCCGAGCTTGCTGCGCGCGACCGGCGATGCGCCGATCGCCCTCTATGTCGACGGCTCCGTGGCGGCGCTCGCCGCACCGCAACTCGCGATCGTCGGCAGCCGAAATCCGACCGCCCAGGGCCTGGACACCGCGTTTGCGTTCGCTAAATATCTTTCTCAACAAGGACTTACAATAACCAGCGGACTCGCGATGGGCATCGATACCGCCGCGCATCGCGGCGCGCTCGCCGGCGGCGGAGCGACCGTGGCCGTCCTCGGTTCGGGGATCGACGTGCTCTACCCGGGCGAGAACGCGCCGCTCGGCGCATCGATCGCGACGCGCGGAGCGCTGATCAGCGAATTTCCGCTCGGTACGCCGCCCCGGCGGGAGCACTTCCCGCAACGTAACCGCTTGATCGCGGCGCTCGCGCTCGGCACCTTGGTCGTGGAAGCGGCGCGTCGCAGCGGCTCCCTGATCACCGCGCGCCTCGCCGGCGAATACGGTCGGGAGGTCTTCGCGATCCCGGGCTCGATTCACAACCCCCTCACTCGCGGCTGCCATGCGCTCATTCGCCAGGGCGCGACGTTGACCGAGAGCGCCGACGACGTGCTGCGGGAGCTGCGATTCGCGGATAATTCGGGGGTTGCGCCGCCCGCGCCGGCGGACGGCGGTCCCGACGCGGCGGCCGCCTCGGGCATGGACAAGGATCACAAAATCCTGTTAGATGCGCTCGGCTTCGATCCGGCGGACGTCGATACCCTGGTCGCGAGAACCGGGTTCAAAGCCGAGGCCGTCTCCTCGATGATGCTGATTCTCGA